>CAZQYA010000007.1:23879-37404 GCA_964597325.1 uncultured Desulfovibrionaceae bacterium
TCGAGGAGGTACCCATAGTAGTAGCGCGGATCGGAAGAATTTACGGCGCCGGTGAGCTTGAGCCACATGATGCAATCCGCTGGCGTATAGACGCGAAACACCGTGGCCATGGTCTGCCCCTGGCTGACGGCGTCCAGAAACTTGTCCAGCAGATGGGCGTCCTCGGGCAGAAGCATCTGTTTGCGAAAGGCACGATTCTTCAGAAACAGCCGGGCGCTGTCGCCCAGCGGATGCAGGGGATAGTCGTTCAGGAATTCGATCCGCGAACGGGCAATCTCGATCCGCCAGAGCAAAGCCGGGAAATCATCCACAAAACTCCGCAGGTCTTCAATGGGAATGGCATCCCTGTTCGGCGGGCCGCCGATGTCTGTATCGCGTATCATTATCAAATCCTCTCAGCTCGTATCCGGGTACTGCAATCAGTATGGGGGGTCAACGGCACCGGAACAAAGGATATTTTATCCAGGGCGCAACACGTTGGCGCGGTCGGCGGAGTCAGGCGAACCGTATTCCACATCGCGCTCAAACCAGTAAGCATCCTCGCTTCCGTGTCTCATCGGCCGTTCACCCGAAGACCGTGATTTCAAGGCCCGTTACAAAAAGTGCGCGCACGAATTTAAAAAACGGAATTCTTTCTCATGAGCGAGACGGACGAAATGCGCACACGGAATCCACTCGGAAACGCGGCATTGTCGCTGCCGTAGCTTATTCATCCGGAAAGTCCGACACCCTCCAGTTCCCTGGCCAGCTTCCCGAATCTCACCCCAACGCGACATCCAATACCATCATGACCGCAAAACCGCCCATGGTCGACATGGTCACATGGTCGATATGTTCCGGCTTGCGTTGGGATTCCGGGATCAGTTCTTCGACGACGACGAAGATCATCGCCCCGGCGGCAAAGCACAGGGCATACGGGAGCATGTCCTGCATCCTGAGGACAAAAAGGGCTCCGAGCACCCCGGCAACGGGTTCCACCAGACCGGAATACTGGCCCATGAGGAAGCTCTTCCAACGGCTCATGCCCTCTCGACGAAGCGGCATGGACACGGCTGTGCCCTCCGGGAAATTCTGGATGCCGATGCCAAGAGCCAACGCCACGGCGCCGCCAATGGTCGCGGAAGGCAACCCGGCGGCCACTGCGCCGAAAGCCACGCCCACAGCCAGTCCTTCGGGAATGTTATGCAAGGTGATGGCCAGCACAAGCAGGGTGCTGCGCTGCCACGATGTCTTCACGCCCTCGGCGTCACTCGTAGCCATGCCGGGATGGATGTGCGGCAAAAAGATATCGATGAGACGCATGAACACCCCGCCGCCAAGAAAGCCGATGGCCGCAGTGAGCCAGGCCGTCTGTCCCAGATTCCCGGCCATCTCGATGCCCGGGGCCAGAAGCGACCAGAAGCTCGCCGCGATCATCACGCCCGCCGCAAAGCCGAGCATGCAATCCAGCACTTTCTGATTGACCGTTCTGGTCACAAAGACGAGCGCAGCGCCGGCGGCAGTCACGCCCCACGTGAAAAGCGTCGCCAGGAATGCCTGCAAAACCGGATGCGAATTCAGAAAAAAATCGACCATTGGCGCACCTCCGGATTGCGATATTCACATACTCGAGACAGAAAACGGTCCGCGCAAGTGCGCGCGACTGTCACCCTTCGAACTGTTGAAAACAAAAAACCTGGTGAGTTCCTGTGTACATGCAACCAGCCAGAAATGATACGGCTGCCCCCCCTGACATCAGAAAAAATAGGCACAAAACAGTAGGGGCATCGCGAAGCGCACGAAGAATTCTTCTTTTGACGAACCACGTTGGAGCCAGACAATCCGAATGAGCGCCGTATATTCCTGCCAGAGAAGAAAAATTACCTCGGGCGGGGGACGGACAAAGACCTGTCGGACAGCGTGACGCGAAAGACGTAAAGCCAGACCGCATCACCCCAGGAACAAACCAGGACGCTACGCTTTTTTGACGAACTCGGATTTGAGCTTCATGGCACCGATGCCGTCGATCCTGCAATCGATGTCGTGATCACCATCCACAAGTCTGATATTCTTGACTTTCGTTCCGACCTTGACCGTGACGGACGAGCCCTTCACCTTCAAATCCTTGATGACTGTAACCGTATCGCCATCCTGAAGCGGCTTCCCATTGGCGTCCTTGACCACTTTCTCTTCTTCCCCGGCGCTCACCGCGCCGTCCCTGGACCACTCATAGCCGCATTCCGGGCAGACAAAGGCCATTCCATCATCGTAGGTATAATCGCAGCCGCACTTGGGGCATGGAGGTGTATCGCTCATATGGGTATCCTTGATCTGATTGAGATTTCGCGGGCATCGCCATGAATGTCGACGACGGCATCAGCTAGTGCCCCAAAGCAGTCTTGGTCAATACGAAATATCAGACACCGGTAAAACGGCTCGGAAATGACCAGAAAGGCGCTCCGGTTGAAGCGCCTTTTCGAAAAGAGCAGGACGCATACTGACAATTATCGGCACGAAAAGATCACGACACAGCACAGCCAAGCCCTATCGAATGCGGACAAGACTGCGTCCCCCTCACCCGACGATCACATCACCGCTGGCTTCGATCATAGTCCCCTTGCCGCCACAATGCTTCGTGGAATCCCCGAGCCTGACGGCCGGGATGCCATTGATCAGAACGCAGGAACTCCCTCCCGTTGCCCGCCAGGTATTGGAACCACAGCAGCGGCGGTGCACCCCGCTGTCGCCGATGCGCACCAAGGGGCGCCCGTTCACGATGACATCCGGAGAACCGGACGTCGCCGGGCCCGACACGCCGTGGGAACAGCATTTCTTTCCGTGGGAATCGCGAGGGCACCGGGCCTTGTCTCCGAATCTGCAGACTGGTGGCATGAAGACCTCCTTGTGATATGTCATCTCTCGTGCGGAACGGCGGCTTCGCCCTCCGACATTCCAAATTCAGAGGAACCGACGGAAAACACGTACCGGGCGTCAAGTCCGCCTTCCGTCGGATACCCGGCAACGAACAGCCCCCGAAGATCGCCCTCCACCCGCAGGAAACACGCCTCCCCGTGGCCAAGGACGTTTCTGGCCGCACAGCCGCAATAAACCTTCCCCCGGATATCCCCGCGAATGCCGAGCAGGGGATACTCCAGGACCGTCCGGGCGGGAGGCGTGCCGCAGGGCCCAACGCCGAAGGCCGCAATCTCGGCGTCGACAACGCCCAGCATGAACCCGTCCCAAACATCGTCGATGCCAGGGCCAACCTCCAGCCAGAGCCCAAGCCGCTCGTCGAGGTGCGCGAAAACCCGGCATGGCCGGGGGATCGAAGTCTTTGGCCTGAAGCGCTCCGCCATGAGACGGCCCGCGAACGCGCCTCCCCGAAAGACCGTGACATGCTCCAGAAACCCGCCTGTCATGGACGCTTCGCGTCCGTCGCAGACCACGAACGCCGTGGCAGGAGGACTCGACATGCCCATCGTCAGCAAAGCGGTCCGGATGCGCACGGTCCGCGTGAAATCGTCATGTCTGCCTACCAGCGCCCAGGCGGCGACGCCCTCGTCCCGAATAAGCGCCAAAAGTCGCATCCAACCCCGCGGTTCAGCATCAAGATGCTTCCAGCGGAGAGTGGAAACAAGAAACCCCGCTTCACGCAATCCTTTCTCCTCCGCTGCGCCCGGAGTATCTCCCAACAAACACAGAAGGACCTTGGGACGACTCATATTTCACATTCCTCCCCAGTGCACGGAATCGGGACGAGCGAAGCCACCGGGCCCGAGCCCTTAAAAACCGCGTACAATTTTGCCGCCGAAGGACGCCTCGCCGCGTCGAAGGAAAGGCCCTGGCGCAACCGGCGCCAGGCCCATGAACCGAGATGCGGGGGACGGGTCGGCCTGAGCCCCTTTTCGGCCGCCTCAAGGGACGGGAGCATCCCAAAGGGGTGTTGCCCCGTCAGCAGTTCATAGACGCAGCAGCACGCCGAAAAAACATCGCTTCCGGGCCAGGGGGAAGCGCCTCCAAGGCACTCCGGACTGGCATGAAGCAGGCTCATGCCCGGCACTCCCGGGACGCCTTCAATCCCGCGAAACGGCAGGCTTCCGGCAACGCCCGGGAACAGGGCCGTCCTGGCAACATTGAAATCAAGCAGTACGACCCGACCCGTCTGTACCAGGAAGATGTTGGCTGGTTTGACATCGCCATGCGCCACGCCGAGTCCGTGAAGATACGCCAGAATCTTGAATATTTCCGAAGCTATAGCCATGGCTCTCCTTCCAAGCCCTTCCGAGCGACCTCCAAGGGCCGCGTATGCAGAAACGCCTTCCAGAAGTTCCATGCTGAAGCAGACGCCCCGCGCTTCACGATGCAGATCATAGGCTCGCACGACGCCGGGATGTACGACATGCCGCAAGGTGAAAAACTCCCGGGCAAGGGCCAACTGCGCCTGACGAAGTTCAGCCGCTTCGGGCAACAAGCGCTTCAGCGCCACCTGCGGCCGAGGATCGCCGCACTCCACCCGCAAAAGATCGACCGCAGAAAAAATTTCGCACATGCCACCGGTTCCAATACGTGAGCGCAAAACAAATCTGCCCTCTTCGGCTCCGCAACCCCGGCCCCCGGAACCGTCCCGGAGCAAAGCGTCCTCTCCGACCGGGCAAGGCGTCTTTCTCTCCGAATCCATCACCTACCGCCGGTGAGAAATACCGTCACCCCGGTGGCGTCGTCGCGGTGTCCGCTCTGATCCAGTAATTTTTCCAGGCGCAAGGCTGCGGCCATGGCGTACGGTTCCCGCAGGGAGGCGATCAGAATTCCTGGTGAAAACATCTCCGACAGCCCATCCGAGCACAGCAGAAACCTGTCGCCACGGCGTAAGGGAAAACCGGCTGTTTCCAATCGCAGATCCTCGCCGCCTCCCACCACGCTGGTCAGCACATTGCCGGGGACCATCCTCATGGCTTCATGAACTGTGAGTTCGTTGCGCTCGATCTTGCGTTGCCGCACCGTATGGTCGCGGGTGCAGAGGTACAGGGAGCCCTGGCGCAACAGATAGCAGCGGCTGTCTCCGGCCCAGATACAGGCCGCCCGTGTCTCGTGAATCATCAGAGCCACGATGGTGCTGGCCGTCTGGCCTGATCCCTGCCCGCGCAGTTGCCGATGCGACTGCGTAAGAATCCGGGAGACGTTCGCCACATGAGCGCCAAGAGAATCAGGACGGGGAGTATACATCAGGTTCCGCACCAGCAGGCGGCTGGCCTCAGCACCGTTCACTCCGCCCCCCACCCCGTCGGCCACGCCCCAGAGGAGATTTTCGGGCCAATTCAGAAAAGCGTCCTGATTGTCCCGGCGCGCGAGCCCTTTCCTGCTCACGCCCCACGATTCGACCGCCGCACAATAAATCATGGAAGAAATGGTCACTCGTTGCCTCACCATTCACGGAATCATGGCTACGTGGCGCCCGGAGTCGAACTCCGCAGCACTCTGCCCGGCAACGGGCCAATGACGATGGTCCCGGAAAAAAACAGTCCCATCGGGAAAAAATTCCCTGAAAACAATCCCGTCGGCAGGCAATGGCCTGGCTGTCATGGCCCATACCGCACCAACGAACTTCGGGACGAAATCAAGGGTTTCCTTTGCCAGGAGGCCCGAATGAGGACCATTGCGGCGACATGCCTCCATCAGTTCAGCCAGTGTAGTCGCCCCTGTCCGTTCCAGTGCACGGATCAATGCGCCCTCTCCGCAGTTGTATGCGGCCACGGCCAGGGGCCAGTCCCGAAATCGCCCATGAAGGCTGGTCAAATAAGATGCGGCTGCGGCCGTGGCCTTTCGTACGTCGAAACGCTCGTCCTCGTACCCCGTGACCACGAGCCCGAAACGCCTGGCCGTGCGAGGCATCAACTGCCAGACTCCCGCAGCTCCCGCAGGGGAGAGGGCCTGCGGCTCGAACCGGCTCTCGACCACCGGAAGAAAAGCCAACTCAAGAGGCAATTCCCGTTGCGCGAGGATCTCGACAACCACGGGCAACAGCCACCTCGCCCTGCGTGTGAAAACACCGGAAGTCTGCGGCTCCCTGCTCAACTCGAGCATATACTCCCTGACGGACGCCAGCTCCTTTCGAGGAAGCCAACTCAAATCCGAAGGAAAAGGCATGAAGGGAGCCGATTCCGGAAGCATATCTCCCGGCTGCGTCATGGCGTATGGCCCCTTCCTGCTTGACGACGCGACGGCTTCGGGAACGGCAACATCAAGAACGGTCCGGGTGACCGATACGACCCGCGAAGCCACCGGAAAGGCTCCGTCCCGATACGGTCTGCCCTTTCGTGCGCACCCAACCGCAATGCAAAGTGCCGCCGCCACAACCAGAAATCTCAAGGCGAACGTGAGCCCTCTGTCCTTGGCCGTCATCCCGCGACCATCCTAGGCCCGCCTCTCGCCCTCACCGCAGCGACTCCGGCAGGGAGAAGCCGCACGCAGCGGGATCCAGGGGATTGGTCCGACTGCGCAGGTGAACGAGAAACTGCGCCCATCTGCCGTTTTCCTCCATTTCGACGAGGCAGGTGTTGCCGTCCTGACGCTTGATGCGCCCCTGGCGAAGCAGACGAAGGAGAGCCCAGTCACCACGCATGGTCCTTGAGGATTTGAATCCATGAACGTCCGTGACCGAAAGGGAGGCCTCGGGAGGCAGTCCCGTATCGAGAGGCCAGACGAAGTTCGAAGGCAGAACAGGGCCATGCCAGTAGCTCAGAATCCTGTCGCCATGGACCAGATCTACCTGCTTGAGCCGGACATCCAGGGCGTACGGTTCAATGACCAGAGCAATCCCGAGCTTTTCGCCGGAGATGAAAAAGGCGTCCTGGACCTTGTTCGCCAGATTCAGATGCTTCAGCGCCGCCTCCGAAATGGGCAAGGTGCGGCCCATGATCGGACGCAGGTCTCCTTTGGCGTCGACAAAAGGCCTGACATAGGCATCGTGGAACCCGTCAAGCACTCCGTTTTCCTTAAAAAAGCCGGCAAACTCCGCAAGGTCCGCATCCCTCTCGCTGTGCGTGTCGAACGGATACTGCGTCTTGAGGTTCGACTCGTAGACGCGAAGCACCGAGCCCTTGTAGGCGGCATCGACAACCGACGCGACCACCTCGAGCAATTCGTCGAAACCACCATCGGAAACCACGGAATACCACTCGCCCACGGGCGACGGCAGACGCTTCGCTGCGTCCTCGACGTGACGCAGCGTGGCATCGTTGTCCTCGGTCATGGCCGTCAGTGTTTCGAGGGCCTTCGCGTCCACACTTTCACTGCTCGCAATGCGCCGGAAGAAATCCCGGGCCCTGGCAAGGGAATCCTGGGTGGCCTTAAGAGCTGGCGCGGGGCTTCCGTCCGCATCCAGGAGGCTGTCCAGCGGCTTGAAGGCAAGCCGGACAAGCCGGGCGTCGCGGACCGCCTCGCGGGCGGCCTTGACGCGAGCCTGGGCGGCCGCGTCCAACGCGCCCTTTGCCAACGCTTCGGCAACCTTCGTCCCGGTCACGGCCGCCAGCTTCTGCCTGCCCTTCCTGGCGACCTGATCCTCGACGGCCCCCTCCATCTCGCTTTGCTGCGCCACCTCCACGGCAAACGTCGTGTTCTTGCGCAGTTCCCGCAGAACAAGAACTGCTGGCGAGGCCCCGGAACACAACTGTTCCGCGACATCGGCGGCCCCGACCATGCTCCGCGGTCTGGCGACGCGGAGGGAATGCAACGCCTGGCTCCAGTGCCGCGCATAGTCCCGGAAGTACATGGCCCTTACGGCCTTGGTGATCTTCTCCATGTCAAGATTGCTGAGCAACGGGGGCTTAGGGCCGAAAATCCAGCTCTCCTCGGTCAGCCCAGCCACGATATCCGGGCACCGCTCCACCACGAAATCCTGGAACCCGGCAACAGTATACAGATACGGGATGGAGTAGGTGTCGCCCGAAAAAATGGACATGTGCCCCCCCAGAGCCGCCCGGAAGGAGAACGGCGGCTGTTCGGACTCGGCAGCCTCCTCCTTCATCTGCTGATACGCCAGGTGCGGCAACGGTTTCTTGAGTAACGCGGCGCGAGCTGTGGAGAGGACCCGTTCATCGGCAGGGGCCGGGGGGAACCCTTCGGCAATGAGGAGAGACATGTGCCGCGTCAGGGCGTGCTGGTCATCCGCCCGCCCCGGATACAACTCCGACCACTGCGCCTCAAGCCAGCCCTCAAGAAAGGATTTTTGAATCTTCTCCGGTTGGCAGAGCATAAGATAGGCCCGCAGGGCTGGCTTCAACGCACCCAGGTCGTTCAGGGAGCGCCTGATGGCCTCGACGGCCATCTGCCGCACACGAGGCAGAAGACGGTCCGTCAGTGTACCCGTATAGGCCTGTCGCGTGGATTCCCCGAAGGCCTCGCCCTGGTACAGGCCGAGACCACGGGAGAGAAACGGATCCTCATCGCCGCGGTAGACCCCCATGGCCGCCTCCAGGTGCGCCAGTTCGGGGAGGACCTCCGCGGGGCCGCCTGCAGGGTGGGCCTGCTGCTCATGCTTGAACTTGCGCAGAACGTCTTCGAGAACATCCATGCGGTTGAAATTGTCCCGGAAACTGAACCCGAGAACGGACACGCTCGCAACCAGCACCAACGCAGCCGCCAGTTGCGTACCGAAACGCCGGCAGCGCAGAAGCCATATCTGCTCCTTGTCAGCGCCGGCCATCCCCGCCTCGGAGATGATGAAGTCCTCGAAGAGGCGCAGAAGAAACAGTCCCCTGGCGTAGTCTCCGCGAGAGGCCTGGAATCCATGCTGATAGGGCAGTTCCCCTTCCCTGGCCGCGCCTGACATGGAGTCCGGGGCGGCCAGGGCGCTGGTAAAGAAGAATCCCCGGAACATGACCGGACGATGATAGCGAGACGGGCCGAACGCCCGGAAAACGAACTCCTTGATCACGGGGTTCATGGCCGCCAGCTGTTGGGGAAACCGGAAGATTCCCGCACGGGCCAGGCTGTCCCGTTCCTGATGAACCTTGGTGATGATCTGGGCGTTCAGAGTCTGCAGCAGAGCGCTGAATTCCCGATGCAGCGCGTCCGGGTCCATGGTGCTGGAACGGGCGGGACAGCCGAAAATCTGTTCGCGCTCGCTCCGCGACAGGTTCGCGAAGAACTCTGCGAAACCTGGGAGCGCATCGCACTTGGTAAAGACCAGGTAGACGGGCACATAGGCCCGCAACCCTTTGAGCACCTCGCTCAGACGCTCCCGGATGACCCTTGTCAGATGCTCGTGCCGCGAGGTGTCCGGGTCGATGAGATCGCGCATGCTGACGCAGACGACGACACCGTTCAGGGCCTTGGCGGGACGGACCCGGAAAAGGGACTGGAGCAGTTTTTTCCATAGACCCCGGTTCACGGGCCCGGACGCGTCTTCCGTAAGCGAACCCGGCGTATCGATGAACACTGCCTGATTGCCGAAAAGCACTTCGACCTTTTCGGTGCCCTTGAGCGTATGGAGGTATCTGTCCGCCTGTTCGTTCAGAGGAAACTGCAATCCTGAATTGAGCAGCATGGACGTCTTGCCGCAGTCCGGAGCGCCGAGGACCAGATACCATGGCAGGGTATAGCGAGAGCGACTCGTGGGCCCATAAAAATTCGAGGTCGTGACCGTCTTCACGGCCTTGGAGATGGTCTGCGAGATGTGCCGTCGCTCTTCCCTCAGGCGCTCCAGCACCGACGTCTCCTGCTCTCTTTGCACGGCAAGGGTAGGATCCGAAGCCTCCTGCTTTCGCCGTCGCGAGGAAAATACGGCCACCGCCAGCCCCCACAGAAAAATGATCGCAAGCGTCCCCGCCAGCCTGGCTGTCACGCTTTCGAAGACCACGACGCTGGCGACCGCCACCAGCGGCCCCAGGGTCCACAGGATCAGTACCAGCATGAGAGCCAGCAAAAGCCCCAGAAACCAGGGCGTCCTGAGCATATCGCCCAGGGTCCGAAAAAAACGGCGGATCATCGACGCCCTCCCTCATCCGCCACGGCATGGGCGGAAAAGCGTTCCAGAAGGGGCTCGGCACGGTTCGACAGGATGTTCGAGAAACCGAAAAACGTCACGGCCAGACAGAAGACGACAAAGAAGACGAGAAGCGAGGTCGGAACGTACGTGTAGACCCTGTTTCTGAACTTGCCCTCGGGCAGTTTCCGGCACAGATCATGGCCGGGCTCGCCCCGGAGCATACGCACCTGGCGGTATATCCGCTCGCGCAAAAGTTCGAGTTCGATGGGTCCCCGGGACTGGAGCTTGTAGCGCCCCTCAAACCCCAGACTCAGGAGCAGGTAGATGAGTTCGAGCAGATAGAGGTTCCTGGCCGGCTGCTGCATGCATCTGTCGATAATCTGAAAAAACTTCTCCCCACCCCATGTCTCGTTATGAAAGGTGTTCAGCAGTGCCTGACGGGACCACGCGCCATCCCCCCCCAAGGGGGAAGTGCTGACGCTCTCGTCCAGGGCCGTGCAGAGCACATACCGGGCCCCCAGGACCTGGGAGTGGTCGAGATCGCTGCTGAGGGCCTTGTTCTCGAAAGCACGAACTTCCGCTTCGAGCCGCCTGCGCAGGTCCTCCAGGCCCTGCTCTCCCTCGGCCCTCTCGCCACCGTGCGGATCGAGCTTCTCGCCTCCCGGTGTACGAAGGTACACCATCTCCAGAAGCAGGAGCGAAGCGCAGGTGACAAGGGGATTGAGCCCTGGCGTGTACTCCTCCAGGGATGTCTGCTGGGCGATGTACACTGCCGAACGCGCGCCCTGGCCGCCTGCGGAGACGAACACCTTTTCCACCGGCTCCTGGGTCTGCGACGGCGCGGAACCCTGGCCGAGGAACACTGTCTTGTCGTTGTCGTCCATCTTCATGCATCACTCCTTGATAGCCCAAAATTGCATCTGAATGCCTGGAAACGTGCCGGAAACATGCAGGGCAAACCCACCGGACAGCTCAAGTTGGGCGAGCTCTTCGGATGTTATCTCCAGCCTGAAATACGTCTTGCCGGCGTGAAAGGGGATTTGCCGGGGAGCCACGGGAAGGGCGCGCACCTTGATGCCCGGCAACTGAAGCCTGACCATGTCCCGGATGCGCTCAACGGAACTGATCTTGAGCTGTTTCGGCATGTTCGCCCGAAGGGTCTCGGAATCCATGTCGGCGCGCACAGCCAGAATAAATGTGGCTGAGCCGAGCAGGTTCCGGTCGTGGATGGGCGAGACGAGTATGCCGTACTTGCGCTGCTGAAGCGGCAACTCCACGGCGTGCTGCTCAAGCACCATGCTCAGGGCCTGGCGGGCGTGCATCATGAGACCGGAAAACACGGAGCCCTGGGCACTGTGGTCGTAGGCTGCAAGTTCGGCGGGACGCTTGCGGGATTCCACGAAGGAGGACAATTCCCCCACAAGACCCAACAGGCGGACGTACAGTTCCTCGGGGTGCAGGCAGGGCGTCTGCTCCAGGTGCCGAAAGACGGGCTCTTCGCGGTTGATGCATTGCAGGAGCCAGAAATCGGCGGCTTCGGCCGTGCCGGTCTGCCCAGCGCTGCTCACCCGCTGGGCCAACTGGTCGCCGCGGTGGGACAGAAGCCCGATAATCTCCCGCAGATAACCCGAAAGCATGGGCGATGACGCCAGATGCAGGAAGGTTGGCATGAAATCCTTGTCGAGGAGGATTGTCTTGTCCGACTTGCATTCCTGGATGAGCGCCACGGGCACGCCCACATACCCGCTGACCTCCGTGTCCTCTTCGAGCATGAGGCGCAGGTCCAGGCGGCAGCAGGCCACCTGCACCTCCTTGCTGCTGCCGACGACGCTGTCCCGGATGGGGACGCGGTGCGAAACGTACGGGGTCGATACCCCACGGATATCCTCCTGACGCACTTCGGAGGCGCCCTGGGGTGCCAGGGGCAGGGCAAGAACGACCCGCCGGTTGGAGATCCCGGGAGTGACATCCAGGGAGAGGGCCTCATGGCCCTCCCCGACCTCGAACAGGGTACCGTCGGGCAGAACGCCCCTAGCCCTGTTCACCACCACCTTGCCCAGGGCCAGATACTCCTCGTCGATGGAGAAATCCATGAAGCCCCAGCAGTGATGAATGTAAGCCAAGGCCCGCATCCGTATCTGAGTGTCCACATAGCGGTCCTGCTGTTGAAAATGCTGAGGCCCAACGGCCATGCCTTCGAACCAGAAAATCTTCTCGGCGAGCATCACGTCCTCCTGTCCCTACCTGTTCGGCGAAGCAAAGAGGCCCGGTGACGAAAGAGGGCGATTTTCACTTTCGGCTGGAAGCTTTGCATCCGGGAGTGCCACGGATTCATCCGCGACTTCGGCACCTTCCGTGACGTTGGCATCCTCCGCCCCGGGATCGTGAAAATCCCGGACCGCCTGCAAGGGATCCCAGTCCGGTGCCTCGTCCGGGGGGATGAGCAGGAGCGAGGCATCGCGAAGCTCGACCCCGACGGAATTCGCGTCCTCGAAATCGATGGGCGCCACGACCCGCCACACCGCCCGGTCCATTTGCCTGAACCCTGCGATCACTCCCAGGTACATCGTCCCGAAGACCGGGGCATATTCGATGCGCCTGGCTTCGCCCGGCACGAACACCATCTCGTCCATGGCGAGAAGGTCCGCGCCGAGCGTCTTCACGGGCGACTCGAAGAGGGAACGAAAATCCGACTGGTTGAACGCCAGGTCGGAACGCATCTCGAAAACCTTGACAATGACCGGCGAGGGACGTCCCGTATGGTCGGGGTTGACATTGGTCTGGCTGGCCAGGGCCAGATCGATGGCCGGTTTTGCGCATCCCCCGAGAAAGCCGAGCATCACCGCTGTGATCAGAACTGCTGCAAGACGCATCATGCATCTCCTTTGGAAGACGTTCCCTCGAACACCGGGCCCAGGGTTCTCACCTGAGCCTCGTAGGCGCGTGCGAAATCATGGAGAAACAGGGCTGCGAAGCCCTCATGGTCTTCGAGCAGCGCCTGATGGGTTTTCCGGTACACGTGCCACAATCGACTCCTGCGAAAAAAATGAAACGAGCCCTCCACGTCCAGACGGGTCGCGATGGATGCGGGTGAGACCTTGTCCAGCACCGCCCTTACAGAAGCCCGGGCCCCAGCCAACAGTCCCAGGTGGTGGGCATGCAGGTCACCGAAACCCGAGCGAACGGCCTTGCCTGCGGGCAGCATGCCGTACCCGCCGGGCCCCAGGAGGTGCTCCAGGGCCACCTGAGGCGTTGGCGTAAACTTGAGGGGATTGTTCCCGGAGAGCTGCATGGTGGTCACGGGGAGTCGCAGGTCATTCTTGCACTCGGCTTGATTGCGCAGACAATGATGCAAGCCGTCCACGGCCGCGAGAATGATCTCGGCCGCCTGGAGGAGCATGCGCTGGCGCTCGGCCGGGGACTCCGGGGCGGTGGTGAATCCCAGTGCCCGGAAGAACCCTTCAGTCTCGCAGGCAAGAGGACGAGCGTCCGGGGAGTCCGCCGGAGGTTCCGCCGGCCGCAACTGCGGGGCGGGACTGTCCGGGACGGAGCGCTCCGGGA
>CAZQYA010000008.1:0-19366 GCA_964597325.1 uncultured Desulfovibrionaceae bacterium
GCATCGTTTGCTTCCCGGCCGTGAAACGCTCAACGTGCCCAAGCCTGCCCAATGCGCAAAAGGCCGGAAAGCATTACGAGGCCACCGAGGGAGTTCCGGCAGACCTTGCCCGGACCGCGCCGGATCGCGCCCACCGCATTAAGAATACCTTCAGCTAATAAAAACGACGCCCTCGACATCCCAACCGTCCCTTCTTTCCTCACGCCCGACCGTACCTGGCATCAAGCGTTCCGGCGTGGTCCGGGCAAGGGCTGTCGGCTGTCCGACTGAGGATGGCATCGTTTGCTTCCCGGCCGTGAAACGCTCAACGTGCCCAAGCCTGCCCAATGCTCAAGGCCGGGAAGCAGTACGAGGCCACCGATGGAGTTCCGGCAGCCCTTGCCCGGACCACGCCGGATCGCGCTCTCCGCCCCCCCTCACAACAACCGCACCTGCTTCCAACCTCCATCAGCCAGAAAAAACAAATCCCCGCCGAAGCGGGGATCCGAGAAGACTATTGCCTTGAACGTTATCAGCGTCCTCGAAGCTGTCGCTTGTCGCCGATGCGCATGGTAATCTTTTCCTTGTCCAGATACTCGAGCACCGGAATGGCGAACTTGCGCGTCAGGCCGCTGATTTCCCTGAAATCCTGGGGCCCCATCTCCTGGTTCCCGGCGAAAAATTCCCGCACTCGGCCGATCAGATCCTCCATGGCTGTCCTGGAATAATAGAACTCTTCGCTGACCTTGATGAGCACACCCTCCTCCATCAAAAGCCGGTACATCTGCGCCACGTCCTTGGCGGCCAGGCCGTTCTCCTCGAGAAAGGCCTTGGTGGTCGGCGGCATGACACCGGCTTCGACATAGGTCGTCTCCATCAGCGCCCGCAGCCCCGTCTGGTCCGATGCCAGGGACACCACATGGTCAGGTAGGCGAAGGATGTCGCCTTCAAGCACCATCTGTCCGGCCTTGACCATCCGCTCCACCAGAAAATGCACCAGCTTCGGGTGCATGCTCCGGCCGAAGCCCGACAGCAGTTCGGCCCGTGACAGGCCCTGCCGCATGGGCTCGCGCTTGTGGTACTCGGCCAGGTAGGCCCGACACTCGTCGCCCAGGATCTCCAGGACATCGGCGCCCACGTACCGCTTGTCCTCGCGGTCGAACTGGAAGGCCAGCTGCCTGCCGCCCAGGGTCTGGAGGGTCTTGTCCAGAAGCTTGGACTCCATGTCCGTCATGATGCGCAACTCCGGCACCGTCAGCCCGACCCGACCGGCCAGTCTGAGCTGGGCCAGCAGCAGCTCGTCGCCCGACATGGCCCCCAGGGCGTTCAGGGTCTCCAGCTCGCGGGAGTGCCGCTTCACCTTGCGGCCCTGGGGATTGATGATACGTCCGCCAGCCACTGTCTGCAGGGGCGAAAAGGAACGCACGATGCACCGGTCGCCGAACACGCCGGGCAGGGCTTTGGGAAAGCGCACCTGGCAGACGGCCGTATCGCCCGGCTCGAGCTTGTCGCGATCGAGAAAAAACAGGCGTGCCAGAATTTCGCGCGAGCCGTGGTGGAAATGCACTTCCGTGCGATGCTTCAGGGGATTGGGCGAGGACGACAGGCAGGTCAGCTCCACGTCCCAGACCGGAGAGGGAAAAAGAGTCCTGGGATGGGCCAGGACCTCGCCACGCTCCAGTTCCGCCACTTCCAGACCATAGAGGTTCACGGCCGTGCGCTCGCCGGCCCGGGCCGTGTCCGTGGTCACGCCATGGACCTGCAGCCCGCGCACCTTGGAGCTGTGACCCGAGGGCACGACCTCGACCTCCTCGCCCAGACGCAGGACGCCGGAAATGGACGTGCCCGTAACCACGGTTCCGTGCCCCTTCATGGTAAAAACGCGATCCACGGGCATACGGAAAAGGTCCGAACGACGATCCGGGGCAAAAGACGAGGCCAGTTCAAGAACATGACCGCGCAACTCATCCAGGCCTGCTCCGGAGTGGGCCGAGACGGGGATCATGGGTGCGCCCTCCAGAAACGTCCCCTCCAGGTACGACTCGACCTCATCGCGAACCAGTTCGAGCCAGTCCTCCTCAACCATATCAGTCTTGGTCAGGGCCACCATGCCCGCCCGGATGCCCAGCAGGGAGCAAATTTCCAGATGCTCGCGGGTCTGGGGCATGATGCCTTCGTCCGCGGCAATGACCAGCAACACGAAATCGATACCGGCCGCGCCCGAAACCATATTCTTCACGAACCGCTCGTGTCCGGGCACGTCGATGATCCCGAGACGGATCTCGGGGCTCAGATCCAGATAGGCGAAACCCAGCTCGATGGTGATGCCGCGCTTCTGCTCCTCGGCCAGACGATCGCAGTTGATCCCGGTCAACGCCTTGATGAGACTGGTTTTGCCGTGGTCGATGTGCCCGGCCGTTCCCATGATGACAGGCATGCGTCCCTCCCTAGCTGCGGTAGAAAGCGTTATAGGCCTTGACGGTGGCGAACAGGTCAGCCTTGGAGCTGATCTCGAAGGGACTGTGCATGGACAGGACTCCGGGACCGAAATCGATGATCTCCATGCCGTAGACGGCCAGATCCTTGGCCACGGTTCCGCCGCCGCCCTCGTCGACCTTGCCCATTTCGGCCATTTGCCAGGGTATGTCCTCGGTCGCAAGCAGGGACCGGAACCAGGCCACATATTCGCAGTCCGCCTCGCTGGCCCCGTACTTACCGCCGTGACCCGTAAATTTGGAGAACACGGGGCCAAAACCGAGCAGGGAGGCGTTGAGCTTGTCGTGCACGTCCTGGTAATCCGGGTCCATGGGACAGTGGACATCGGCCGAAACGGCCTTGGTGGCCGTCAGGACGTGCCGCAGGACCGCCCCCGGTTCCCAGACGTCAAGGGCGTCGGCCAGGGCATTCTCCATGAAACGCGACTTGGCCCCGGTGGCGCCGTCGGAACCGATCTCCTCTTTATCGAGGAGCAGCAGGACCTGGGTGTGCGGCCCGGCCGGAGCCTCCAGAAAGGCCCGGAAGGCCGTGAAGGCACAAAGGCGGTCGTCCTGCCCGTATCCGCCGAGCATGGAGCGGTCCAGGCCGACGAAGCGTGCACGGCCCGCAGGCACGATCTGGAGTTCGGCACTGAAGAGATCCGCCTCGCGGATGGCGTAGCGCTCGTGCAGAAGCTCGAGCACGCGCTGCCGGATCTTGGCATCTTCGTCCGTGACCGCGGGTGCGTGCCCGCAAGCGATGTTCAGCTTTTCGCCCTCGAAGGCCTTCTCCACCTTCTCCTCGCGCTGCTTGCGGGCCAGGTGGGGCAACAGGTCGAGGACCGTAAAGACCGGATCATCCTCATCCTCGCCAATACAGACGCGGATGACACGCCCGTCCATGGCTACGATCGTGCCGTGCAGTGCCATGGGCCTGGCCAGCCACTGATATTTCTTGATGCCGCCGTAGTAATGCGTCTTCATAAGAGCCACGCGGCACTCCTCGTGCAGCGGGTGCTGCTTGAGATCCAGGTGCGGCGTGTCCACATGGGCCGCGATCAGCCGCAGGCCCTGCGACAGGGGGGCAGTACCGCGCCGGGCCAGGAGCACTGCCTTGGACCGGAAGGAGGACATGAACAAACCGCCGCCCGGATCTTCGGAAAAACCTGCGGAGCGGGCCTTTTCCACGACCCAGGCCACAGTCTCCCGCTCAGTTTTGCAAGCGGTCAGAAAATCCAGATAGTCCCTGGCCAAACTGTCCATGTTTCGCCTGTCGCCGGTCGATGCATAGCGGTCCCAGCAGTTCATGGCCTCGTATTTCAGCACGTCATCCATCACACGCTCCTTTCGTGAAATCCGCAATCACGAAAAAAAGGGAGCGGAATCGCTTCCAGCTCCCCCGAACCCGAATTTCTTCAGGACTCAATCCATCTTTTCGAAGTATTCCTTTTCCGCCCCGCACTTCGGGCAGACCCAATCCTCGGGCAGATCCTCGAAGGCAGTCCCCGCGGAAATGTTGTTGTCAGGGTCGCCTTCAGCCGGATCGTACACGTAACCGCACGGGCATTCCCATCTTTCCATGGCCATGGCAGCCTCCTTCAAGGTTGAGATGATCGAAAAAATCCAGCTAGTTGTCCTTCTTTTTCATGGCCTCGGCCAGGACGTCACCCAGGGAACCAAGCTCCCTGCCGCCCTGGGGCTTGTACCCCTTCCAGTCGGAGACCTCCTCCTTCTTTCCGGTGCCCAGGCTGATCTTGCGTTCGCGCGGGTTCACGCTCTCGATACTGACCACGACCTTGTCGCCGGGACCAAGCTTGTCGTATTTGACTTCGCCTGAGGCCCTGGCCATGACGGATTGGGGCAGGAGCCCCGTCACGCCCGGCTCAAGACTGACGAAGAGACCAAACTGCTGACGCTTCTCCACGGTACCCTCAAAGGTCTGGCCCAGTGGGTACTTGTCTGCCACGCCCAGCCACGGATCGCCCTCGGCGTCGCGCATGCTCAGGGAGATGCGCTGTCTGTCCACGTCGATCTGCTTGATCACGGCCGCGACCATATCACCCACCTGAACCATGTCGCCGGGCTTGTTGACACGCTTGCCGTAGCTCATCTCGCTGACATGCACCAAGCCCTCGATGCCGGGGGCAATCTCCACGAAGGCGCCGAAATCCATAAGTTTGACGACCTTGCCCGTGACCTTGTCGCCGTCCTTGAAATGTTCGGCCACGGTTTTCCAGGGATCATCCTGGGCCTGCTTGATGGACAGGGACAGGCGGGTCTCTCCGGGCTTCTTACCCTCGCTTGCGCCCAGATACTTGACGCGTACGCGGTCACCCACGCTCAAAACCTCTTCGGGGCTCTGGACGCGGGCCCAGGAAATCTCGGAGATGTGCACCAGACCGTCCAGACCGGGAACGAGTTCGACGAAGGCGCCGAATGCGGCCAGGCGCGTGACCGTGCCCTCGACCACATCGCCGGGATTGACGGCCTCGAAAAATCCGGCCGTAGCCTGCTGCTGTTCCTCTTCAAGAAGAGCCCTGCGGGAAACCACGATGTTGCGGCCGCCCTCAGTCAGCTTGGTGATGCGGAACTCCAGGGTCTGCCCCACGTAGTCCTCGGGAGTGGCCACGTAGCGGGAATCAATCTGGGAGACGGGACAGAAAGCCCGACGCTTCATGATTTCCACATGGAAACCGCCCTTGATCTGTTCCCTGACCTTGCCCTCAACGGGCACGCCGCTCTCGAAGGCGTCCTGAAGCATGTTCAGTCCTCCGATGCCCGTCAGCGCTCTGGACAGACGCACGCTGTCGTCGGTCAGTCCCACGACGTACAGTTCCAGGGTGTCGCCCTCGACGACGGTCAGTTCCCCGTCGTCGTTCAGCAGTTCATCCCGGTCCACGATGCCGTCGACCGCGGCTCCGCAGTCGAGAAACACGGCCTTCTGACCGATGGAGATGACCGTTCCGGAAACCTTGTCCCCTGCCTTGAGGGCTGCCTTGCGCTGCGATTCGTAGGATTCGAACAGCTCGGCAAAATCTTCGCTCATGAGTTGGTACCTTACTTCAAACGTCTTGCGTCATTCAAAACGGGTAATGGAGTTGATGGACACCTGGTCGGCGGGCGCGTGTTCGTGGTCGCCCTGGGGCTTGACCCGGACTTTTTCAATCTTTTTAACCACATCCATCCCGTCAATGACCTGACCGAATACGCAGTAGCCGAACGCATCCTCGCCCTGATGATCCAGGTCCGGATTGTCGACCGTGTTGATGAAAAACTGGGCGCAGGCGCTGTGCGGGTCCGCCGTGCGGGCCATGGCCACCGTGCCTTCGAGGTTCTTGAGGCCGTTGGCAGCCTCATTCGGGACAGGGGCCTTGACCGGCTTTTCGCGCATCATGTTGTCGAGGCCGCCGCCCTGGACCATGAAGCCTTTAATGACCCTGTGAAACAGGGTGCCGATGTAGAAATCCTCATCCACATAGCTCAAAAAATTGGCCACCGTCTGCGGGGCTTTGTCCGCGAACAGTTCGACCAGGAACTCGCCCTTGGTCGTGTCCACCAGGACCACCGGATTGCTCATTCTTTCCTCCAGAAAATGATCTCAACAAAAACGGAGCATAAAAATATACGGCTCGCCCCCGTTTGGCAAACTCTTTGCCACCGCTGTCGGCGGAAAAAAAGGGGGCCCCGGGATTGCGCCAAAAATCACCGAAACCAGCCGGACAGTCTCCCGCGTTTCTACTCGGTCTTACCTTTCTGATATCCCTGCTTGAAATCGTCGGCGGCCCTCTCCACACCCTTGACCGTCTTGCCGGTAATCTCGCCCACAGTCGAACAGCCCGCGCCCAGAACAGAGACAAGGCAGATCAGGGCCACCCAATATCTCAACATGAAAATCCTCCTTCAGGGGCACCGCTGGCGCCCGTAATCATGATTCCCGCTCTCCCGCCATCACCTGTCTGTCGCAAAGGCCGCCGACCTTCCACCCGTCGAAGGAGGAGTGATCCTCTTTCGGCTCCACATGGATGGTAGTCTGGGCCCCCGGCAGGGCCTGTCGGATCTTCTCCTCGATGGCGCAGCACAGGTCATGGGATTGCTGCACCGTCATGGCACCCGGCACCAGAAGATGAAAATCGATGAACCGCCTGTTGCCGGCCCGCCGCGTGCGCAAGGCGTGAAAACCCGTATCCGGCCCGCCAGTCTCCACAATCGCGCCCGTGACCACGCCAACCTCATCGTCCGGCAGGCCTTCGTCCATGAGCCCGGCCACGGACCTGCGGATCAGGGTAATACCTGTCCAGACGATATGCACCGCCATGATAAAGCCGAGGATCGGATCCAGGACATGCCAGGACGGCGGCGCCAGGAGCATAACCAGCAGGGCAGTGATCAGCCCGGCCGAAGTCCAGACATCGGTCATGAGGTGCTTGGCGTCGGCTTCCAGAACGATGTTGTCATAGGCTCTGGCCGCCCGCAGCATTACGCGAGCCGCGCCGAAATTTACCGCTCCAGCCGCCGCAGCCACGACAATGCCGGCTCCCAGAGACTCGAGGGGCTGTGGATTCAGAAAACGCTGGACCGAAGCGTAGGCAATACCCGTGGCGGCCAGGCAGATGAGAACCCCCTCCATGCCGCTCGAGAAGTACTCGGCCTTCCCGTGGCCGTAGGCATGGCACTGATCCGCCGGCCGGTGAGACGCGATGATGGCCACCAGGGCGATGATGCCTGCCGTCAGATTGACCACGGACTCCACGGCATCGGAAAAAAGCCCCACGGAACCCGTCAGAAAAAAGGCGCCGAACTTGAGCGCCATGGTCAGAAGCGAGGCCCCTATGGACAGGTAGGCGTATCTGCGGGCGTGAACCTCCATAACAGGCCTCCGCTAAATTTCAGGCGCTCCGGCCGGAATCAGGCAAAGGAACGTCAGGGGAGCGGTTCCGGCGTTGCGAATCTGGTGCTCTTCCCCGCCGGGAACAAAGACCGCGTCACCGGGCCCCACGGACGCCCAGGAACCGTCTCGCCAGACCTCTCCCTGTCCGGCGTGAAAGAAGATCTCGTGCTCCCAGTCATGGGCGTGGCGCGGCGTGTGACCGCCAGCGGCAAGGTCGAAACGACGCATACAGAAATTGTCGGCGCCGTCGGCCTGTCCGATGATCACGCGTCCCGTCACGCCCCTGGCCACATCCGAATCAAAATGCACGGCCTGAGGGGCCGTCGTGGATACTATTTTCATCTCACCAACCATCCTTTTTGGGCGCAACGCAACGCCGTTCAATAATTCCAGGTATCAAAGAAATTGAATCCAATGAGCACCTGCACATCCTTGCGAGCCGAAAGAAAAACGCTGCCTCGCACGGGCCGGAAGGAAAAGGTGCCGTTGTCCAGCATCCAGAAATCGTCCTCCGTGTCCTGCACGATGGCGAAGGAGTGCCGACGCCCCCCGAAGGCAACGGAAACCACGCCCAGAGCGTCATCAGGAAAACCCGCGTCCCGCAGGCGGTGCATGATGGCGATGGACTGGTCCAGGCTGATGCCCCGGCCCTTGTCGAGAGTCACGGACGAAGGCCGCCACAGGTCGCCCAGTTCATGCTTGATCTCAAGCAGCGTACGCCGATGAATGCGGCGCATGAGGCTCAGGTCTACGGTTCCCTTCTCCGCCTTGACCGGCCTGTCGTTCTCGAAGGTCATGGACTCCATCTGCGCATCCTGCCACTTGCGGACGTCGTCGTACAGAGGGCTGTCGCTCACGCGGTCGTTGCGTTTCAGCGGCCTGCGGCCGGGCCTGAGAACGTACAACCCACAGCGCAGGGAAGAGAGGATGTATCCGGACCAATATTTCAAGGCATTCATAATGTCCTCCATACTGTAGTTGGAGGCCTCTTATTCAGGATACGGGCGATGTTTGTCAATTTTCGCCACCATCAAGGCTTTGGCGACCGCGTTGACAAACGTTCGCCCCCCCCATATTGTTTGGGTATTCAATTTAGTCATTCAGGACGATTCCGCCACCGCGCCAAGCCTGGAACGGGGAACCGTGCGCCCTGTTCCCGATGCCCGGCTTCGGTCGTATTGCATCACTTCGCACGCACCAAAAGGACCACCATGGCCACGGCCCCCACCAAGAAGGAACTGCTGCTCAAAGCCGCCAAAGAACTTTTCAGCGAACACGGGTATTCCGAAACGACCTTCAAAAAAATCTCGGAGCGCGCCGGAGTGGCCCTGGGACTGCTCACACACCATTTCGGGAACAAGGAAAAATTGTTCCTGACAGCCGGCCTGGACGTGGTGCAGGAGCTTGTTCAAACCATGCGAACCAACCTGCAGGGCGTGCCCAACGGTCTCGAAGCCGTGCGGACCTTCGCCAAAACCTACTTCGACTTCGCCCGCAACCCCGAGCAGGACTTCATGGTCCTGGTCCGCTGCTCGCCCTTCAGCGATTTGAAGACCACTGAGGACAAGGCGGTCATGATCCGCAACTTCTCGGAACTCTACGACATCCTTCGGGAATGCGTCGAACTCGGAGTCAAGGACGGCAGCATTCGAAAGGTCGACCCTCAGAAAACATCCGTCGTGGTCTTCTGCAATCTCGTCGGCGGAATCAGGCACGGCCTGCTCACGCCCTACGGTGACGACAAACTCTTCGACGATATCGTCGAGTTTGTCATCTATGGCCTGAAAAACACGGACGGCTAGGCACAGGCCCGTCGTAACCGTAATTCTCCCCTTGAGCTTATTGTCATACAACGATAGGGGAAATCCCAGCGCCGCAAGGCACCACCAGGCAAAAAGACCCGGATGATGAACTTCAGCCCTTTCTCACGGGACGTATGCGCAGAACGAAACCAACCACCCTTCTCAGAAAGACCGAACCGGTCTTCAAACGCCCCCAGCGGCCCTCCCGTTCCGCCCTGCCGCTCCTTGCCCTCGTCGGCCTGCTGATCCTGGCCGGCGCCCTGTCCGTCAACATCCTGGCCCCCAGGGAAACGCAATCGAGCATCGACTACAGCGCTGCAGGTGTGGACGCGCGTCAAAACTGCACGCCAACCGAAACGACCGGGACCGAATCCACCGAGAATTTGCCCGTGGCCGAGGCCCCGCGCGAACCGGAAATCACCAGGATGACCAACGTCATCAGGAGCGGGGACACCCCGTCATCATTGCTGGAAGGCTGCATGTCCCTGCCGGACATCTACAACTTGTGCGACCAGAGCAGCGACGTCTATCCCCTGAACAAGCTCAGGGCCGGTCAGCCCTGGACCATGATCTATTCCGGCGAGGCCCTTATCGGCCTGGAGTACGAAATCAACTCCGACGAACGCCTGGTCGTTTCCCTGACCGACTCTGGATACGAATTCCGCAGGGAAACAATTCCCTTTGACATGGAAACCGTGACCGTCTCCGGTTTCATTGAAAACAGCCTTTTCGGCGCCATCTCAAAAATCGGCGAAAACGACGAACTTGGTGTGCGACTGGCCGACGTGTTCGCCTATGACGTGGACTTCACCCGTGACCTGCGTCAGGGGGACAGTTTCAAAGCCGTCGTCCAAAAGAAGACCAGGGGCGGAAAATTCATTGGATACGGCGAACTTCTTGCGGCCAGATTCTCCAACCGGGAACAGACCTATTACGCCTACAGCTATACCGACAGCAAGGGCGACACCGCCTACTACGACGAAAAGGGGCATCCCCTGCGCAAGGCCTTCCTGAAATCACCCCTGAAATTCTCGCGCATCTCCTCCGGCTATTCCATGAGCCGCCTCCACCCCATCCTCAAGTACCGGCGCCCCCATCAGGGCATCGACTACGCGGCGCCCACGGGCACGCCCATCTATACCGTCGCAGACGGGACCATCTCCCAGACAGGCTACAACAAGTCCCAGGGCAGGTTTGTGCGCGTCCGCCATCCCAACGGCTACGAGACCATCTACAATCACATGAGCAAATTCGCCAAGGCTTCCAGGCAGGGAGTCAAGGTGAAGCAGGGCCAGACCATCGGCTATGTTGGCAGTACCGGACTGGCCACCGGCCCGCACCTGGACTTCCGCATGCGCCTGAACGGCAAGCTCATCAACCCTCTCAAGATCAAGAGCGTCCCGGGCAAGCCCATCCCCAAGAACGAGCTGCCGGACTTCATGGCCTCCATCGCTTCCCTCCGGGGACAGCTGGAGGAGCCTGTCCGCTCGGCCGCCCTGGATCAGTCAGCTCCCGCGGCCCAATAAACCGCCCCGTCAGACCTGCTGCGCCGTCACCCGGGCCAGGCAGACCTCCCTGCCATGATCTTCCCCGGTCATGACGATCCGCATATCGCCGCCGACCAGGTCATGCCCGATGACGACCCTTTCGCCCGCGACTACCTCTCGGGCGTAGCGAATGCGCACACGCTGCAAAACGCTCCCCTCGTGACCCGCCCCCGCCAGATAATCGGCGATCCAGTCCACGTAGCGCAAATTGTTCATGTGCCCCAGGGCGTCCATGTCGCTGCTCCTGGCCGTACGCACCTGACGGGCGTTTTCCCCTTCGGGCGCCTCAAGTCCAGGCAGCGGACCGTCGAAAGCCGGTGCCGGCACGAGGTCCCAGGGCAGGGAAAAGAAGGACTCGGCCTTGCAGGGCCGACGCGTGGCAAGGTCCACGCCGAACCAGGCGCTCGTCCCCAGCGCAACGATATTGTCCTCTCCGTCCACCATGGCGTAGTCGCGATGGCAGAGGACACGCTCGGCCCGCGTCGGCCAGGTCCGGATCCGGAGGGTTTCGCCCAGTGCCGGAAATCGTCGCACATCCATGGTCTGCTCCCGCAGTACCCAGGCGATGTTCCGGCTTGCGAGGCTCAGGCTGCCGAAGCCCAGGTCCCTGGCATGACAGCCTGCGCTTTCCTGGGCAAAACGGCACAGGGCCGACATGGTAGCCAGCCCTGTTGGACCGGCATGAAAATGGTGGACCGTCTTTGTGTGTTCGAAAAGATACTTTTCCGACATGTTCATGCTCTTTCCCGATGCGTTTTTGCCTTGGCTGGTACGCCCATTTCATAAAGGCGGCAAGACGCGAAAGACGCCGTGCAAATAAAAGTGCTGATCAATTAGCCCGCTCCCGGTTGCAGGAAAAACCGAATGCGCATACATCTTTGCATACAGCGCACCTCTGGGAGCGCTTCCGCGAAACCGCCCCGTGACGTCAGCCTCTCAGGAGCGAACACCTTGCCTTACTCGACCAGCAACCAGACAATTCTGATCGTCGATGACGAACCCATCAATATCAAGGCGCTTCAGCTCGTGCTCGGAGAGGAGCACAACCTCGTCTTCGCCACCAACGGCGAAATGGCCCTGGAGATGGCAGCGGAGCCGCCTCAACCCGACCTGATCCTCATGGATATCGTCATGCCCGGCCTGGACGGCTTCGAGGTCTGTTCCCGCCTCAAGGAGAACGAAAAGACCCACAACATCCCCGTGGTCTTTCTCACGGCCAGATGGGAAACGAGCGAAGAAGCCAGGGGCCTGGAGCTCGGCGCGGTGGACTACATCCGCAAACCCTTCAGCCCGCCCATCATCAAAGCGCGCATCCGCAACCACCTGGAACTGAAGAAGACCCGTGACCTCCTGGAAAACCTGTCCGCTCTCGACGGTCTGACCAACATCCCGAACCGGCGCAGGTTCGATGAAATCTACGTCCATGAGTGGAACAGGGCCCTGCGCAACAAGGCGCCGCTGTCCCTGCTGTTCATCGACATCGACCACTTCAAGAATTTCAACGACGCCTACGGCCACCTGGCCGGGGACGACTGCCTCAAGGCCGTCGCCCGCGTCCTGCAATCGTCCCTGGGCCGCACGGCCGATTTTCTGGCCCGGTTCGGAGGCGAGGAATTCATCATCCTGCTGCCCGACACCGGGGAAAACGGCTGCCGCTACCTGGGCGAATCCATCCGTGATGCCGTGGAGAAACTCGACATCGCGCATCGCGCTTCTCCCATTGCCGACCACCTCACCGTATCAGTCGGAGCGGTGACATGCCTCGACGTGACGCGCTGCGACAAAGACCTGCTCCTGGATCAGGCCGACAGGCTCCTGTATCAGGCCAAGAACGAAGGCCGGAACCGGGTCAGGGCGCTGACCCTCCCCGAAGAGCGGCAGGACACGGCAACCGAATGAGATAACGGAGGACACCATGGAACTTTCAGGAAAACGTTTCGTCATTCTGCTGGATACACAGTTCAACGACCACGAATTCTGGTACCCGTTCTTCCGGCTCAAGGAGGCAGGCGCCGAGGTCACGGTGGTGGCCGCCAGGGCCGGGGAGACCTACAAAGGCAAATACGGGACGCCGGCCAAATCCGACAAGGCGCCGGCCGGAATCAACGTCGCCGATTACGCGGGCGTCATCATCCCCGGCGGCTACGCCCCGGACCATATGCGCCGCGACCAGGACATGGTCAGCCTGGTGCGGGCCTTCGACAATCAGGGCAAAATCGTCGCCGCCATCTGCCACGCAGGCTGGATGCTCGTGTCCGCGGGAATCCTCAAAGGGCGCACCGTGACATCCTTCTTCGCCATCAAGGAAGATCTGGTCAACGCCGGGGCCAAATGGCAGGACCACGAAATCGTCATCGACGGCAACATGATCACGAGCCGCACCCCCGACGACCTGCCGGTATTCATGCGCAGCATCATTGCGGCCGCCAAAGGCTGATCACCCTCGAACAAAAAAAGGCATGGCGCACCGCAGGGTGAACCATGCCTTTTGCCGTGCGCGGCGAACAGCCGCAGGGCTCAGCTCACCCAGCCGCCATTGAGCACCTGTCGCGACAACTCGTGAAAAAGCTCCTGTTCGCGCACCACGCCGATGATCCTGCCGTCCTTCTCCACGGCCACGCGACGGCGGTTCTCCTCGCACAGCAGGTGCGCCACCTCCATGAGATTGGCCTTGCAGTTCACCACGGGGGCCCTGGGATTCATGATCTCGCCCACCTTCCTGACCCCGAGGCCCGGCACCCGGGCGGAGAAGAAGCCGGACCAGAACATTGGCGAGTACTTCGCGCATTCGAGCAGGGAACCGGCCCCGTCCAGAAGATGCGACGGAAGTAACGCCCGGATGAGGTTGCGCATGGTCAGCACGCCCACCAGTTCCTCGCCGTCGAAAACGAGTACGGCCCTGTGCCCCGACTCCATGATCAATCCCGAGGAAACAAAATTCTCCGCAGACTTTCTGAGCGCCTCGATTCCCTCCCGGACCGTGCAGGTGGCCTGCACGCAGGTATAACGCTCGATGGGAATCATGATATCCGTAACGCTGCGCTCCCCTTGCCGCCTGGCGTGGCGGGACAGCAGAGCGTCATCGATGCGGCCGATCAGGACAGCGACGTCGCACGGCTTGCAGAGATAATCAAAGGCGCCGTTCCCATAGGCCGCGCGTGCCGACGCGTCGTCGCCGTGCCCGGTGAGGATGATCACCCGGCATCGGGGCCGCATGGCCAGAATGCGCGGCAGGGCCTCGTCCCCGCCCAGACCGGGCATGCGAATGTCCAGCAGAACGACGTCGGGATCGACGTTCTCGAAAAACTCCAGAGCCTCTCCTCCGCTGGCCAGGAGAGTCGCGACGTACCCCTTGCGCTCCAGAATCCTGCCCATTGTCTCCCGAAACCGATCTTCGTCATCCACGATGACAACATGTGGTCTGCTCACCTTGCTCCCTCCGTTCGATCAATCGGTTCGCTGGCTCGTGGCGACCTGCCACATGCAGTAGGCACTGCGGGCCCTGTCCATCAAATGCTCCATCTCTACGGGCTTGATCAGAAAATCGAACGCACCGCCCGTCAGGCAGGTGGCTGCATCGTCCGACGACGCGTGCCCCGTGAGGATGATGACCTGAACATCGGGAAAACGGCCCTTGATCTCCCGCAGCACCTCCTGGCCGGTCATGCCGGGCATTTTCAGGTCAAGCACCACCACCTGGCATTCAGCCTCCCCCAGCAGCCCGACGACGTCCCGGCCCGCCGAGCATAACTCGACGTCGATGCCGCTGCGCCGGAACACCTTGGCCGCAGTCTTGAGATAGCATTCCTCGTCATCGACGAGCAGAACCCGCAACGAATCGTTCATGTTCACCTCGATATTTTCCAAATCGCAGACGAGCCAGGGCGGGCGACGGCTTCAGACGGCCGAGGCCTGCACCCTGGGCAGGATGATGAAAAACGTGGAGCCCTGGCCCTTGACGCTCGTGAAGTCCAGGACCCCTTTCATACCGTCGACGAGCCCGTGACAGAGCGAGAGGCCCAGGCCGGTACCGCTGCCGGCCGGCTTCGTGGTAAAGAACGGCGTGAAGATGATCTTGCTCTGCTCCGGATCGATGCCCACGCCGTTGTCCGCGATGGCGACGCGGACCTTATCCGTCCCTTCGGGGAAGCAGGACAGGACGATTTCGCCGGTCCGCCCATCTGAGGCTTCCGCCACGGCATACATGGCGTTGTTGAGCAGATTGAGCAGGACCTGCTGCAACCGGCCCGCGTCCACATTCACCACAAGCCTCTCCGTGGCCAAATCAAGCTTCAGGGCAATGTTGGCCAATTCGGCCTTCTTGCGCACCATAGTCGCAACCTCCGGAAGAAACTTGGCCAGGTCGATGTAGCGCTCCTCGGCGGCACCGGCCCGCCCGAAATTCAGGATGGAGTGGGTGATGCGCGCACAGCGGTCGATCTGGACCCGAAACTGCCCAAGACTGGCCATGAGTTCCTCCACGTCACTGTCGAACCCGGGATCGCCTTGAATCCTGCCGCGGAAATCCTTCAGAAGCATTTCCATATAGGCCTGATCGCTCTTCATGATCTGCAGGGGGTTGTTGATCTCGTGGGCGAAACCGGCCGCCATCTCCCCGATCTCGGCCAGACGCCCGGCCCGGTAAAGCTGCTCGCGGAGCTTTTCCCGCTCCTCGTCGCGGTACTGCAGCATCTTCTCCACATGGCCGCTCAGGTACAGGGACGACAGAAAGACCACGACACCGCCGAAGAGCGCGGATAAACCGACAAAAAACAGGGCGGAACGGGTGAGCCCGGAAACCGATGACGACTGCTCGCGCACTGCCAGAATCCATCCCCCGTGCCCCATGACGCCACTGGCGAAGGCAGTGCCCGATTCCGGATCCCGGAAGGCCTGACCGATGCGGTCCGGAAACACCGGCCCCAACAGCCCGCGGTCACGCGTAAGGACCTGTCCGCCCTTCCCGGCCACGACCTGCCCTTCCCGGTTGACGAGAAAAACATCGACGCCGTCGGCGCGAACGTCCGTGAGAATGCTCGCGAAAACTTCCGGATTCAGGGAGACGCGCAGGACGACCGGGCGTTCATTCAGAGCGATCCTCCTGGACAGCGCGAAATGCGGCAATCCCAGCTGTCCAGCCGCGACGTCGCCGACGCTGGCGCCCCGTTCCAGCGCCTCCTCCAACCACAGGCCCGGGGTTATGTGCGCTCCCTTGTAGACACTCGGACCGGCGTAGGCCAGCATCGTCCCATCCTGCGCCAGCAACGCGGCGTCCATGATCTCGGGATGCTTCCTGCGCAGCCGCGCCAGCGTGCCGCGCACCCCAGGCGCACCGTCCACGACCTCCACACCGACCAATTCCAGGTCTCCCAGGCAGTCCTCGATATGGCTGTCCAGGACCGAGACATAGTGGGAGGAAAGCAGCGCCAGGCGATCCAGGGTCACCTGCCGGGCGTGGCTCCAGAACAGGTAGCCTCCCGCGCCCAGGGCGATGACCACGGGCACGAAAGGCGCAAGGAGCATGGCCGCAAAGAAATTGCGCTTGATGGTTTGGCGTGTGTACTGCCGCATGTCCGTCAGCGGGGACCGCTCTCCTCGACGGCCCTGTACGCCGTCTCCACGACGATCTTCAGGGACACGGGCTTGAGCAGGTAGGCGTAGGCACCGTAGGCCATGCCGCGCATGCCCATCTCCTCGCCGCCGTGCCCCGACAGCAGCACGACCTGCGTTTCGGGCCAGCCGAGCTTGATCTCCCGCAAGGTCTCGATGCCGTCCATGCCGGGCATCATGACGTCGAGAAAGACCACATCGAAGGTCCTGGTCTCCAGAAGCTTGAGCGCCTCCTGGCCGCTTTCCGCACCGGTGACCTCGAATCCCCTGCGCTCCAGGCGCTTGACCATGGTTTCGACGAAATCCTGCTCGTCATCGACGATCAGTACCGCAGGCCCTGCGTGTACGGCAATCTGTACGCCGTTTTTTTCATTCATGATGTTTCACCGGCAAAAGGATTGTGAATTCGCTGCCCTGCCCGACCTCGCTTTCGAAACGGAGGCTTCCCCCGAGCTTGCTGATAATGGAGTAGCTGATGGACAGCCCAAGCCCCGTGCCTTCGCCCAGATTCTTGGTGGTGAAGAACGGGTCGAAGATCCGCCCCTGCATGTCCCTGTCCATGCCCGGACCGTCGTCGCGGATGCCGATGCGGACCATGCCGGTCACGACGTCGTAGCCCGTGGTCACGGTGATGTGACCGTTGCGTTCGATGGCGTCGATGGCGTTGTTGAACAGATTGAGGATGACCTGCTGGATCTGAGAAACGTCGGATTGGACCGTGGGTAGTCCGGGATCAAGCTTCCAGACCATCTCGATATTCCTGAACCTGACCTCGTTGTCCAGGAACGTGGCGGTCTGCCTGATCACGTCATTAAGAAAGATGTCGTTGCAGACCGGCTCCATGCGTCTGGCGAAACCGAGCATCCTGTGCACGACGCCTCCGGCCCGCTCGACATGCTGCTCGATCTTTTCCACGGCGTCCTGGAACTCCTGAAAATTGGTGCTGGAAGCGATATCCTCCTCTTCCAGCAGATCGCGCATCCAGCCCGCCTTTTCGCGAATGACTGCCAGGGGATTGTTGACTTCGTGGGCCACGCCTGCGGCCAGCTTGCCCAGGGCAGCCATCTTGCTCGACTGGATGAGTTCCTCGTTGAGCTGCGCCTGTTCGAGGCCGACCCGTTCCTGCTGAGCGACAATCATGCGCGTCATCAGGAGCGTACCGAGAATGATGACGGCGATACCCGTTCCCATAACGCCCCACGTGGCAGCCTGGGTGGTGAAAAGAGGCTGCAACTCGCCCCGGAGGTCCTCCTCGATGACCAGCAGCCAATCCTTCTGCTCCAGCCAGACTCCGCCCACGAAAATTCTCTTGTCGTCGGACTCGAACTCCTTGATCCGGGCGCCGGAAAAAGGCGTCCCCAGAAAAGACGCGTAAATGTCGCGCCCCTTGTTGCCGAACCGGGGACGTGTCTGAAGTTCGCCGGCACGGTTGACGAGATAGGCATCCCCGAGGTCGCCGAGCTGCAGCCTGCGCACCAGGGAGTCGAAGATGTCGGAGTCAATGGTGGCCCGCAGGATCCATATCTTGCCTTTCTCCTGCTTGGTCACGGCGATGATCATGTGCGGAAAGCCCCGGAAGCCTTCAAAAACATCCGAAACATAGACTTGGCGCACCATGACCTGGTTGAACCATTTCTCGTTGACGTAATTGGCCTGTGAGAGATTGTACGGTCCGGAATAGCTGACATGCACGCCATCCTCGTTGATCAGTCCCAGGTCGATAAACGTCCTGGAACTGAGCTGCATGGTCGTGAGGATGCCCTCGAGCTTGCCGGGAGAGGAAAGATCGTCGATGGAATGGGAATGCGCCATGGTGCGCAGCTGCGACACCTGCTCGCGCAGAAAGAGATCAATGCCCTGACGCTTGTTCTCAGCCAGGGTGGCCATGTTCTCCTGGACCTTGGCGTTATAGGCCGAGGCGAACATCGAATACATGGTGACGCCCAGCGCAATGAGCGGGATCAGGGAAAAACCCAGAGCCGTGACGGCAATTTTAGTCCCGAGGTCCTTGAGGCCGAGTGCTGACATGGCGGTTCCCCCAAACAGGAAGTCCAAAGAACCTGCGAATCGAATCTCGACTGCGCAATCAACCTATATATGACCCTTCAGGGGTGCGCAATAAAAGAGCCCGTAAAGATTCCGAAAATCCGCGTCCATCATTCGCCGCCGTCGCGGGAAAGCACATAACGCGTCGCCGGGCCACGCCCGACGCGCCTGAGCAGCCCCCGGGCGACGAGATCCTGAATGTCGTACCCCGCGGTACGCTTGGAAATCTCCCCTCCCCGAAGCTCCGTCAGGTCCTTGCTGGAAATGCTGCCGTGTTCACGGACATGCTCAAGCGCAAGCAGTTGCCTGTCGTTCAGGTCCTGAGGCAGTCCGGACTCCGTGGAAGACGTCTCGGTCAACCTTTCCCGCGGGGACGCGGTATCCTGCTCTTCACGGAAATAACTTTCCGTCTCGAGGGCCTCCACCCTGTCCGACCCGTTGGTGCTGATTCCCAACTGTTCGGCCTGGATGACGCGCCCCTCGGACATGACCGCGGCCGTGATGATGACGTGCTTGAGTTCCCGGATGTTCCCGGGCCAGTCGTAGGAGACCAGCGCCTTGAGAGCGCCGCGTGAGAGGGCCAAACCGGACCGGCCGGCCATGTGTTCACCCTCCTGCAGGAAGTGCATGGCCAGAATCGGGATATTCTGCCGCTGCTGGCGCAGAGCCGGCGTCGTGATGGTGATGACCTTGAGGCGGTAATACAGGTCCTCCCGGAACCGCCCCTGGCTGATGAGAGCTCGCAGGTCGACGTTGGTGGCCGTGATGAGGCGCACGTTCACATCCACATCCTTGTCGCTGCCCAGGGGTTTGATCTTGCGCAGGGACAGGGCGCGCAGCAGGGCCTGCTGGACCTTGAGGGATGCCGACTGGATCTCGTCCAGGAACAGGGTTCCGCCATTGGCCTCCAGGAAAGCGCCCCTGCGCTCGCCCTTGCCGTCGGTGAAGGCTCCCTTGACATGTCCGAAGAGCGAATCCAGCAGCAGATTCTCGTCGAGTTCGCCGCAGTTGATGGAGATG
>CAZQYA010000008.1:19376-37231 GCA_964597325.1 uncultured Desulfovibrionaceae bacterium
ATGACCGGCATGTGCGATCTTGCCGAGAGCATGTGCACGGCCTCGGCGGTCAACTGCTTGCCCGTGCCCGTCTCCCCTTCGATGAGCACGTCCACTTCTACCTGGCTGGCCTTGATAATATCGCGCTTGAGCTGCTTCATGAGGGGGCCGTCGCCCACCAGTTCCGGAAAATCGTCGTCAATGCGCGCCGCCAGGTCCGGCGCACGGAGTTCAACGGGCTCCTTGAGAACCACGGACTCGATCTTCTGATCCTTGGACTTGATCTCCTCGAACTGCGCGTTGAGGGTCCGAATCATGGAATTGACGGAATCCTTGAGCATCTCGGCCTCGTACCCGGTTTCGGTCAGCCGGACCTCCTCCCACTCGCCCTTCTCCGTGAGATCCCTCACGGCGTGAGCCAATTCCTGAAGTCCCAGGGTCGTGCCCCGTGCGACCAGGGCTATGGCCAGCACCAGCACGGCCACGGAAACGGCGCTGATGATCAGCATGACATCGATGTGGCGATACCCAGCCAGGTCCACGAGGACGCTGCGGTCCTCGTAGGCGACCCCTCCGATGACGACGGGATCGGCATCCGCAACCGCACGGAACAGGACGGGCGCATAGGCGAGAAAGTGCTCACTGTAGGGTGAATCGGGTTCCGCGCGTTTCACCGGCCGCAGGATGTCTTTGAGTCCCTTGTGCACATTGGCAACGATCTGCCAGTAATTTCCGTTCAAGTCGGCCGGCCGGAAGGCCTCGGGGAATCCGGGACGGCCGAGGGTGCCCTGAAAGGCCGTACGCACCTTGAGGGTGCGCAGCGGCGCGCCCTCACCCTGATCGGCTTCCGACTGAAAAAGCACCCACCCCTGTGCATCGAAAAAATAGGAGTAGCGCTGGAATTTCGGATTTCGGAAATAGGCGAACACGGGCGAATTGGACGAATCGTACAGGGACAGGATGTTACGCACGCTCCTGACGTCCAGTGAGAGGTAGTAGAATCCCGTGATCGCGCCTGCGGGGTCCTGGCATGGCGTGACCATGCGCACCGCCTTCCAGGCCATTCTCCCGCGTGGATTCTCCGCCGTAGGGAAGGGGGCCTCCACCTCGCGGAAATCCGACAGCCAGACCTCCCCGGGCCCGAGTCCGCGAACATGCTCATACAGGAGTTCCGGACCGGGCCGAATGCCGTCGATCTGCTCGCGCGTCAGCCGTCTCGTCCGGCCAGCGCGAGTCACGAAAACCACCGGCTCACCGTCGCGCACGGGAATGAAGCCCATCTCCGTGAACTCCAGACCGTCCAGCGACCCGAGATCCTCAAGATACGCCTCCAGTTCTCGTGGATCCATGGCCCTCCCTGCGGCATACAGCAGATGCCGCCGGCACTGTCCCAGATACTCCTGGACGGCGTGGGCGGTGGTCACGGCATGCATCCGCGAATTCCGCTCCAGGGCCAGGGATATGAATTCGGAGGACGCCCAGTACGTCGCGCCTCCCATAAGCGCCAGGACAATGAGGGAGGTGGGGATGAGGGTGACCAGCAGGCGCGTCCGCAATTTCCGCCTGACCACGGATGCCCTGCCGCCCTTCAACCGGGCCAGCATCCGAAAAAAATTCATGTCGACCATGTCCGCTCCTGGGGCGCGAGGCGCCGTCCTCTCGAATTTTCAGGAAACACGCTCATGAATTACCAGCAACAGAGCCCGCATTTCAAGAAAAAAAGCGCAATATTCTGAAATAATCACGCAGGAAATCACGCAAAACAACGTTGGACACATTCGGGCAAACCCGCCTCGTGAAAAAATTATCAAAATAAATTCGTATAAAAACAGAAGGATAAAAAACAAAACACCATCCTTGCAATCTGTCTTGGCACAAAGCTTGTTAGTTCGCTCACATGGATTTCTGCAAAATTTGTTGAACCTGTCGAAACGACAACAACTGCGTCGGCAACAGGAAGGTGCACATTCCGCCGCCGACCCACCCCAAGGAGCAATGGATAATGGAAGCAATGGTGAAAGAATTCATGGTTCCCATAGCCAAATTCCCCAGAATATCGGACACAGCCACCTTTTCCGGGGCGGTCATGGCCCTTGAGCGAGCCCAGGAGGAATTCCTCACGGGCAAACGCGAACAGCGGATCATGCTGGTCACGGACAACGAAAACAAGGTGGTCGGCAAGCTCTCCCCCATCGACGTAGTCCGGGGGCTCGAGCCCAACTACGAGAAACTCGTGGACGAACAGAGCAGCGTGTATGTCGAAAAATTCGACTACGTCATCCAGCCCATGAAGGAACAGACAACCCTCTGGGCCAAGCCCCTGGACGATCTGTGCACCAAGGCCAAGGACGTCCTGGTCAAGGATTTCATCCAGCCACCCAAATCGTCCCAGATCATCGATATGGAATCGACGCTGAACAACGCCTTCCACCGGTTCGTCATGTTCCGGCACGACTCCCTCTTCGTCATGGACGGCAAGAAGCTCGTCGGCCTGCTCCGTTTTTCCGACATCTACAAAGAAATCAGCCGCAGGATCAAAGAGTCGTGCGGGCTCTGAACCAGCGCATCATCCTCGGCCGCAGACACCACACAATCGAACTGAAAGGAGAAACTCCATGACTGCACAAGATGTGCGGGATACATCCCCGGAAGAACTCGTCATGCACGAAGAAGAACCACAGGGTCCCACCCAGTCCACCAAAGCCATGATCATCAAACTGCTCATCGCCCTGGGCATGTTTCTTCTCATTTACTATCTGCCCCGACCGGACAATCTCCCCGTCGAGGGACACCGGCTTGCCGCCATCCTCCTGCCGGTGGTTTTCCTGTGGGTGTCCGAAGCCATCCCCATCGGTGTCACAGCACTCCTGGCCACGGCCCTCATGATCATGTTCAAGGTCACGGGCAGCTCGCAGGCCTGGGCGCCCTACGCCAACCGGACCGTCATGTTCGTCATGATGATCATCATGTTCGGCGTCATCCTGAACGAAGTCGGCCTGGCCAAGCGCCTGCTGTTCTTCATCCTCAAATTCGCGGGAACCAAGGTGAAGCAGCTCAGCTTCTTCCTGGCCGTAAGCAGCACCCTGCTTTCAACCCTCTTCCATGACGCCACCATCACCATCATCATGCTCTTCGCCATCCTGCCCCTGTTCCACAGCATGGGTATCACCCCGAAGAAGAGCAACAACCTGAGCAAATTCTTCATCATTCTCATACCACTGGCGGCCTCGGCGGGCGGCTTCGGCACCATGCTCGGCGGCGGCCGCTGCGCCCTGGCCGTGGACATCACCCAGCGCTACATCCTTGAATCCACCGGCGTGGCCGTCAAGATCGGTTTTCTCAAGTACGCCATGATCGAATTCCCGGTCTCCATCTTCACCGCGGTAGCCACCTGGGTCGTCTGCTACCTGTACTTCCGCCCCAAGGAGAAAGAGTTGCCCGCGTCCGTGAAGATCGAATCCATGCCATCCATGAGCAACGCCGAGAAAGGCGTGGCCGGGGTCTTCACCTGTGCATTCCTGCTGTGGTTCTGCGGCGACCTGACCGGCTGGCACGTCAGCGTGGTCTCGGCCCTGGCCCTGGCCGGCTTCTGCGCGCCCGGATGGATCTCCTTCAAGACCATCTGCGACAAATTCCCCTGGGAATCCTGGATCGTCTTCGGATCGGGAGTCTCCCTGGGCGCTGCCATGCTCTCCAGCGGCCTCGGCCAGTACCTGGCGGAGACCTGCCTGCCCCTGCTGCAGGACAGGAGCCCCTTCGTCACGTACTACGGCATGGGTCTTTTCGGCTCGGCCCTGTCCAGCATGATGAGCAACTCCGCGGCCGTGGCCCTGAGCCTGCCCATCACCCTGCCCATGGCCAACATGATGAACATGAGCGTCGAAGCCGTCGGCCTCCTGGCACCCATGACCACTTCCTTCATCATGCTCGTCATCGGCTGCCCCCCGACGATCATCGCCTACAGTACCGGCTACTTCAGTCAGGTCGAGTTCTCCAAGGTGGCCATCCCCTGGTGCCTCGTGCTGCTGGCCATTTCCGTCTGCGCCGCCCTGCTCTACTGGCCCATGATCGGATTCGGCTAACACCGGACAAACCAGGGAGAGTTGGACTCCTCTCCCTGGTTTATTGATATCGTCAAACTCACGCGATACGGAACATGACATGCATCGAACCAACCACGACGAACACCTGTCCGCTCCCGGAGAGGACGGAACAAGGGGGATATAATGGAAAACCTACCCAGACTGCTGCTTGTCGACGACGAGGAACGCTTTCGTGAAACCCTGTCCAAACGCCTGGCCGAAACCGGTTACGACGTCCGCGGGGCAGCCAGCGGCATGGAAGCCCTGGACCTGCTGAACAACGAAAAATACGACGTGGTCATCCTGGACATCCAGATGCCGGGCATGACCGGCATTGAAACGCTTTCGGAAATTCGCGCAGGCCACCTTGGCGTGGAGGTCATCATGCTCACGGGCCACGGCGAGGTCTCCTCGGCCGTGGAGGGCATGCGCCTCGGAGCGTACGACTACCTCATGAAGCCCTACGAATACGAGTATCTGGTGGTAAAAATCCAGGAGGCCTACAAGATCAAGAAGGACCGCGACGAGCGGCTGCGCAAGGCCGAGGAAAAGGCCCTGCTGGACAAACTGCAAAAAAGATGGAGCTGAGCTTCGGTCCGGGCAAACCCGGAGCCTGCTGCTGACCGGGCCGGGGGGATGCGTCCCCCCCGGCCGATTTCTCCGCACACTCCCTTCGACCGTCCCGCACAAGGGGAAGACATGATCACCGCACGACTGGAGATCCTGAAGAAGCGCCTGGCACGCACGGTCTTCACCCATTCCTTCCTGCCGGCCGTCCTGCTGGTTCTGCTGCTGGGCGGCTACGTCCTGCACGACGTGGACCGCGAACACAGGGCCGCCTGCGCTGACGAACTCCGCACGCTCGGCACAACCTGGCAGGCCCTCGTCGACGGGGAATTCCGGTCCGCGGGACTGGCTCTTGAAGCCATGGCCGCAACACGGGAAGCAGATTCCGCGCAGGCCTCCCTGGACCGGGTCTTCGCGGCGGTCCACCGCAACATTCCCTGGATCGAAGGCGCTGCCGTGATGACGGCCCAGGGCCGACACATCGCCAATGCGGGCGCCGCGCCGCTCATCGGTGAGGAGGACCTCGTCACCGCCGCCGCGCAGACGCAGGGACGATTTCTTATTGTCACGAATGCCGGCCCCGGTACCGACGGTCTGCCGCACTTCAAGGTTCTCCTCCCGCCCGCCGGCGACCGTGACGTGATCGTCTGCGCTTCGGTCAATGCGGCCCGCTTCAGCGCCGTGCTCGACGGCGCACGCTTCGGACGCACGGGAGAAGTTTTCCTGATCGACCAGGCCGGAACGCTGAGAACGGCATCGGTGATGCACGGAGCCGTCCAGTCCAAGGTGGACGAAGCGCTCTCGCACTCGCCCCTGGCCAGCGACGGCATACTTGTACGCCCATGGAAGGGAGCGCGCCTTTGGGCCAGAACGGAACCGGTCCATGCGGCACCGGGCTGGCGGCTCGTGGTCCAGCGCGAAGAAGGCGAAATCCTGCAGAGCCGCGACGGCGTCGTGCTCCGCTCCATGGCCCTGGTGCTGTTTGGCTTCGCCGCCCTGGCCGCCCTCGGCTTCAGGGCCATGAGACGGACGCGGACGCTGCAGGAATGCATGGACGCGGAACATGCCCGCATCTCGGAACACGACATGCACGTCAGGAAACTCGACGCCATCAGCCAGCTCGGTGTGGGCATCGCCCACGAGGTCAACAACCCCCTGGCCATCATTGGCGAGGAGGCGGGCTGGATGCAGGACGTGCTCAGGCGCGACTCGTTCCGGGACAACCCCGACGCCGGGGAACTGCAGGACTCGCTGCGCCAGATCGTGGCCCAGACGGCGCGCAGCCGCGAGATCACCCACAAGCTCCTGAGCTTCGGGGGCAAGACCGACGGCACCATCCGGGACACGGACGTCAACACCCTGGTCGGCGATGTGACCATGCTGCGCAAACGCGAGGCCTCCACCAAAAATATTGAAATCCATGAGGAACCGGCCGGGAATCTGCCCGTGATCCTGAGCGAGCCAACCCTCCTGCGTCAGCTGCTCACCAATCTCATCACCAATAGTATGGATGCCATGCCCCGCGGCGGCGTCATCACCATCTCGACGACCGCGTCCGAGGACGGCGGCGTCAACGTGAGCGTCCGGGACACGGGCTTCGGCATCCCGCGTGAAAACCTGCCCAGGATCTTCGATCCCTTCTTCACCACCAAATCTCCGGGAAAAGGGGCCGGCCTGGGGCTTTCCATCTGTCACGGCATCATGCAAAGATTGGGAGGCAGGATTTTCGCCGAAAGCGTCCCCGGAGAGGGAACGACCGTGACAGTGGCGCTTCCCCTCGAGGCCTGCGCCCGAAAATCCTGAAACCGCGGGAGACGGCGATGCCACACCAGATGCATTGTGCAGGCACGGAAACACGCGCGAACGCGATGCGCCGTCATTTCCGTCCAGGCCGGGACAGCGGAGACAGGCTGTGACGCAGGCCACCCCTGATGCCCCCCCTGGCCTGCGACGCAGGCACCGTTTCTTCCGCAGTCTGCTGGCGGCCAACAACCGTATTCTCGAAGAAATGACGAGCCTCGAACGCCTGATCCACGAAGGCCGCTCCTTCACCCTGGAGGAGGCGTCCGGACGCGTGCGCGGCCTGGTGGCCCGCTGCTGCTCCCTGGTGGAAGACCTGAACGCCATGTGCGGCGCGGCTTTCCCCGAGCTCTTCGACCGCGTCGAAACCCTGGGAAACGAGGCCATGGCGGCCCTGACCCGTGAAAGGGCTTTCGACAGCCCGGTCCTGATCCTGCCCCTGGAAAAAATCACCCTGGAGAACCTGGACGAGGTGGGCGGCAAGGCGGCCAACCTCGGCGAAATCCGCAACCGGGTGGGCCTGCCCACACCCGACGGTTTCGCGGTCACGGCCTCGGCCGCAGCCCTCTTCCTGCGGCACACGGGCCTGCAGGACGTCTTCCGCCGCAGGCTGTCCGGAACGGACATCACGGACATCGGAGCCCTGGAACTGGCCTGCGCCAAGATGAGCGAACAGGTCATGGTCGCCCCTCTGCCCAAGGAACTCGCAAGCGCCCTCATGGAAAAAGTCCGGGAAACCATTGGCCGGTTCGGACCCGGCGTGCGTCTGGCGGTCCGCTCATCGGCCGTCTGCGAAGACTCCGAAGCGTCCTTTGCGGGCCAGCATGCCTCGGTGCTCGGCGCCGCGCCCGCAACGCTGCCTCGGGCCTGGAGCGCCGTGGTGGCGAGCGCCTTCACCGCCCGGGCCGTCTTCTACCGGCGGAGCAAAGGATATTCGGAACAGGACGTGATGATGAGCGTCCTGGTGCTGGCCATGATCCGATCCAGTGCAGGAGGCGTGCTTTACACCGTGGACCCCAACTCCGCCCGGAACGACGACGTGCTCATCTCCGGGACCCACGGCCTCGGAGTCGGGGTGGTGGACGGCTCCATGAATGTGGACTTCTGGCGGATGCGGCGCAGCGACGGCGCCGTCCTCGAGGAGCGGATCGCCCGCAAGGCCACGCAATACGAGGAACTCCCCCAGGGCGGCATCGTCGCCCGCCCCGTGCCGGAACACCTCTGCAACGCGCCCTGCCTGACTCCCGAACAGCTCGCGACCCTGAAGGACTATGGAATCCGGCTGGAGGAGCACTACGGCATGCCCCAGGACGTGGAATGGGCCCTGGACGGCGACGGCCAACTCTTCATCATTCAGTCCAGACCCCTTGCCCGAGCCGAGGGTGTCGAGCGGGGCGACAGTTGCCACTGCGTCCCGGGTCACGTCCCACTGCTTTGCGGCGGCCAGTCGGCTGCCCTGGGAGTGGCGTCCGGCCAGGCCTTCGTCGTGCAGCCCGACCGCCCTCTGATCAACATGCCGTCCGGCGCAATCCTGGTGGCCTCGCAAACCTCTCCGGCCTACGTGGCGGCCATGGGCACAGCCGCGGGCATCGTCACGGACGTCGGCAGCGTCACGGGGCACATGGCGTCGGTGGCCAGAGAATTCGGCATCCCCACTCTTGTCGGAGCGGAAGGCGCGACCGGCCTGCTGCCCCATGGCACGCTCATCACCCTCGACGCCACGAACAGGGTCGTCTACGCGGGACGGATCGACGCACTGCTCAAGGACCGCAAGCCCGTCAACCTCATGAAGGGCAGCCCCGTGTTCAAATCCCTCCAGGAGGCCCTCAGGCATCTGGCGCCCCTGCAACTCGTCGATCCACTGGACCCCGATTTCACCGCCGCCAACTGCCGGACCCTGCACGACATCATCCGCTTCTGCCACGAAGAGGCCATGCAGAGCATGTTCCGCCTGACCGACGGCCTTTCCCCGGCTGAAGCCCCGGTCAGGGAACTGGACGCACCCCTTCCCTTCCGGGTGCTGATCCTGGATCTGGGCGGCGGCGTGCTCCCCACGACCGGCCCCCGCATCGCGCCGGGCGACCTGAGCTGCGCTCCGTTGCGTGCGCTGACGGAAGGCATGCTCCTGGCCGGCGGACTCCCCGTGCAAACGCACCCCGAAGCCGCCAGCTACGCCATCGTCTCAGCCGAATACATGAATTTCAGCGGAAGGCTGGGCAACCACTTTGCCACCGTCGACACCTGGTCCGGGCCCGTGATCAACGACAACTACATCACCTTCTCCTTCAAGGGCGGCGCCGCCGAATACGCCCAGCGGGTCAGGCGCGCGTCCCTCCTGGCCGGCGTCCTGAGACGCCTGGGATTCCGGGTGGTCCAGAGCGGGGACGCCCTCAAGGCGGAGATTCGCAAATACGACGAAGGCCGTTTTCTGGAGCGGTTGACCACCCTCGGCCGCCTCCTGACCTCCGTGCGCGCCCTGGACAGGCGCCTTGACGACGACTCCGACGTGTCGAGACTCATCGACGCATTCTTCGAAGGAAGCCACGCCGCGTCACGGCCCTGAACCGACCCGGAGGGCCGGTCTTGGGACCGTTGCGAGCCTGGGACCTTTTGTGTCACAAGGAGTTCCGGCCCGGACCAGGCCACGGTTCGACGAAGACCCACAGTGGAGCGCCCATGAACCTTTTCGAGCGAGTCAGAAATCTCTTCTCCCCGAAGCAGCCCGAGGCCGAAATAAAGGACGACGGCCAGGACGACCTGTTCAAGACCAGATACCAGGCCTTCCGTCGCCTGCTGTCGGCCAACAACGGCGCCCTGGACTTCATGACCGAGCTGGAGGAGGCGGCCCTGGGGCACCGGCATTTCGGCATGCATTTCATCCGCTCCCGCGTCACTGGGGTCTCCACCAAAGTCTTCAACATCGTCGAAAACCTGATGTATCTGGCGCCCGGCAAGTACCTGCCCCTGCGGGACTCGCTGCGCACCATCCAGGGCCAGATCCAGGAAGCCCTGCAAACCCACCGCGAAGGCAGGCGCCGGGAATACATCCTGGACCTGGACGACATCACCGCCAACGATGTGGAAGACACCGGCGGCAAGATGGCCAACCTCGGGGAGCTGCGCAACACTCTGGGCCTGCCCGTGCCTCACGGCTTCGCCATCACATCCCATGCCTACACGGAGTTCATGCGCCACTCGGGCTTGCGGGAAGAGATCGACTGCCTGGTCCTGGGCCACCCCATGGCCACGCACTTCGCCGCCTGCTCCCTGGCCGAAGCAGACCCCGAAGACGAGGAAAAGACAGACCAGCCTATCGCGCTGCTCGAATTGTGCGCCAAGATCCGAAGCATGATCCTTGCGGCCGAGATGCCCCCGGAGCTGGAAAAAGCCTTCCTGTCCGCCTACGACCGGCTCTGCGAGCGGGAAGGCAGACAGGTCAATGTTGCGTTGCGCTCCAGCGCCCTGGGCGAGGACAGCGCCGGGACCTCCTTTGCCGGGCAGCACAAGTCCCTGCTCAACCTGGACCGCGACAGCCTCATCGACGCCTACAAAGAAATCGTGGCCAGCAAATATTCCGCCCACGCCATGACCTACCGCTACATGCTGGGCATCCGTGACGACGAGGTCCTCATGTGCGTCGGGTGCATGAGCATGGTCAGCTCCCAGGCCGGAGGCGTGACCTACACGGCCAGCCCCCTGGACGCTTCGGACGACCGCATCCGCGTGACGTCGGCCTGGGGTGTGGCCCGTGGCGTTGTCGACGGCACCTCCGCCACGGACCAGTTCGTCATAGAAAAGGGACGCCCCCCCGCCATTGTCGAACGCAATGTCCCTCGCAAGGAGTCCTCGCTGGTCTGCTCCCCCGTGGAGGGCGTCTGCAGAATCACGGTAGACCCGGAACACTGCGAACGCCCGACCCTTGAAGACGAACAGATCCTGGCCCTGGCGGACATGTCCATGCGCATCGAAAAGCATTACGGCACGCCTCAGGACATCGAGTGGACCTACACTCCCGAAGGCGCCCTCGTCCTGCTGCAGACCCGCCCCCTGGAAATACGCGCCGCGGAATCCGATGCCGGGCCCGTTGCGGGAACGTCACGAACAGCCGACGCGGAACCCCTCATCCACGCCGGCGCCACTGCCAGTTCCGGCACGGCCCACGGAGTGGTGCACATCGTCCGAAAAGACGTAGACATCCTCGTCCTGCCGGAAAACGCCATCCTGGTCTGCGTGGAGGCCGCACCCAAATGGGCCGCCGTCCTGGACAGGTGCCAGGGCGTCATCACCGAGCAGGGCAGCGTGGCCGGACACCTGGCCAATGTGGCGCGCGAATTCCGCGTACCCGCCCTGTTCGGCGTGCCCGATGCGGCCAGCCAGTTGACTCCGGGACAGGAAATCACCCTCGACGCCGACAACGCTGCCATCTACCCCGGTCGGCAGGATGCCTTGCTGAGTCGTATGCCGAAGCGTCCCGACAGGATGGCAGGCAGCCCCGTTTTCAGGACGCTGGAACGCGTCAACCGCTTCATCACGCCCCTGAATCTGCTGGATCCGGACGCCCTGGAATTCACCGCGTCCAACTGCAGAACGCTGCACGACATCACCCGCTTCTGCCACGAGAAATCCGTTCAGGAAATGTTCAGTTTCGGCCGCGATCACGACTTCTCCCCCAGGGCGAGCAAGCAGCTCAAGACCGTGGTCCCCATGCAATGGTGGATCATCAATCTGGAGGACGGATTCCTGAAGGACATGCCGGGCAAAATGGTTCCCCTGGACAACATCGCCTCCATTCCCATGCTGGCCCTGTGGCGCGGCATCGTGGCCTTCCCCTGGGAGGGACCTCCGAGCATCGACGGCAAGGGGTTCCTGTCCGTCCTTTTCCAGTCCACGACCAACGTCAATCTCGAACCGGCCATGGCCTCAAACTTCGGAGACAGGAACTATTTCATCCTTTCCAGGCACTTCTGCAATCTGCAATCTCGATTCGGGTACCACTTCACCTCAGTGGAAGCCCTGGCAGGACCCCGGCCCCGCGAGAACTACATCCGCTTCCAGTTCAAGGGAGGGGCCGCCGACCAGCATCGCCGGGTGCGCAGGGCCAGGTTCGTGGGGGAAATTCTGGACGAATTCGATTTCCGCACCCGGGTGCGTGAGGACGCCCTCTTCGCCCGAATGGACGACGTGGACCAGCAGTTCGTCGAAAACCATCTCGAAATCCTCGGACACATCCTCATCCACACCCGGCAACTTGACATGATCATGAACAGGGAGGAAGTGGTCCAATTCTATAAACAGCGCATCCTGCGGCAACTCCATTCGCTGATGGATGCCAAGAAAAAGGCCTGACAGCCGACGAAGGAAGAATATGAGCGACAGATCAAAGGAAAACTCCCCGAGCCATGCCGTGCTGCGCGGCGTCATCATCGGCGGCTCCATCGGAATGATCGCCAGCTGGTTCGGCTACGAACCGGTCAAGGCATTCTTCATGGGCATCGTCTGCGGCATATTCGCGGCCTTCACCCGGATCATGGCCGACAGGCTGCGCAACAAATAATACTTGACTTCACGCGCTACAGGCCTATTACTAGAAATCAGGAACCCACCGCATGCGGAAAGGTTTTGGTTCCGAAAAGAGGCGATGTCTCCAAGGCAACCGCAAACACCATCTTCATCAAGAGGCGTGTTGGCAGGCAACCAGGGAAAATTCCTCAAAACACAGGCGTGTTGGAGGTCAACACTTCAGGGAAAACATCTTCCGGATCGAAATCAGGCGCGTTGTTCGGAAACCATGAACAGCTAACGCGAAAGCGGCGCGTAGGAAGGAAACACCCTCGAGTGAACCCACAAACCAGACTGTAGAGGCATTATTCCGGTTATCAGTACTGGAATAGAAGCGGAGCTGGCCCCAAACCGGCTCGAAAACGGTTCAAAAGCATCACTTCGCATCTGGTTTAACAACCATCTCGGTTCGACAGGGGCGGAAGACACCACGTCTTCCGCCCTTCCTTTTTGAACGCCGAGATGCAACAGATCCAACCACATCCTTCCAAACGCAGAGCCCATACGGCCCGCCGGCCCCACGCTGAAAAAGGATCTCACAATTTCTTTTTTCATCAAGGATCAAGCGGCTTGCATAGGACACGCTTTTCGGTATAGAGGTTCAAAAGACAACATGAACCAATTCCAATTCAGGACACGCCATGTACTGTAAAAAATGCAGATTTCACTCCTTCGACCATATTGCCACCTGCCCCAAGTGCGGTGCCGATTGGGAAGAGACACGCAAAGCCCTCTATCTGAACTGGATCACCGCCAGCGGAGTCAATTGGGTGGCCCAGGAAGTCAAACCCAAGGCGGAAACCGCGACGGCGGCGGCCGAAGCCAGCGGAGATTCCGCCCAGGACTACATCGACGTCATCTCCCAGACGCCCCCGCCAGCTCCCCAGAATGAGGATATCGACGTGTCCCTTTTCCCGGAATTGGACCTGTCCATGGAAGAACCGGAGGCGCAGGCTCCTCCCGCGCCCCCGGCCTCGGAACCGCCAGCCGTCGACAAGCCGAGGTCCCAGGCCAAGGCCGATGACGAGCTGTTTCTGGATTCCATTCCCGTGGATGATGCGGTCGAGCTGGACTTCAGCGCCACCTTCGACGAGCCGGAAGAACCCACGCCGCCGCCCGTGTCCAAGCCCAAGCGCGAGGACCTCTTCATTCCCGAACTGGAGGAGATGCTCGCGCCTCTCACGGACGAGCCGCGCCAGAATCCCGCGCCGGCAAAAAAAGCCGCCATGTCTGATGAATCGGAAATCCTGCTTGATTTCGGCAGCGACACCGACACGAAGAGCTCAAAATCCGATGCGGACGACATCCCCTTTCTTGAGCTGGACGACTCGTCCAAACCCTCCTGAGACGTCATCACCCTTCGAGGGAGCGAACGAATTCAAGAACCAGGGTGCCCGCAAGGCCCCTGGTTTCTTCGTGTGTGACCAGGAGATGGCCGCTGGTGACGGTTTCGCGAACCATGAGCATGTGCAACTCCCGACGGGTGCTTGACACGTGCGAAAGAATTTCCCACGCATTGTCCGGATGCACAGCCCGGTCCCGCGTGCCATGCAGGGCCATGATGGGAGCCGTGACGCGATGCAATCCGCGTCGGACATCAGCGGCGGCGATTTTGAGGGAATGCAGGGGGCCGACGTAATGCGCACCCTCGTAGCCCTCCCACGGAGCGATGCGTCTGGACTCCGCCAGGGGCGGCGAAGCCGGCAGGCTGTGCCGGAAATGCCGCAGGATGCCGCTGACGAAGAGGAGCGGGTCCGGAGAAAAATAGGGATGCAGCCTGCAGAGAAACACGGGGGTCGAGATGGTCACCACCCCGGCCAGTTGGCGCTTCTGTGCCAAGGCAAGGGCGAGGGTGCCACCCATGGAGAACCCGACGACCACCACACGCGGGCACTGCTTCACAAGACCGTCCAGTGCCAGGTCCGCGCTTTTCAGCCAGTCCTGAAAACGACTGTGGGAAAAATCCCGGACGTTATCATCGTGCCCGGCCAGTGCGGGTGACGCCACGGTGTATCCAGCCTCTCGAAGGCGCGCGGCCAGAAAACTCATCTCAAAGGGACGTCCGGCGTAGCCGTGCAGGAGGAGACAGCCCGTCTCCGAAGATGCGAAGGGTTTGATCATTTCCTTGACATGCGCCTCTTCGCCGCGAAAAAAAAGGACTTGACTTTTTCAGTCGATTCGAAAAAGAGAACGGGTTTCCGGTGATTCGCGAATGGCCGCCGTTTCTACCGGATCAAGACGCGGCAGCATCAGGTCAAAATAATGGAGGAGCCTCATGGCAGTAGATTTCAGTAATGCCGTCAAGACCGACGAAGGCGTTCAGGTCAACGGCGTTGTCATGCATCAGATCGTGGAACAGTGTGAAGGCTGCGAGCGGATCAAAGAATTCGAGGGCGGCAAGTACTGCGGCAGCTATCCCCAGCCCGCAGCAAAGTGGAAGATGGGCAACTGCAACTTTGCCACCCACACCAAGGCAGCCGGCAAGGGCAAGGCCAAGGTCAACCCCCTCAAGGCCTCCAAGCGCGCAGCCAAGGGCCGCTAGGCCACACTCCAGAGCTCACGCACAAGGCAGGTTCGTCCTGCCTTTTTTTTCATCCGATTTCCGGGCAGAGTCGGCCGGGAGAACCCAAGGACACACCATGCTCAGAACAATTCTCGACACGCTCGACGCCAGCGCGGATGAACTGGTCCGCCTCCAGACCGCCTTGGTATCCATACCCGCCCTGGGGCCGACCAACGGCGGACAGGGAGAGACGGCCAAAGTCGCATGGCTGCTCGGGCACCTCTCGGCTTTTCCCGGCGTCACCGTAGAAAACGTGAACGCGCCGGACCCGCGGGTCGAAAGCGGGATGCGCCCGAGCCTCGTAATCAGGCGTCCCGGGCGTAAACCGCGCACCCTCTGGCTCATCGCCCACACCGACGTGGTGCCCACCGGCGACCTGTCCCTGTGGGAATCGGACCCCTTTACCCTGCGCCGGGACGGTGACCTCATCTACGGCCGTGGCGTAGAGGACAATCACCAGGGTCTCGTCAGCGCCCTCCTGCTGCTGCGCGCCCTGGAACTGGCCGGAGCGGAAACCGAACTGTCCCTTGGCATTCTCCTGGCGGCCGACGAAGAAACGGGCAACGCCCTGGGCATCGAGTACATCCTGCGCGAACGCCCCGACATCTTCGCGGCCGACGATATGGTGCTCATCCCGGATTTCGGGACCAGGGACGGGGCGGCCATCGAGGTGGCCGAGAAAAGCGTGCTCTGGCTCAGATTCGCCGTTCTGGGGAAACAGTGCCACGCCTCCACCCCGAACGAAGGAGTCAATTCCCTGGCTGGCGCCTCGGCTCTGGTTCTCGAACTCGAGTGCCTGAACGACATTTTCGACAGGCGGGACCCGCTCTTTGACCCGCCTACTTCCACCTTCGCGCCGACCAAGAAAGAATCCAACGTCCCCAACGTCAACACCATACCCGGCCAGGATGTCTTCTATCTCGATTGCCGCGTGCTCCCCGGCTATGATCTCGACGACGTCGAACGGGAAGTCCGGAAACTCTGCGACAAGGTGGAAGCCGACAGGAACGTGACCATATCCTTTGCTCCCGTGATGCGCGAACAGGCCGCCCCCGGAAGCCCGGCCGACTGCGAGGCCGTCACGCGCCTGGCCGCGGCCCTGCGCCGCGAACGGGACATCGAACCCAGGGTCATTGGCATCGGCGGCGGCACAGTGGCCGCGGCCTTCCGCAAACGCGGCCTGCCTGCGGCCTGCTGGTCCACGCTCCTGAACACGGCTCACCAGCCCAACGAACACTCGTCCATCGCCAACACCATCGCGGATGCCCGGGTCTTCGCCCGCCTGCTCCTTGAAAGCGGGGAATGACATGACCATCCCCATCGTGCCAGAATCCTTCGATATCATCGTCGTCGGTGCAGGCCACGCCGGCTGCGAAGCGGCCATGGCCGCGGCGCGCATGGGCATGCAAACCCTGCTTCTGACCATCAACGCCGACCGCATCGGACACCTGTCCTGCAACCCGGCCATCGGCGGCCTGGCCAAAGGACACATGGTCAAGGAAATCGACGCCCTGGGCGGCATGATGGGCAAGTGGGCCGACCAGGCCGGCATCCAGTTCCGTATCCTGAACACGCGAAAAGGCCCGGCCGTACGCTCCAGTCGCGCCCAGATCGACCGCGACGAATACATCAAGGTGGTACAGCGGGATATCTTCACCTGCCCGAACCTCTTCGTGCGCCAGGAGACGGCCGCGTCCCTGACGGTGGAAGGCGGACGCATTACGGGCGTGGTCACCACCCTGGGCGAAATCATCCCCTGCCGCGCGGCCCTGCTGACCACGGGCACCTTCCTGCAAGGCCTCATTCACGTGGGCTTGAAGAATTTCAGCGGCGGCCGCTATGGCGATCCTGCCAGCCAAGGCCTTTCGCCGCGCCTGCAGGAACTGGGGCTGGAGATTGGAAGGCTCAAGACCGGTACCGTGCCGCGCCTGCTCAAATCCTCCATCGACTACGCAGTCATGGAGGAACAACCCGGTGACAATCCCCCCCGCCCCTTCAGTTTCGACTCGCCCGGAATCCGCCTGTCGCAGGTGTCCTGCTTCATGACCTGGACCACCGAGCGCACCCACGAAATCATCCGCTCGGGCTTCGAGCGTTCGCCCATGTTCACAGGCGTTATCAAGGGCACCGGAGCGCGGTACTGCCCGTCCATCGAGGACAAGGTTGCCCGCTTCCCGGAAAAGGACAGGCACCAGATCTTTGTCGAACCCGAAGGTCTGAACAGCTTCGAGGTCTACCCAAATGGCATCCCCACGAGCCTCCCGCTGGACATCCAGAAGGCCCTCGTGGCCTCCATACCGGGTCTGGAAAAGGCCCAGATCATTCGGCCGGGCTACGCCATCGAGTACGACTACGTCCCCCCGACGCAGCTCAAGCCCACACTGGAGACCAAGGCTGTGCAAGGCCTCTACCTGGCCGGCCAGATCAACGGCACCTCGGGTTACGAAGAAGCCGCGGGCCAGGGCCTGTGGGCGGCCATCAACGCGGCCCAGACCCTGCGCGGGGGACCGGAGTTCATCCTGACCCGCAGCCAGGCCTACATCGCGGTGCTCGTGGACGATCTGGTGACCAAAGGTACCCAGGAACCCTACCGCATGTTCACCTCCCGCGCAGAACACCGCCTGCTCCTGCGCGAGGACAACGCCGACGATCGTTTGACCGCCCTGGGCCGGGACCTCGGTCTGGTGGACGACAGCCGCTGGAAACGCTTCACGGCCAAGCAGGAGGAGCTCGGGCGGATCATGGCCGGTCTGGAATCCATCCGCGTGCGCCCGGACGCCGCCACCCGAGATATTGTCCAGGCCATGGGCGGCACCATCCCTCAGAAAGCCGTCAGCCTGAAGGAACTGCTGCGCCAGCCCGAGCTGTCCATCGACAGGCTCGCGCCCCTCTGGCCGGAAATCGGGGAATTCGACGCAGAGGCACTGGAAGAGGCCGAAATCCGGGCCAAGTATGAGGGATACCTGCTGCGCCAGCAGGAGCTGGTCGACCGCTTTGAGAAGATGGAAAGGACGGCCCTGCCCGAGGACATGGTCTACACGGGCATCCCGGGCCTGTCGCGCGAGGTGGTGGAAAAGCTGACCCGCATCCAGCCCCGCACCCTGGGCCAGGCCGGACGCATCTCGGGCGTCACCCCGGCCGCCGTGTCCTGCCTGGAGATCCAGCTCAAGAAACTCGGGCGGATTTGAAAGAATGCCTCCGGCGGGCAGGGGATGATCCCCTGCACCCCATTACGTGAAAAGCGCCGTTTCCGGCGCTTTTCACGTAATGGCCCTTGATGGGAGCGGTTCGGGGCTATTCGGAGG
>CAZQYA010000009.1:0-35290 GCA_964597325.1 uncultured Desulfovibrionaceae bacterium
AACAGGTTCTGCCATCACCTGGCCCACAACTTCCATGTGTACATGCCGCTCTTCGCCGGCATCGGCACTTTCCTGTCCTTCTTCCACCAGGGTTCTCTGGGTGGTATGTACGGCGTGCTCTTCGGCCGTCCGTTCGTGTTCCGCGAAGGTTTCTTCATCTGGCCCTGGACCTTCTTCCTGTTCATCTCCTCGGCCATCGCTTCCGGCCCCGGCTTCACCATGATCTGCGCCGCGTTCATGGAAACCATCACCGGCCGCAAACTGGTCAGCTACGAGACCAAGAAGCTCATGGGCAAGATCTCCGGTCTGCTGCTGTGCGTGTACATGTTCTTCAAGATCCTCGACACCTACGCCTGGGCCAAGGGCATCCTGCCCGGCATGGGTCTGACCTTCGACGAGATGTACACCAGCGAGTACGGCTTTGGGCAGATCCTGCTCTGGCTCGAACTGTTCTGGTTTGGCCTCATCCCTGCTGTGATGCTGGTCACCCCCTGGGTGCGCGAGCGTCCGGCCCTGATGTATACGGGCGCGATCATGGCCGCCATCGGTGTGACCATCAACCGCTTCGTCTTCACGGTCCAGGCACTGGCCATCCCGGTCATGCCCTTTGATCGCTGGACGACCTATGTCCCCAACTGGGCCGAATGGTCCACATCGCTCATGATCGTGGCCTACGGCTTCCTAGTCATGAGCTTGTCCTACCGGTATCTGCCGATCTTCCCTCAGGAAGTGGAGTTGAATAAGTAGGCAGTTTCTCAAGCCATACTTACGAAAAGGCCCCAATTGGGGCCTTTTTTCTTTGGTGACAAGGACTGGCCTCATATGCTCATCTGTCGCGACGAGACGGTGCCATCGTCGTGAAACGTGAAGCAGGGAGGAATCATGTATAGCAATCGGACGGCGCGTCTGGAGGCCATCGATGCCGCGCGGGCAATCGGGCTGGGTCTGGTCTACTATGGACATTTCGTCGAGCAGCTCATGTACTTGAAGAATCCGGCGGCGGCTCTTCAGTATAAGTGGATCTATTCCTTTCACATGATCCTTTTCTTCTTTCTTTCTGGTTGGATACGTGGAGCAAGGCCCTTCGCGGCTCCCCTCCCGGCCTTTGTCCGATCGACTCTTGCGGGACGGATCGCGCCGTATCTGTTCTTCAGCCTGATCATGGCCCTTCTGTCCCTGGCGGTTCCCGGTTGGTTTCCCATTGTCGACCTGGGCACGGCTGACGGTTATGCGCAGGCTGCCGCGGCCACGGCCATGGGCTTTCCCCTGTTCAACGTGCCTATGTGGTTCGTGGCCTGTCTTGTCAGCGTGGAATGCGTCCATCGCCTCCTCGGGGGATTTCTTGACACCCCGCGGCGCATCATGCTCGCGGCCCTGGTCTGCTACGTGGCCGGTTACGCCCTCAATGCGGAGTATTTCTTTTTTGGCCGTAACATGAGCTTCTGGCTGCTGCACGAGGTGCCGGTGGTATACGCGTTCTACCTTTTGGGGGTTCTGTGCGGCCGTGCCAGACTTTCAGACGCCATTGGAAAGGGCCTGCCGGCCCTGTGTCTGTTCGCGGTCGGGCTCGTTGCGGTGCAGTTGACCTTCGACCTCAATCAGGGGCCGTTCCGCTACCTGCAGGCGGTGGTCATCCTCCTCTCCGGTCATGGGCACGTCCTGTGGTTTCCCTTCACGGCCCTGGCCGGTTCGCTCATGGTCCTCGCGCTTGGCTCGGTGCTGCGCGGCCTGCCCTGGCTGGCCTTCCTGGGGCAAAACGGCCTCATTCTTCTGGGCATGAATGGTTTCTTCTACCATTTCGTCAACAAGCCCCTGGCCGCCTGGAGCGCAGGCATGTTGCCCGGGAGCGGACTGGCGGTATTTCTGACCGGTCTGTCGGTCACGATCGTCAGTATTGCCGCATGTGTCCCGGTCATCTTCGTGTTGAACCGGGCCGTGCCTCAACTGGTCGGCAAGCCCCGTCAAACGGGCCTGTTCTTCGGCCCCTTCCTGAAGGGGTAAGAGGAGGGCATGATTTCCGGACTCGGCAAAGGCCAGGGAGCCGACGACGAGCGGTCGCTGCGGCGGACTCTTCTGACCCTGAACATCTTCGCGGCCCTGAAGATGATGCTTTTTCCCATGGCGATCATCACGCTGTTCTGGAAGGACGAGATCGGGCTGTCTCTGACGGAGATCCTGACCCTGCAGGTCTTTTTCTCCCTGGCGAGCGTGCTCATGGAATATCCGTCCGGCTATGTCAGCGATAGGCTCGGGTATCGCTGGGCCCTTGTCACGGCCTGCCTGTTCGGGATTCTCGGCTGGAGCTGGTATCTTGTTGCCGGGACCTTCTGGGGCGTCCTCGTGGCGGAGCTGCTTCTGGGGGTGAGTTACGCCTTCATCAGTGGGTCCGATACGGCTCTGCTTTTCGAGACGCTGCGAGCTTCGGCCAGGGTCGACCTCTATGCCCGACTGGACGGCCGCCTCGTCAGCTGGGGCCAGGGCGGAGAGGCCGCCGGGGCCTTGTTTGCCGGCGCCATGTACGCCTCATGGCCTTTGCTTCCCTTTGTGGCGCAGATCGTCGTCTGGACCGTTGCCTTGATGCTGTGCTTCACACTGCGCGAACCGGCGAGCGACGACGGGGGGCAGGTCACTTCGCACTTGGCGGAGGCCCTTGGTGTATGTCGCCAGGCATTTCGTGCCCCCGCGATTCGCTCGACCATCTTCAGCGGAATGCTCCTGGGGCTGGCCTCCTTCTACATGGTTTGGCTCATCCAGCCGCACATGCAGGCGTGCTCGGTGCCTCTGGCCTGGTTCGGCCCGGTCTGGGCCGGCGCCAACCTTGCCGTTGCCCTGGGCGCATCCGCAAGTCACAGGCTCCACGGTTGGCTGGGCACGAGGGGGATGTTTGGCCTGTTCTTCGTGCTCATCGTGACGGCCTACACGGGCCTGGGTTTCGGAACGGCTGCGGCGAGTTTCCTGTTCTATTATCTGCTGACAATCATGCGCGGGCTGCAAGGCCCTATCATGCGCTCCCGCCTGCAAGCCCTGAGCGAGCGGCGGAACAGGGCCAGCATCCTTTCCCTGCACAGTCTTGTCTTTCGCCTGGGGTTTGTGCTGTCCGGGCCGCTGGTGGGCAGCCTGGCCGACAGGCGCGGACTGTCCACGGCGTTCTTGACCCTGGCTGTGGCATTTGCTGTTCTTCTTCCCGTGGTCGGCAAAGAATTTTTACGTCATAATACGCTGAATTCAAAAGAATGAAGCCGTCGTCCACAGCGTAAGACATCGATTGTGGAAAAGGTTTCGGTTGCTCAAGGCCGCACGATGGGCTACATGTTTTTTCGTTCCGCTAATTCACTTCAGGGCGTTGGGAACCCGGTGTAAGTCCGGGGCGGTCCCGCCACTGTAAGCCCTTCGGGGCGAGCCAGAAAACCAGCCTGAAGCATCCTCTTGACACGCTGCACGCGGATGCAGGGTGTTGGGATATTCAGAAACGTCACACCCAATTCGAGCGAAAATGACAGACACGAACCCGGTCTGGGATCGCGTGCGTGGTATGGTGGCGGTCAGTTTTTGTGACTGGCCCGGCAAGGTTTCTTGCGTTCTTTTCACCAGCGGCTGCAACCTGCGATGTCCGACATGCCACAACGCCTCCCTTGCCTGGAAATGGCAGAATCTTCCGGCCCTGCCGAGAGAAACGATTTTGACCGACCTGAAGAAGCGCAGGCGCTGGCTGGATGGGATAACCCTGTCCGGAGGTGAGCCCACGATCCTGCAGGGTCTTGACGTTCTCCTTGGCGACCTGAAGGCCACCGGCCTGCCGGTTAAGCTGGATTCCAACGGCTCGGCCCCGGATGTCCTGGAGCGGGTGCTGCGCGAGGACCTTGCCGACAGCATTGCCGTGGACGTCAAGGGCCCGTGGTCCATGTATCCGGAGCTCACGGGCGGGAAGATGACGGAACGGACGGCCAAAATCTGCCTCGAGCGGATATTCGGGCTGGCCCTGAGCCACCCGGGACGGATCTATTTTCGTTGTACCAAGGTGCCGGCCCTTTCCATCGAAGACCTCGAGGAGACCAGGGGACAGGTGCCGGAAGAGTTGCCCCTGACATACCAGGAGTTCGTGCCGCCCCGCAGCGTCGAAGACGAGTGTGAAAATTATCAACCAGAATCCCGATCGGAGTGTTCATGCCCCAGCAGATTGTGAAACGTGACGGACGGATCGAGTCCTGGTCGGTCGAAAGGATCGCCCAGGCCATTCTGAAATCTTTGAAAGCCAGCGGCATCAAGGATCCTCTTTTGGCCAAGCGTTTGGCCGGAAAAGTCGAGTCCAAGCTTACGAGCCAGGACAGCCCCGAGCAGGAGCTCGTGCAGGATACCGTTGAGCAGGTGCTCATGGAATCCCGCCTGTATCACGTTGCCCGGCGATATATCGTATACCGCGAGAAGCGGCGTCAGATTCGCAGCCAGACCGAGACGTTCCTGGACATCACCGAGACCATCGACAGTTATCTGAACAAGTCCGACTGGCGGGTCAGCGAAAATGCCAACATGGCCCATTCCTTCCAGGGGCTGATGCTGCATCTTTCGGGTTCGGTCCAGGCGCGCTACTCCCTGGAGAAGTATCCCGAGGAGATTCGCCAGGCACATGAGCACGGCTATTTCCACATTCATGACCTCTCCTTCGGCCTGGCTGGCTACTGCGCTGGCTGGTCCCTGCGGGACCTTCTGCTGGAGGGCTTCAATCTCGAAGGACGTTGTTCGTCGGGCCCGTCCCGCCATTTCGACGCGGCCCTCGGCCAGATGGTCAATTTTCTGGGAACGTTGCAGAACGAATGGGCCGGTGCCCAGGCTTTCAACAACGTGGATACGTACCTCGCTCCTTTCGTCCGTCACGACGGCCTGAGCTACGACGAGGTCAAGCAGGCCATGCAGAAGTTCGTGTTCAATCTGAACACCACCTCGCGTTGGGGCGGGCAGAGTCCCTTCACCAACCTGACCTTCGACCTGACTCCGCCGGCGCACATCGCCTCCGAGGCGGTCATTATAGGTGGTGCGTTGCAGGACAGCACCTATGGCGAGTACGCGGTCGAAATGGAGATGATTAATCGCGCGTTTCTTGAAGTCATGCTCAAGGGCGACTATCACAGCCGCATCTTTTCCTTTCCCATTCCGACCTACAACGTCACTCCCGATTTCCCCTGGGAGTCCGAGGTCGGCGAACTGCTGCTGAAGCTGACGGCCAAGTACGGGGCTCCGTATTTTCAGAACTTCATCAACTCCGACCTCAAGCCTGAGGACGTGCGCTCCATGTGCTGCCGTCTGCAGATGGACCTGCGCGAGCTGCGCAAGCGTACGGGCGGCCTTTTTGGCGCCGGCGACCTGACGGGTTCCATCGGTGTGGTTACCCTGAATCTGCCCAAGCTCGCCTATCTGGCCCAGGGGGAGGAGGATTTTCTTGATCTGGTCGGAGAATATGCAGCCCTGGCCAAGGATTCCCTCGAGTTCAAGCGCAAGATGGTCACGGACAATATGGACAAGGGCATGTTCCCTTTTTCGCGGCGATATCTGAAAAACGGCTTCCGCGGCCACTTCAGCACCATCGGCCTGCTTGGAGGGCACGAGGCGTGTCTCAATCTGCTGGGCAAGGGTATCGACACCGATGCCGGCACAAGGCTCATGGTCCGCACCCTGGACCACCTGCGGGAGATCACCTCGCGTTTCCAGGAGGAGACGGGCAACCTCTATAACCTGGAAGCCACCCCGGCCGAGGGTACGAGTTACCGGCTCGCCAAGATCGACAAGGGCCTGTACGCGGATATCCAGGCTTCGGGCAACGGCGTGCCCTATTACACCAACTCCACGCTGCTGCCCGTGGGGCATACCACGGACGTCTTCACGGCCCTGGAGCACCAGAACAGGCTGCAGCCCATGTACACCGGCGGTACGGTCTTCCACAGCTTTCTTGGCGAGTCCGTCCCGGATACCGCGGCTCTCAAGAGTTTCATCGTGCGCGCTCTGAGCGAGACGAAAATTCCCTACATCTCCGTGACGCCGACCTTCTCGGTCTGCAAGGATCACGGCTACCTGGCGGGCGAACAGGCCACATGCCCGCGGTGCGGTCAGGAGACCGAAGTATACACCCGCGTGGTGGGGTACTACCGTCCGGTCAAGATGTGGAACCGTGGGAAGCAGGCCGAATACAAGGATCGTGTGGAATATTCCCAGGCTTCATGTTTCGAGTGTTGAGGGTTCCCGGAACGGGAAAGAGAAACGGCCGGGCTGCACAAGCAGTCCGGCCGTTTTTTTGTGACGTCTTGCTCCGGTCTGAAGGACCGGTCCCGGCCTTTTACCGGGCAGCGGCCCTGGGGCCGTTGGTGAGGGAGGCCGCCATCGTGCGCAGTCCCGCTACGAGGCGGGCAATGGCCTTGGAAACGATGGGTTCGGGTTTCTGGATTTTCTGGGAATGCAGAAAGAGGGTGATCTCGCGCATGACTTGCCTCATATTCGAAAATACGTGTTAATTTGTGAACAACATTTCAAAACGAGGTTCATCTAGGCGCGAATCGTCAGGTCGTCAAGATAATTTGTGAATATAATTTTTTGTGATATATTGAAGGGATGTCGTTGTCAGGGCGCCGGAAAAAGGGCCTTCTGGGTGTCGTCGTCCCACGCGTCCGTGGCCGGCAGGCCAAGGGATGCCCGGAAGCGCGTCAGGGCGGCCCTGGATTTTCTGCCCCAGATTCCGTCGATGCCGGCTTTGTAGAGGCCTTGGGCAGCCAGGGCTTTCTGGACGCGCCTGACGTCGGCCGTCTTTTTCAGGTCGAGAAGAGGTGCGGGTGCAGCCTTGGCCGCGGGCGCTGTCGGGGCCATGAGGGACACGACCTCTTCGGTCAGGCGCAGGCGGCATGTGGCGGTCGAGAGGACGGCGTGGTCCATGACCCGGACGATGCGCGCGCTGATCAGGGCGCCGCCGTCGGCCGGTGCATAGGTTCCGGTCAGTACGGTGCGCATTCCGGACGTATCGCCTGCCTGGTCCGGATCCGCGGAGAGAGCGGTTTCGCCCGTTTCCTTGAGGCTGAAGGGTGTGGGCATGAAGGCGCGAGTATCCGCAACGCGGTAACCGTGACGGGCAAAGGCGTTGCCGGTCCCTTCGGCGAGGATGCGTCCGAGGCGGGAGGTGTCCGAGACGTGGTGAAGGTTCGCAAAGGGGGCGGTCATGACGGGCACCGAGCGGTCGAGGCGCTCCTGGAGATTCACGGCCAGTTCTTCCGCGAGCGTCTGGCAAAGGGTCTCGATGCGCGATGTGGCGCATTCCGTCCGGGCCGGGATCGGCAGGGCGCAGAGCAGTGCGCTGAGGAGAAGGACTGCGCGGATCATTTGTCCACCAGGGAAAAGCGTTTGAGTTCAACGTCGCCAGTGGGGGCGTTCAGGCTGTAATGGCCCCGGTCCTTGGCGTCGATGTAGAAGATGCAGGAATCCCGGAAGAGGTAGCCTTCGTGGTGGATGAGGGCGGTGCTGACCTGAATTTCCGAAGCCGGCACAGGCGTGTCGAAAAAACCGCTCTCCTCGGAGACGACGGGCACCGGGGCGAACATTCCGTTTGAATCTTTTGCCTGTACGAACCCGGGTTCCACGACATAGAGGCGGCCGGACTTGGTCCGGGCCAGTTCGCGGCGATGTGTGATCATTTCCAGGTCGGTTTCAAGAACGGCGGCGCCGGCAGCCTTGAAGGACACCGGCACGCCGAAGTCCACCAGGCGCGTCAGCAGGGCTTCGCGGTAGGTTCTGCCGAACGGCGTGGCCGCAACGGGGGCGACGTAGACGCGCAGGTCACCCTGGGGATCGAAATGGGCCAGGGCTTTGGCGCAGTTCTCCGCCACCTTGAGGGCAAGGCTGTCCCAATGGGCCATGGCCTGCATCTTCGGCTGGGTGGTGAGGGGATAGCCCGCCGGCAGAGGCGCCTGGGCGGTGGCGAAGAGACGTGCCTGGTCCGTGCCGACTCCGCCCGGGGAGCAGGCAGTCAGCAGAACAAGCGTCAGGATGACGGGAATGAGAGCTCGGCGCATGGGATGCTCCTTGATATCGGTATGGTCCATGATCAGGTTATCGGACGACAGACGGAAAACTTAAGCCGGCCGGGCCGGTTGGCACGGGGCGTGCTTCGCTGCTGGCAGTCGGCATTTTTCTCCGGAGGATCGTATGGCCAGATTTTTTTCACTCATGGCAGCCCTTGCGTTGTGCGGCTGCGTTCACTTGCCCTTGCTGTCGGGTTTTTCCAAGGCGCCCTCGGAACCCAGGCTCCTGGACTATTCCTACAGGGCCGGCGATCATCTTCATGCCCAACTCGCCGGGGGCGGAGTGGCCGGCTATCCCATGCTAGCCGCGTCTTTCGTGGACTCGGGCAATGTGGAAAATACTAATGATCTCGGCGTTTTGTTGTCCAGACAGGTCGCTTCGCGGCTCAGCCAGCACGGGTACTCCGTGTCGGAGATCCAACTGCGCTCGGATCAGTTGCGCGTCGATTCCGGGGGCGGAGTCTTTGCCCTGTCCCGGGATATCGGGAAGATCAATACCGATATCCCGGCCTACACCATTTTGGTGGGGACCTACACCGTGGTAGGTCGTCAAATTTACGTCAACACCCGCGTCCTGCGCGTCAGCGACGGGGTGGCTTTGGCCTCGTCGGATTTTTCCATGCCTCATACCCGCAGGGAGGAACCGGGGAACAGGTCCGCATCTGTCCAGCCGTCCGTGAAAACTACCCTGAAATAGCAACTCTCATGTTCTTGTCCTTGTGTCCGTGATGACATAAAAGGTGCTTTCATACCCATCTGTCACACACGAGGAGGAAACATGAAAAAAGTATTGGTGTTGATGGCGGTGCTGCTGCTGCCGATTTCGGGCATGGCCCAGGACAAGGTCCTCAACATGTCCACCACGACCAGCACCCAGTCGTCGGGCCTGCTGGATGTTCTGCTGCCCGAGTTCAAGAAGGATACCGGCATTGAGGTCAAGGTTGTGGCCAAGGGCACGGGCGCGGCCATCCGCGACGGCGTCGACGGCAATGTGGACGTCATTTTCGTGCATGACCCGGTGCGCGAGGAAAAGTTCGTGGCCGACGGCTACGGCACCAAGCGTTACTATGTCATGTACAACGACTTCGTGATCATCGGCCCCGAGAGCGATCCGGCCGGCGCCAAAACCGCCGACGCGGCCGAGGCCATGAAGAAGATCGCCCAGTCTGAGTCCGTATTCGTGTCCCGCGGCGACAACAGCGGCACCCATTCCAAGGAACAGGCGCTCTGGAAGTCCACGGGCCTGCCCCTGGCCGAAGAGGACACCGTGCTGACGTCCAAGGGCAAGGAAGTGAAGTTCAAGGCCGTGCATCCCGAAGGCATGAAGATGTACATGTCCATCGGCCAGGGCATGGGCAAGACCCTGACGTTTGCCGAGGAGAAGCAGGGGTACACCCTGACCGATCGCGGCACGTACATCAGCTACAAGTTCGGCCGCCCCGAGGGTCTGCAGCTCGGAATCATCAGCGAAGGCGCCCCGACCCTGTTCAACCCCTATGGCGTGATTCCCGTCAATCCCGCCAAGCATCCCCATGTCCGCATCGACCTGGCCAAGACCTTTGCCGAGTGGCTCGTGTCCGCGCGCGGGCAGAAGGTTATCGGTGACTACAAGCTCCTTGACAAGCAGCTCTTCTTCCCCGACGCGAAGTAGGAGCGGCCGGCCTCAGGTCGGAATTCGGCTTTCAATGAAGTCAAGCGGCCCGCTTCCGAAGCGGGCCGCTTTGTTCACGGAGAATCCTTTTCCCAAGGACAGGTAGCATGTTTTTCCTGGACAGCCTGACGGCTGCGTTTGCGCTTTTGCTGGAGTTCAATCCGGAGCTTCTGGAGATCGTCGGCGTATCCCTCAATGTCAGCTTCTGGTCGACCCTGGCGGCCTGCGTCGTTGGCGTGCCGACCGGTTTCCTGGTCGGCATTGCGGTTTTCAGGGGTAAGCAGGCCGTCATCACTTTTTTCAACACCATGCTGGCCCTGCCCACCGTGGTCATAGGTCTGCTGGTCTATTCCTTTCTCTCCCGCAGAGGCATGTTCGGCTCGCTGGGCTGGCTGTACACCCAGAAGGCCATGATCGTGGGCCAGGTCATCCTCATCACGCCCATCGTCGTGGCTTTCACCATCGCCGCGGTGGGGCGCATCGACGACCGATATCGGCGTACGGCCCTGACTCTGGGTGCGTCGCGCTTCCAGGTGGCCATGGTGGTCCTGCGCGAGGCGCGTTTCAGCATCATGGCCGCAGTGGTGGCCGCCTTCGGTCGGGTCATCTCCGAGATCGGCATCTCCATGATGCTCGGGGGTAACGCCAAGGGTTTTACGCGCACCATGACCACGGCCATGGCGCTGGAGTACGACAAGGGTGAGTTTGTCCTCGCCCTGGGGCTCGGCATGGTGCTCCTGACCATCAGCCTCGTGATCAACGTTTTGCTCGGCTATGTGCAGGGGAGGACGCAGCGATGAGTCTTTTCGAATTGCGCGGCGTGCTCGTCGCCTACGACGGGCGGACCGTCCTGGACATCCCCCGCCTGACCATCGAGCCGGGGCTTGCCTACTCGCTGCAGGGTCCCAACGGCGCCGGCAAATCCACGCTTCTGGGCATCCTGTCTTTGCTGAACCGGCCGCATCAGGGTGAGGTTCTTTTCGAGGGAGCTCCAGTGATCTGGAAGGAGTCGTTTTTGCGGAAGCTGCGCAGGCGTGTCGCCCTGGTGGAGCAGCATCCCGTCATGTTCAGCCGCAGCGTGCGGGAGAATGTGGGTTATGCCCTGGCCATCCGCGGCGTGGGCAGGGCCGAGCGGGACCGCCTGGTTGACGAGGCTCTGGAACTTGTCGGGCTGCGCCACCTGGCCGCAGCCTATGCGCCGAGGCTCTCGGGCGGCGAGACCCAGCGCGTGGCCATCGCCCGGGCCCTGGCGAGTCGGCCCCGGGTGCTCCTTCTCGATGAACCCACAGCCAGTGTGGATACCCAGAACCGGGTCATCATCGAGCAGGTCGTGGCTGAGCTTCGCGACCAGGGGGAGACCACCATCGTGCTTTGCACTCATAATCGCTCCCAGGCGTGGTCACTGTGTCCTCAGGTCGTTTTTCTGGAGGAGGGACGTCTTGCGCACCGTTCCAGGTCCAATTCCTACGCGGGCATGGTCACCGTGCAGGAAGGGCAGGGCTGGTGCCGCATCGCCGAGGGGTTTCGCATCCCGGTTTCGGCATGTGCGCCGGGCAGGGCGCGTATCTCCATCGATCCTGAAGGCGTGCGGCTTTCCAAGGTCAACGGGCCTGGCATGAACCGCGGCAGGCTTGCCAGGATTCGTCTCGAGGGGGACACGGTGGCCTTGAGCGTCAACCTCGGACGGTCCCTTGACGTGCAGATGCGTCTCGGAGAGTTCCGCTCCTCGGGCCTCTCGGTGGGCGATATGGTGCAGGCCGAGATTCATCCTGTGGCCGTGGATTGTCTCCTGAACGAGGAGGCCGACCGCAGGTGACGCATCCGGGAAAGAGTGCCGTCGGCGAGACATGGCAAGAGCTGTGCGCGCGTCTCAATGAGCTCCGCGTTCGGGAGGGAACCTGGTGGAGCCGGATGGCCGCCGACGACGAAGCCTTGATCCGCGTGGACACGGAGTCCGTGATGGTGCGTCTTCGGGGCAACCGCTTTGCCGAGATCGGACTCCTGGGCGACGAGCCGCAGTGCCGTATGGCACCGGAACACCTCCTCCTGACCCATCCCGGGGCCAGAGTCGTGCTGGACGGCAGAGACGGCGCGCGATCTGTGCGGACACTCGAAGAACTTGCCGAAAAGTACGCCCATGTTCGCAGGCGCGTCGGCGGCTGCACGGACAGGCGGCAGACGATTCTGGACCGCCTGTACCGTCGTCATTCCTGTGTCATGGCCGTGGATGCCCCTGTCCCGCCGGGTGCCGTCGATCTTATGGCCCTCTCTCCCGCAGGTACGGTCGTCTTTTTCCTGGTGCGCAGGTACGCCGACGGCGATCTTCGGCTCAAGGGAAGGGGTGGCGTGGTCTGGCGTATGCAAAAGATGAACGAATGGCTTGCCGGTCCGGGGGGACTGCACTGGGCGCGTGGCCTGCTGGAACGTTGTGCAGCCCTTGAAACCTGCCGTTCGCGCAGATACCACCTGCCGGTCAGTCTGTCCGTCTATCCCCGAACGAGACTTCTTGTGGTGGACTTCGACCATGCCCAGCGCTTGGGTGGATTGCCTGAACTGCGCGCCGATTTCGAAGACGGACTTGACCGAAGCGCCGCCCGGGAGGATATTCATTGTATTGGCGACGCTGGAAACATCTCCTACGGAACGTTTTTTTCCGGTCTTTGAGCGTTCGTGCGTCGCGTCGGAGGCCATATGTCCGATCTGCATTTGTGGCACCGGGCCGAACTCGGAAAGCTCAGGCAGGACATGGAAGAGCTTTTCGACTCCTTTGTGCGGGATTTCTGCAGTCCGTTCGATCTGCGCCTGTTGCGCTGCGAGCCGGATGTGCGCGTGACGACCGAGGACGAAAACATCATTGTTACGGCCTACGTCCCCAACCTTGACCCCGGAACCATCAGGGTGGTTGTTTCCGGGGGGCGGCTTTCCATCTCCGGCGAGAAGGTCGAGGAGAGCCGGGGCGAGCGGAGCCTGAGCATCTCCCGACAGGATTTTTCCAGCACAGTCCGTCTTTCCGGCCCTGTGGATGCCGGAAAGGTCACTGCCAGCTATGCTGGTGGAATGCTCAGAATAGTACTACCCAAGAGTGCAACCAGCACTCCTGTGTCGGTCAGCGCGGAAGAGCACAACAACGAGCGAGGTGGGAATGAGTGAAACGCTACGATTGACTGCCGAAGACCTGCGGTGGACCCTCGATACCTCAACGCTGCCCTTCGCCGATACGAGCGAACTCGAACCCCTTGACGACATTTTGGGCCAGGACCGCGGCGTGGACGCCCTGCGCTTTGGCATCGGCGTGCGCCGTCCGGGCTACAATATTCTGGTGACCGGTGCGCCGGGGTCGGGCCGGATGGATGCCGTCCGGAAGGTGCTGGCCAAGGCCGTGGAAAACGGCAAGGTCCCGGGGGATATCTGTTATCTCAATAACTTCAAGGATCCTGAAGCGCCCATCCTCGTTCGTTTGGGTCCGGGCCAGGGGGCCCGGCTCAAGAAGAGTATGCAGGAACTGGTGGACGAACTCAGGAAAGAGGTCCCCAAGCTTTTTGAGAGTTCCGAGTACCTGGCCAGAAAGAACGAGATCAACGAGGCCTATGAGAAGAAGACGTCCAGTTTCTTCATGAATCTCGAGAAGCAGGTCAAGGAGGCAGGGTTCGCCCTGGTCACCTTCCAGGGGCGTCAGGGACAGCCGCCGGAAGTCATGCCCATCGTGGACGGTGAACCCACGCCCGTGCTCAAGCTCGAGCAGATGGTCGAGAAGGGCCGCTTTCCCCGGGATGAGTTCGAGCGCATCAAGGCCAAATATACCGAGATCAAGACCGAGATAGACTCCATCTTCCTGCAGGTGCGCAACCTGCAGAAGGAGATCCAGGAGAAGAACAGGCAGGCCGACAAACTCATGTTTTCCAATCTCGCGGACACGCTCATCGCGCCCCTGCGCGAGAATTTCGTGTGCGACGAACTCAATGAGTATCTCCGGCACATGGTCGACAACATGGTCGACAATATCGCCATGTTCTTCACCCAGGAGCAGCCGCAGCATGTGCCCGTGGCCGACCCTTTCGAGCAGTATACGGTCAATGTGCTGGTGGATAACGGCGAACAGCAGGGCCCGCCTGTCATCGTCGAGGAATATCCGACCTACCGCAACCTCTTCGGAAGTATCGAACGCATGGTCGATCGCAGCGGCGTGTGGCGTACGGATTTTTCGCGCATCAAGGCCGGTTCCTTTGTGCGGGCCAACGGCGGCTACCTGGTCATCAACCTTCTGGACGCCATCATGGAGCCCGGGGTCTGGCAGGCCCTGAAGCGGGCCCTCAAGAGCCGCAAGATGGAGATTCAGACCTACGACCCCTTCTACCTGTTCACCACCTCGTCATTGAAACCCGAGCCTATCGAGATGGACATAAAGGTCATCGTCCTGGCGGATACGTATATGTATCATCTGCTTCAGCATTACGATTCGGACGTACCCAAGATTTTCAAGGTTCGGGCGGAGTTTGACACCATAATGGACAACAGCGGGGAGGCCGTTTCCCAGTTCGCGCGCTTTATCCGCGCCCGAAGCTCGGAATATGATCTGCGCCCCTTCGATCGGACGGCCGTGGCCGTCCTGGTGGAGGAATCCGTGCGCATGGGCGGACGCCAGGAGAAGATGGCCGCGACGTTTCCCAAGCTGACGGACCTCCTGATGGAGGCCGACTATTTTGCCGGCGAGGCGGAGCAGAAGGTTGTCCGGGGTGAGGACGTGACCCGCGCCATCGAGGCCCGGATTTATCGCTCGAGCCTCATCGAGGAGAAGATCCAGGACATGATCGACCGCGGGTCCATCATGATCGACACGGACGGGGCCAAGGTCGGGCAGATCAATGGTCTGGCCGTGTACAGTCTGGGAGACATGATGTTCGGCAAGCCCAGCCGCATCACCGCCGCCACGGCCATGGGCAAGGCCGGGATCATCAACATCGAGCGTGAGGCTGACCTCTCGGGCAGCACCCACAGCAAGGGCGTGTTGATCCTGGGCGGATACCTCCGCAAGATGTTTGCCCAGGACAAGCCTTTGGCCATGAGTGCGTCCATCGCCTTTGAACAGAGCTACTCGGGCGTGGACGGCGACAGCGCTTCTTCCACGGAGATGTATGCGCTGTTGTCCAGCCTCTCGGGCGTGCCCATCAGGCAGGGCGTCGCTGTGACTGGATCCGTGAACCAGAACGGCGAGGTGCAGGCCATCGGCGGGGTGAATCATAAGATTGAAGGTTTTTTCGCCTGCTGCAAGGCCAAGGGATTGACGGGGGACCAGGGTGTCATCATTCCCCGGGCCAATGTCAGGGATCTCATGCTCAAGACGGAGGTGGTTGACGCTGTGCGCGACGGCCGCTTCCGGATCTGGGCCGTGAGTAGCCTTGAGGAGGGTATCGAGATCCTGACCGGCAAGAAGGCCGGCGTACGCAAGAAGGACGGCAGCTATCCGAAGGGGAGCATATACGCCCGAGTGGATGAGCGCTTGAAGAGCCTCGCCGAAGGCATGATCCGCTTCGGCAAGGACGACACGAAAGACAAGGATTGAGGGGCGTTGGCCCTTAAGGAGAGCATCTTGGAAAACAACATGTACGATGTGGTGATTGTGGGCGGCGGTCCTGCCGGTCTTTCCGCTGGAATCTATGCCATGCGCGCGGCCCTCAATGCCGTGCTGGTGGAGAAAGGCATGCCTGGCGGACAGATCGCCCTGACCAAGGACGTGGAGAATTATCCCGGCATCGAGGAGATCGGCGGGTTCGAACTTTGCGAGAAGTTCCTGAACCATGCCAAGCGCTATGACTTGGAAATCCGCGAGAACGAGGTGGCCAGTGTCGAGCCGGGCGTGGACTACCATGAGGTGGTCCTGACGGACGGCACCCGTCTGAACACGCACGCCGTGATTCTGGCCGTAGGCGGCTCGGCCCGGAAGTTGGGCGTGCCCGGAGAGATCGAGCAGTACGGCAAGGGCGTGTCCTATTGCGCCACCTGCGACGGGTTTTTCTTTCGCGGCAAGACCGTTGTCGTGGTCGGCGGCGGCGACACCGCCCTGGAAGACGCCCTCTACCTCTCCAAGATCTGCTCCAAGGTCTATCTTGTGCACCGCAGGGAGGAGTTCCGCGGCAGCCGCATCCTGCAGCAGCGCGTTTTTGCCGAGTCTCGCATCACCCTGGTGCTCAGTTCCGTGCTGCAGGACATCGTTGCCAACGACGAGGGCGTGACCAGCGTGAACGTGAAGCATGTCGAGACCGGTGAGACGCAGGGCATTGCCACGGACGGTGTGTTCATTTTCGTCGGTTTCAAGCCCAACAACGGGCTGGTTCCGGCTGGTGTGAAGATGAACGCTGCGGGTTATGTGGTTACCGACGAGAAATGTGAGACCAATCTTCCCGGCGTTTTCGCTGTGGGCGACCTGCGCCAGAAATATGCCAATCAGATCGTTCTGGCTGCGGCCGATGGCTGTGTGGCCGCTTTGGCAGCAGCCCACTACGTGGAGACCCGCAAGGTTCAGGTCGACTGCAATTAGTTTACCGGACAGGCGCAGCTCTCCGGGTTGCGCCGTTTCCGTCGATGCGGCCTGGCTGTGACGGCGGACAATAAAAAACCCCTTGAATATCAAGGGGTTTTTTATTGTCCGCCAAGGCGGGAAATTTTCTGGCTCCCCGGGACAGATTTGAACTGCCGACAGGGTGGTTAACAGCCACCTGCTCTGCCAACTGAGCTACCGGGGAACGTTGGCCAGAACGCGCTTTTAGGGAAAGGCGGGACGGCTGTCAACCATCAAATTGACGCCGTCCTGCCCGAGGACATTTCTCAGTGAAAGCGGCTTCTGATGATGTCCTGCCGTTCCTGTGGATAGAGGCGTGCATAAGGGGGCAGGGCAGTGCCTCCACCTTTAGCGGGTGTCAGCTCCATGATGCGTACCAGTACCTGGTCCACGGGAAGGCGATCCAGGACGCGTGCCGAGTAGTGGGACGCAAGGCCATGGCCCTCGGCGTTAATTCGTTCCAGATAGCGCCGGTACTCCGGGTCCGAAGTCTGTCCGGACAGGGAGAAGAGGCTTTCGCGGTAGGTCACGCCTTCCAGGACCGTCTTGGCGCCGTCCAGAAAGACGAAGACCTCGGGGCCTGGGGATTTGATCACTCTGGACAGGAGCAGGATGGCCGGGCGTGTTTCGTCCTTTTGCACGAAAACAAGGGTCTGCATGTGATCCAGAGGTGTGAGGGATGTATCCCGCAGGTCGCCGCGTACGGTGATGCTTTCGGCTCCGACATAGTGCCAGACCGGGTCGAGCGGGATTTTTGCGGAACCCCACAGGGTCACGTCCCTGGCTCCGGGCTGATAGCGTTCCCCGAAAGGCGTGGTCGCGCATCCGGCCGCAAACGTCAGCGTGAGAAAAAGCCAGGCAAGCATGATATGATGTGTATTTTTGCGAATCATGGGAACCTCCTGTGTTGCGTCGATCAGGGGCAGATAAGTCCTGACGGCTAAAAGTACATTCCCAGCCCCGGAATGATCCACTCGCAGGAATCGTCCAGGCTCGGCATGTACAGACCGGGAAGCGTTTCGTCCGGCTGCGGAGCACGGAGGCTCTGTTTCAGACCCTGCGGTTCGACGGGGCGGGGTTCCCGGGAAAGACGGCGTTCCAGAATGACCTGGAAATCTTCGGATACCGGAACAATGCGGTGAATATGTTCGCAGGGTCCAACAGGCCGCAGGAACGCGGCGGAGTACCTGACCCAGAGTTCCTGATCATGCGGCGGGGGCAATTGGACGGTGCGCCAGATCTGCCCGTCCATGTGATGGGTCTGGACGGTTCGGATGTGTCCGCTGCCCGTGAGTTCTTCACCGTCGGCCAGGAGCCATGGCCCGAAGCGGCTTCTGCTGGCCGCAGCCTGGAAACGGTGCTTGTAGACGAAGGAGCAGTAGTTGACGGCCAGGGGGAGGTGGTCGGCCGCGGCACGCGCCACCAGGGCCAGGGCGCACAGTTCCGATTCCAGCACCGTGACCTTGGGCCCGTGCACGAAGGTGTAGTCGCGTTCGAATAGATGCCTGGCGTTGTGTGGAGTCAGCCTCAGCTGGTGAAGGTTCAGGTGGGAGACGCCGGCTTCCGAGAGATCATGCAGCAGGCCTTCCCGGCGGCCGCGTTCCTCGGGAACGGCGGGGATCTCTACCGTGACCGTCGGGATGATGCCGCGGGCCAGGCGAACGGATCCGAGCCTGTAGCCCGTGGCGCCGATGTCGAAGCGGATTTCGTCCAGCCCGGCCTCGGCCAGCCTGCGCAGTTTGTCCGCGGTGGCCAGGATGCCGTTGGTATAGAGCCAGATGTGCAGGCCCGGGCCGCACGTGCGGCGCAGCGCCCGGACGAACTCCAGGCTGAGTTCGAAGTCCAGGAGGGGCTCCCCGCCGCTGACGCTCGCCCCGCCGAAGCCGAACAGCCGCACGAAATCGGCGTAGTCCTGGGGTTTGCGAAACGGGACCGTGCCGGCCATGGGCGGGTCGTCCGTGTCCTGGGGAGTGGGGCAGTAGAAGCAGCTGCCGTTGCAGCGCCCGCTGACGAAGAGGCACGACCAGGCCTTGATCGAGCATTGGCGGCAGCCCGGTGAGAGTGGGCCGTGATGAATCTTGGTACCCAGGCAGGACACCCTGATGCCTGGTGTGCGGAGCAGGGTGTTTCGTTTCTCCAGAGCTTCGGTTGCCCGGGCCGGGTCGATCCAGTTTATGTAATTGGAGAGCGCGCCGTACTCACGTTCGTTGCCCTCGATAAAGCGTTCCCGCTTTTGCGATGCATCCATAACCAACTCCTTTGAAAGGACAATACAGGGAAACTAGTCGACTTGAAGAATGGTGGCGTAGACGCCGAAAACTGCCCAGACCTTGTCGCCTTCTTCAAGCTGAAGGCGGTCCAGGCTGTCGTTGGTTCCGATGGCGCACAGCTCCGTTTGCGGGTCGATGCGCAGGACGCACTCCGTGTTGACGCGTCCGCGAGTGATGCGCACGACAACTCCGGGAAAGCGATTTTCGGCCGAACAGGGAGGCTCGACTTCGCTGTCGTAGAGATGGACCCAGGGAGCCTTGACCTCGATGGTGGCCAGACGGCCGACCTTGAGCCCCATGCGCCTGAGACTGTCCTGGGTGATGATGGACGACACCGCGTGCCCCGCCGGGGTGACGATCTCCACCACTGCCTGAAGGTCCGCGGCGCCGATGCGGGAGACCCGTCCGAAAAAGGAATTGCGCGCACTGGTCTTTCGCGCGCTCTCGCGCTGTAGAAAGGCGGAGGTCACGGCCAGGATGTCCTCCTCGGAGAACGAGACGTAGGAGGACGTCAGATTGGGCGTGGAGTGCCCGAGATACAGTTGGACTGCCGGTAGGGGCATGTTGGATTGCATGAGTTCCACGCCGCGCGATTTGCGGATGGCTTCGGGGCTGGCCAGCTGTTTGCGGAAGCCGCAGACCTGGGCGCGTTCGTAGAATTTTCTGCGCACGAAAGCCGGATCCACACCCAGAGTTTCCTCCACGGAGACGCGGAATTTTTCGTCTTCCAGAAATTCCGCGATTTCCTGCGCAAGGGCGCCTGCCAGAGGAACCGTCCGTGACGGTTCCTGGCCGTCGCCGCGGCCGAATGTGACTGTCAGGTTTTCGTGGTCGATGTCGCGTGAAGGACTGAGGGCCAGCACTTCATGCAGTTTGGCGCCGGTATGCCGGATGAGCAGGAAAATGAGCAGGATGCGCCTGCGTGACAGCGCGATATCCACGCGACGCGACTCGTCGGCCCATGTTCTGAACTCACGCTCCAGGCGTTCGAGTTGGAGCGTGTCCAGGCAGGGCGGGGCCTCGGCGACAATGCGTCCGTGGTCCGCGGTCTTGGGGGGCGGGGCGTTGCTTGGGGTTTTCATCGCGTGGGTATTCTGAACCGGTAGGGGCTTGAAAGGCAAGCACCACTTTTGAAAAAGGTTGGTTCTGTCTTCGGTAGCGTTTTCGCGGGCCGGCGTTCTGAAAGGGGGAAGAACACAAAAAAAGGCCCTTCCATGAAAAGGAAGGGCCTGGATCTGCTGGCTCCCCGGGACAGATTTGAACTGCCGACAGGGTGGTTAACAGCCACCTGCTCTGCCAACTGAGCTACCGGGGATCGCTCGTGAGAAGCCCCTTTAGGGCAAATTGGGTGAGGCTGTCAACCGCTTTGGGCGCCAGCGCGGATTTTTGTCTGGGTCGCCTCGTCCGCCTTGCCCTGCTGCTCCAGGGCCGAAATTAAAACCTCCCAGAAACCCGGTGCATCCGGTTTCAGATGTACGCTTTGGCGGGCCAGGGACTCGGCGATTTCCGGATCGTCTCCGCGTTCCAGGTAGATTTTTGCCAGGAGGTGAAAGGAGTGGGCATCCTGGGGGTTGGCTGTGATAGCCTGGTGGAGCAGTTCGCGCGCCGTGTCGCGGTCGTCCCGGCGGAAGGCCAGGCGGGCCAGGTAGCGGCAAGCCAGGCTGTGTATGGTCGCCTGCCCGGAGGCGTCTTCCTCGGGGACGGCCCCGACCTGTTCGTAGAGATCCCAGGCGCGGTCGAAGTCCCCATCGTCTTCAGCCATAAGACCCAGGCGGATCAGGGCGGAGACATGGTCAGGCCGGATAGTCAGGACGCGTTCGAAGGCCTGGCGGGCCGATTCGGGGTCGCCGTCTTTGAGGCAGGCGCATCCAAAGTTGTACAGCGGCATGACGTGTTCGGGGTGGCGTGTGGTCAGATCCTGGAAAACGGCTCGGGCCGCGGCATATTTGTTCAGACGGGCGTAGCAGACGCCGAGGGAGTTCTTGGCCAGCAGGTTGCTGTCGTCCGCGGTGAGGGCCTTCTTGTATTCGGAGATGGCGTCGTAGATTTCTCCGAGGGCGAAAAGACGGTCGGCGCTGATGTTCAGGGACACGGAGTCGAAGCAGGCGATCTTTTCGTCCTGCAGGAGTGCCGCGTGGTCCAGGGCCTTGCGCGCGTTGTCGAGGATGTCGGAACGCGTGAAGTCCAGGAACGGGTAACAGGCGACGCCCACGGACGTGTCCAGTCCGGCAAAGCGGTCGTCCTCGAAAAGTTCCCGAACGGCGCCGCAGCATTCCTCCTGCTCCATGTCCGGGATGTGGTACACGACGCAGTTGAGGCTGTAGCGCCCTCCCAGGGCCGAGGGGCCGAAGAGGGCCTCGGCGCGGTTGGTCAGGGTCTGGAAAAACTGCTCTTCCTTCATCTGGTCCATGGGACTGCGTTCTGAGTGCGGCGATTCGAGCCGCATGAGGGCCACGCAGAAGGATTTGGCCTGGCCGCGGGCGGACTGCCAGGCCTGCAGGAAATCGCGGTACGGGAAGAGTCCGGTGAGAAGATCCTTCTTGGGCGGGCGCTCGCCGGGCTGGGTTTCGCGCTGTTCCATGAGGCCCGCATGTTCGTCCAGGAGGGTCAGCTTGTCCCCTTTTTCCACCACCCATTCCGGATCGTTCTGGACGAGAATCTCGGCGATGGCCATCTCGTCCTGCACCTCCACCAGGGACACTTCGGCCTTGTACATGGGGGGATAGTGGCCGAAGACGCCCTCGCCGGAGGAGCCGACGATGGTCTCGCGTCCGTTGAACTTGCGGGACCAGACCAGAAATCGCTGCCCTTCGTGGGCGTCCACGCTGCGGCCAAGGTTGATGACCAGGCGGTTCATGGGCATGACCTCCAGCACCACCCCGCCCTGGGCCAGAATCTGGCTGAAGGAGTACACTTGGGCGCGTCCACAGGCCTTGGCCGTGTCCAGGGCTTTTTCAGTCTTTTCCAGGAGCAGCCAGGCCTGCTCCTCCGGGGGCTTGCGGAATTGGCCGCCCTGAAGGTCCTGGGGGTAGTTGACGAAGCCGATGCTGGCCGAGACGGACACGTCTTCGCGCAGGGGCGTGAAGCGGGCCGTGATGTTCGACATTTCCTTGCCGAGGCTGTCCGCCAGTTCGCGCAGTTTGGCTCGCGAGGCTTGCGGCCAGAGCACGCCGAATGAGTCTCCGTCCAGCCGGCAGACCAGGGTCTGTCGGGGGCAGGCGTCGCGCAGACGCTGGGCCGCCAGGGTCAGAATGCGGTCCCCGAAGAGGTGTCCGCAATTTTCGTTAACCAGCCGGAAGCGGTCCAGGTCGATCATGATGAGCCCGAAGCAGGCGCTGTGACTCTGGAGGGAGTCGTCGGCCACCGCCTCGGGGCCGGGCATGATTGCCCCGAGAATGCCCGAGATTTCCCGGGTAAGAGCCACGTGCAGGCTATGGCGGTTGGCCAGGCCCGTCAGGGGGTCGGTGACGGCCAGCTTTCTGAGGTTCAGCTGTTCCAGGCACAGCGATGCCATGACCGGCAGGTAGGGCAGGGCCTGGGATGTCTTGACGGGGTCCACGCCCCGGGCCTCGAAGATGGCCAGCATTCTGTCACCGCGAATGAGAGGAAGCTGCAGGCGGTTGCCTTCCAGAACGGCCTTGCCGTGGGGATGCTCCGGATCGGGCTCCAGTTCGCCTGGACTCGTGGCGGGAAAGATGAGGCTGTAGGAGGAAAAGGCCAGGAGTGCCTTGAAGGAATTCTTGAGCAGAGGCTCGTATTCGATGATGTCCTGCCGCCGCAGGGGGGCGATGGAGCTGGCAGTGTTCATGATTGACCCCAAAGTGTTTCCGAAGGCTTTGCCTCATGAGCCACCCCTTGTCCAGAAAGGAGAATTGTGTTTTGCCCCGAAGGTGGCTACAGCCCCGGAAGACACTATTCTTTTGGAGGAACCGATGCTTCACGTGACCGCCATGCCCCTGGGGCCACTGGATACCAACTGCTACGTACTGCACTCCGACCGCGAGGCCGTGGTCATTGACCCGGGCGGGGACGCCCATGAGATCCTCTCATTTCTCGCGGCCGGGAACCTGACTCTGAACAGCGTTCTCAACACGCACCTCCATTTCGATCATATCCAGGGCAATGCCGACCTGGTCACGGCCGCTGGAGTGACGGTCATGGCCAGCCCCAAGGACGTCTTTCTGCTGGATACGGAGCTTGGCGGGGGGGGCATGATGGGGTTCCCGCGTACGCCTCCCTTTACAATAGAACCCATTGAGGAGGGAGAGCTTTCCCTGCTGGGCGCCACCTGTCGTGTTCTGGCCACGCCGGGGCACAGTCCGGGGAGCCTGTCCTTCTATTTTGAGGCCATCGGAGCGGTCTTCGTGGGCGACCTGTTGTTCCACCGTTCCGTCGGACGCACGGATTTTCCGGGCAGTTCCGAGCGCGAACTGCTGCGTTCCGTGCGTACCAAGATATTCACCCTCCCCGAGGAGACTGTTGTCTATCCCGGGCATGGTCCCGAAACCACGGTGGGACAGGAGCGCCTCAACAATCCTTTTTTTACCGACTTCATCCGATAGGAGTTGCTGATGATTTCCGAAGGTGAGCACGATTTCCGGGACAAATGCTGACACGTGGGTTCGGACGCCAGTTGGTATCTGCGATTCAGCCGGACGGACCGGCAGGTTTTCTGGGTCAGGCCGGGCGTAGTCCCGCAGCTTGAGAACACGCTTTATGTCGAAACCGATTGGACCCTGACCACCAGCGAGGTCGGGGAATTCGTGCGGGCCGAGTTTATCCGCAAGCGCCGCTCATGACCAGACCCCTGATCATGTCCTTGAGTCCCCGCAGTGGGGGAAACAGCGATCTGGCCGCGGACCTTTTTGCGGAAACCCTCGCTGGCGGATGCGACGTCCTGCACCTGCGGGATCATCACGTGGAGCCGTGCACGGGCTGCGGCGCCTGCTCGGGTTCAGGAATCTGCCACATGGCCGGTGACGACGCCGCGGAAGCCCTCTTTGCCCGGCTCGACCGCGCCACAGGGCTGGTTCTGACGGCCCCTGTCTATTTCTACCACCTGCCGGCCCAGGCCAAGGCCTGGATCGACCGCTCCCAGGCACGGTACATGGCGCGGCTCGAAGGCTTGGCCGTTCCGGGAACCGTGCGCCCATGCCATGTGGTTCTCGTCGCCGGCAGGACCCGGGGCGAGAATCTTTTTGCCGGGATTCTGCCGACACTTCGCTATTTTCTGGATGTGCTGGACTTTCGCATCGACGGCACGGTTTTCCTGCGTGGTCTGGAGGATGCGGGGGATTTTTCGCTGGATCCCGAGGCCATGGAGGCCGTACGCGCCCTGGCCGGGAGAAGCGGATGGTAGCCTGCGGCGGACTGCGGGATGCGGCCGTACGGGCGCTGAACGTCCTGGCGTGCATGGCGGGCCGTCGCTGCCAGCTCTGCTCTTGCGTGCTGGAGGATTCCCGGACCTTTCCCCTCTGCCCCGCCTGCTCCGTGCTGCTGGCGCCGCGGCCCGCGGGCTACTGTCCGAGTTGCGGCACCTGCTTCGCCGACCCCGCAGCCCCTGTCTCCCTGTGCCTTGCCTGCCGCATGACTTCGCCGCCCTGGACGGGGCTGGCCTTTCACGGACCCTATGACGGCGCCCTCAAGGAGCTGGTGCATCGGCACAAGTTCGGCCATGAAATCGGACTGGGCCGTCTCCTGTCCACCCTGATCCGGCAGATCTGGGAACTGCGGTCCCCGGAACGCCCGGAGATGATCGTGCCTGTGCCCATGATGCCGGGCCCGGTGTTGCGGCGGGGCTTCAACCAGAGTGCCGAGTTGGCCCGGATGCTCGGTCGCCATCTGGGCCTTCGCCCCGTGGCTGGCGGACTGCGCAAGCTTCGTGAGACGTGCGTCCAGTCGAGCCTCGGACGGGCTGCCAGGAGCCGCAACGTAGCCGGCGCCTTTGCAGCGGATGCCGGCGTGCGCGGCAGGCACATCCTTATCGTCGATGACGTTATGACCACGGGGGCAACCCTTGCTGCCTGCGCCCGCGCCTGTCTTGGGGCCGGCGCCGCACGGGTGGACGTCTTCGTCCTGGCCAGGGCCCAATGAAAAGCGCATTCTTTTTGCGATGGGGACATCCCGACCAGCGGCGTCTGCTCATGCTGCTTGCCGTTATGCTGACCGGTTTTTTGCTGTTGATGTGCCTTGAGGCGTATCGATTTTTCGTTGTTGACGAGGCTCAGACGGCCCTGCGTCGTGAGCAGCTCTATCTGGAGATGGTCCAGGAGCTTCGTTTCGATCTGGACGCGGCCCGCATTGCTCTCTCCCGGTTGGTCGCGAAACCAGGCGTCTCCGACTTCATTGACCCGGAGGCCGGAATCGACAACAGGCTGGTACGTGCCAAGGCCCTGCTGGTGCTCATGCACCAGGGCGGGGAGCTGAATGGCGGGCTCGGCCTTTCCACGGGCGTGTCCGAAGTGCAGGCCTTGCCGCCGGAATTGCTGGAGCGTGCCTCGGCGCTTGTCCCCGTGGTTCAGGGGTTGCTCGACGGGAGTGCCCGTCTGGTGGGCGGCCTTCGTTCCGGGCTGGAGGATCCGGTCGGGTTGGTACGGTCCGTCGACAGCCGGAGCGGTCCCATGTTTGTCGACGCCGGGCAGACGGCCCGGGCACTGGCGCAGATTATAGGCGGACGGATTTCGCGGCAGCTCGACGCCCATCAGGAGCATGCCGCCGGGGTTCTCGCGGCCCGAATCGGTCTCGGCGGGCTGATGCTGGCGGTCATGGTTCTGCTTTGCGTGCGCAGCATGGCCGCCTTTGGGCGTATTCTGGAAGAGCGCGCCCTGGACGAGGACGCCGTCACCGAGGCCAACGCCGGCATGGAACGGATTCTGGAGGCACTGCCCGTGGGCATCGCCATTCTGGGGCAGGACCGCATCATCCGCAGGGTCAACCTGGCCGCCACGAATCTGCTCGAGATCGAGCCCGGATGGTTCTTCGAGCGACGCATCCCCTGGGACATGTTCTGTGAGGAGACGCGCAAGAAGGGTCACGCTGCACGGGTCGAATTCGAGCAGGAGGTCCGCATGCACGCCATGCAGGGCCGGACCCTCGATGTCATCAAAAGCTCCATTCCCGTCATCCTCAAGGGCGAAACCCTGATCCTCGAAGTGTTCATGGACGTCACCCAGCGCAAGCAGGCCGAACAGGAACTGCTGCAGGAAAAATCACGCCTTGAGTCCCTGTTGGCCGGCATCGACGAGGGCGTGGCCCTGACCGACGAGGAGGGGGGAGTTCTCGAGGTCAACGGGAGCCTTTGCCGTATCCTCGGCCAGGACAAGGGCCGGCTCCTTGGGACCGGTGTGCGGGAACTGTTCCCTGATGGCGTGCTCGCGATGGAATTGCAGGACGGGCTCGAACGCCTCCGACGCGATCCGGGTATGCGTATCCGCGAGGTCCAACTCGAATCATACCGGGATATGGCGCTGGTGGTGCGCATGCAGCCCGTGCTGCGCAAGGAGTCTTTCGGCGGCATGATCGTGAGCGTCATCGAAGTGACGGAGATCGTCGATGCCCGGCGCAGGGCCGAGGCCGCGTCCCAGGCCAAGAGCATGTTCCTGGCCAACATGAGCCACGAAATCCGGACGCCCATGAACGCCATCGTGGGCCACGGAGAGTTGCTTTCCCACACGGCGCTGGATTCCGATCAGGCCGAGTGCGTGCAGAGCATCCGGGTCTGTGCCGAAAGCCTGTTGGTCATCATCAACGACATCCTTGATTTTTCCAAGATTGAAGCCGGCATGTTGCGCATCGTGCAGGAGGATGTGAATCTGGCGTCCATGCTCGAACGCCTTCGTACCATGTTCGGAGAGCAGGCGCAGCAGAAGGGTCTGGAACTCAGGATCGCTTCCGCCAGCCTGCCAGCAGGGGTGCGTACGGACTCCGGTCGGCTTATGCAGGTGTTGGTCAACCTCATTGGCAACGCCATCAAATTCACGGAACAGGGGAGTGTGGAAGTGGCGGTCGACGCACGGGACATGGGCCGGGGCTCTTTCCTGGTAGATTTTACCGTGCGCGACACGGGTATCGGCATTTCCCCGGAGCGTCAGAAGGATATTTTCACCTCCTTTGAGCAGGTGGACGGCTCCCTAACGAGGGAGTACGGGGGGACCGGGCTGGGGTTGACCATCGCCGACAACCTCGTTCGCCTCCTCGGAGGCAAGGGCATTTCCCTGCACAGCCGGCCGGGAATGGGCAGTACCTTTTCCTTTGCCCTGCCCCTGGAGGTCACCGGGACGCAAATTGTCCGGCAGGACGTCCTTGGGAGCGACGAGGCACATGGCTCTTTTTCCGCGGTGCGGGTACTGGCGGTGGAGGACAACCCCTTCAACCGCGGCCTCTTGCGGAAGATGGTTGGCAGCTTGGGCGTGGAGACCCTCGTCATGGCGGAGAATGGTCAGGAAGCCGTGGACGCCCTGGCCGGAGGGCAGGAATTCGATATCATTCTAATGGATATCCAGATGCCTGTCCTGGATGGTCTGGAAGCGACCCGGGCCATTCGCGCCATGGGGCTTGACGTGCCAATTATCGCCCTGACGGCCCATGTCCTCGAGTCGGACCAGCGCAAGAGTCAGGAGGCGGGCATGAACGGACATCTTCCAAAGCCTTACAGTCGTGACGACCTGCGGGACATGCTCGCAAAATGGTGCGGATAGACGTGTCTCCAAATTTCGATTGACGAGGGACGTGTTTCGTCTTATGTGCATCATCCCTCTCGACGGCTGCTCTGCTCCGGGCGGTCTTGGAATGTTATGAAAGAAGTCTTGACGGGGTTCCTCGGAAAAGGTAGCCACGTCGTTCAATATTTTGGAGGTCGCAAGATGTTTGCAATCGTTGAAACGGGCGGAAAGCAGTTTCGTGTGGAAGAAGGGCGCAGCCTGAAGGTCGCCAAAATGGACGCCCAGGCCGGTTCGGAGATTACTCTGGACAAGGTTCTGCTGGTCGGGACCGGTGCCGACGTCAAGATCGGTCAGCCTTTCGTCGACGGCGTGGCCGTGACGTGTGAGGTTGTCGATCACGGACGTGACAAGAAGATCATCGTTTTCAAGAAGAAACGCCGCAAGGATTATCGTAGAACACAGGGCCACCGTCAGGATTTCACCACCCTGAAGGTGAAGTCCATTCAGGCCTAGTGTCGTTGGGAGGATAACATGGCTCATAAAAAAGCAGGTGGTAGTTCACGTAACGGACGCGACAGTGCCGGTCAGCGGCTTGGCGTGAAGAAGTTCGGCGGTCAGACGGTTCTGGCGGGCAACATCCTGGTGCGCCAGCACGGCACCAAGGTCCATCCCGGCGAAAACGTCGGCGTAGGCAAGGATTTCACGCTGTTCGCCCTGATCGACGGGGTCGTGAAGTTTGAAAAATACAGCCGCAAGAACAAGGTTAAGACCAGGGTCAATATCGTTCCCGCCGTCTAGACATTGTCGCTCGCGAAGTTTTTTCAAGCCGCTGCAAGAGGGTGCTCTTGGGCGGCTTTTTTTGCTGCCCGTATGAATCGGGCGGGGAGATTACATGAGATTCGTTGATGAGGCCAAAATCATCATCCGTTCCGGGAGCGGGGGGAACGGGTGTGTTTCCTTTCGCAGGGAAAAATACGTGCCGCGCGGTGGCCCTGACGGCGGAGACGGCGGCAAGGGCGGCGATGTCGTGCTTCGCGCCACCGGAAAGCTGTTGACCCTCTACGACTACCGCCATGCTCCCATCCAGGAAGCCGAGAACGGGCGTCCCGGGGCCGGCCGTCTCTGTTATGGCCGGGGCGGGCAGGACAAGATCATCGAGATCCCCGTGGGAACGCAGGTCTACGAGGAGACCGAGGACGGGGAGCGCCTCATCGCCGACTTCACCGAGGACGGTCAGGAGATTGTCATCGTTGAGGGTGGTCGGGGCGGCAAAGGCAACGCTTTTTTCAAGTCGTCGACCATGCAGGTGCCTCGTTTCGCCCAGCCGGGTGAGCCCGGAGTCGAGAAATACGTCCGCCTGGAGCTCAAGGTCTTTGCCGACGTGGGGCTGCTGGGTTTACCCAACGCGGGCAAGTCCACCTTTATTTCGCGCATTTCCGCGGCCCGTCCCAAGATCGCGGCCTACCCCTTCACCACGCTGGCGCCGAACCTTGGCGTGGTCATCGACGAATATGACCGCAAGCTCGTGGTGGCGGACATTCCCGGCCTCATCGAAGGCGCGCATTCGGGCCTGGGGCTGGGGCATACCTTTCTGCGGCATGTGGAACGCTCCCGGTTCCTGGTGCACATCCTGAGCATTGAGGATGTGAGCACGGATGATCCCCTGGCGGGTTTTCACATTCTCGACGAGGAATTGCGTCGGTTCGACCCGGAGCTGGCCCTGAAGCCGCAGATGCGCGTGGTCAATAAGATCGACCTGGTGGACGAGGAGCGTCTGGCCGAGGTGCGGGAGGCCTTTGACCGTCTCGGGCTTCGGGTGTACTTCATGTCCGCGTTGGAAGAAATCGGAGTGGCCGAGGTGCTGGACGCCATGTGGGACCTGCACCAGCAGGCGGTGAACGACGGAGGCGAAACCGGAGATGGAACAGCCGACTGACTGGCGCGCTCAGCGGCGCCGGGTGCTTGAGAAGGCCAGACGGATCGTGGTCAAGGTCGGCAGTGCCGTTCTGACCACGGAGAAGGGGCTGGACGAGAGGGTGGTCAACCGCCTGGCGGATCAGATCGCAGGTCTGCATGACCGTGGCCTGGAGATTACCCTTGTGACCTCCGGTGCCGTGGCTGCGGGGCGCTGCGTGCTCGGACCCGACAGGGCCGCCGGGTGCATGGTGCACAAGCAGGCTGCCTCGGCCGTGGGGCAGAGCCGGCTCATGCACAGCTACGACGAGGCTTTTGCCCGGTACGGCAAGATTACGGCCCAGGTTCTCCTGACCCGGGACGACCTCCGCAGCCGCGAACGTTTCCTGAACGCCCGCAACACCATGACGCGGCTTCTGGACTGGCGGGTCATCCCCATCGTCAACGAGAACGACACCGTGGCGGTCCAGGAGCTCAAGTTCGGCGACAATGACGCCCTGGCGTCCATGGTTGCCAATCTCATAGGCGCGGACCTCGTGGTCAACCTGACGTCGGCCGAAGGGGTCTTCGATGACAATCCTCTCGAAAATTCTGACGCTTCCTTTGTGCCCTGCATCGAAAACATCGCCGAACTGAACCTGCCGTCCATGTGCCGGGGCAAGACCGGCGCGGGCACCGGCGGCATGCTCAGCAAGCTCATGTCCGCCAGGCGCGCTGCCAGTATCGGCGTTCCCACACTCATCGTTTCCGGCCTTCAGAAATTTGTCCTGGAGCGGGTATTCAATTTCGAAGATCTCGGTACCTGGATTGCGCCGACCCAGAAGATGCTCTCGGGTCGCAAGTTCTGGCTTGCCTACCACCTGGACCCGGCCGGCACCATTGTTGTGGACGATGGCGCGGCGCGCGCCCTGACCGCAGGGGGCAAGAGCCTGTTGGCTGCCGGTGTGAAGAGTGTGGACGGCAATTTCGGGATGGGTGCCTTGGTGCGCATCGCCGGACTCGACGGGGGCACGGTCGGTGTCGGGCTGACCAATTTCAAGGCGGCGGAACTGCGCAGGATCCAGGGCCTGAGCAGCGCCGAGATCGAGAAGGTTCTGGGTCCATGTCCCCATCAGGAAGTCGTGCACCGGGACAACATGGTTCTGGACAGTACGCTTTAAAAGAGATGCGCCCGAGCGCCGGGGCACTCGAACACCTGACCTGCCGCAATGTCATTCCCGCGAAGGCGGGCCATGCCAGGCTATGCGTGGAATTCATCTTCAGCCATTTAGGCCGCGTCCCGCCCCTTGCCGCTTCGGGCCGGGGGATTCAGGCCGATTCCAGGGGCCGCACCTTCCTCTCGTCCAGCCACAGCACCACCTCGCCGATCGGTAGAGGGGCGGCCATTTGGAGCACGAGTTCCGTCCCCAGAATATCCATCCGCACCTGATGGTGCTGGCCGCGAAACACGTTTTCACGGACAGCCCCCTCCAAACGGATGCCCTTGCCTTCATCCGCCATGGCCGCGTCCGGCCTGATCAGGAACAGCCCCGAATGACCCAGTTTTTCGCACAGCGTCGCATGAAGCCGGCCCTTGCGCACCATGTTTTCCAGACCGATGAAGCGGGCCACGGTCTCGTCGGCAGGGTTCGCGTACAGCGCAGATGGGGTGTCGCACTGCAGAATCCTGCCTCCGTCGAGGACCGCCACGCGGTCGGCCATGGCAAAGGCCTCGCTCTGGTCGTGGGTGACCAGGATGGCCGGGATGCCCACCTTTTTGATGATGCTGCGGATCTCCAGCCCCAGGTGGTCGCGCAGGGCGCGGTCCAGGGCCGCCAGGGGTTCGTCGAGCATGAGCAGGCGCGGGTCCGGCGCCAGGCTGCGTGCCAGGGCCACGCGCTGTCTTTCGCCGCCCGACAGTTCCGTCACGGCGCGGGGGGCGAATCCCTTCAGGTTTACCAGGGTCAGTAACTCGTCTACCCGTTGTTCAATTTTTTTGTGGTCCAGGCCCTTGAGCTTGAGTCCGTAGGCGATGTTGTCCCCAACGCTTAAATGCGGGAAGAGCGCGTAGTCCTGGAACATGAGCCCAAAGTGTCGCTTGTGGGCGGCAAGCCGGACCATGTCTTTGCCCTGGAACATGACCGTGCCCGCATCGGGCGTTTCGAGACCGGCCACGATGCGCAGGAGCGTGGTCTTGCCGCAGCCGCTGGGGCCAAGAAGGGCCAGGATTTCCGCGTCGTCCATGGTCAGGTCGATGCCACCCAGGGCGATATGGCCGCCAAAGGATTTGGTGATGCCGCGCACTTCGAGAAGAGCCATCAGAAATTCCCCCACATGCGCGTCTTGCAGCGCTCGAGCATGAGAAAGCATACGGCGCAGAGCGCCATGAGCAGCGTGGATGAGGCCATGGCCTGGGCATGGTTCTGGCTCCCCGGCAGGCTCAGGTACCTGTAGATGGCCATGGGCAGGGTCGGCGTGTGCGGCCGGGCGATGAAGATGGTGGCCCCGAACTCGCCCAGGCTGATGACGAAGGAGTACAGGGCGCCAAGCAACGTGGCTCTGGAAAGAAGGGGCAGGTCGATGCTGGTCCAGACTTTCCACGGACTTGCGCCGAGGGTGCCGGCTGCCTCGCGCAGTTCGTCCGGCACCGCCGAAAGGGCCGGGAGCACTGTGCGCAGGACAAAGGGAAAAGCCACCAGGGCGTGGGCGATGGGCACGAGGATCCATGATGACCGAAGGTGCAGGGGCGGTTGGTCCAGGGCGATGATGAAGCCGAAGCCGAGGGTCACGGCCGAGGTGGTCATGGGCAGCATGAGTATCGGGTCCAGGAAACGGGCGGCGCGGGAGCGGGTGTGCACGAAGCCGGCCGCGCACAATCCCAAAGGCACGGCCATGAGGGTCGCCGCCAGGGCGTAGAGCAGCGAGTTGCCCATGGCCGCCATGGGCGGGACATGGAAAATGGAGCCACGCGGATTGTCGAAGAGAGCTGCGTACGCGCCCAGGCTCCAGGCTTGGTCCGGCCGCAGCGATTCCAGGGCAAGGGAAAGGAGCGGCGCCGCCAGGGACAGGAAGACCACTGCGAGGTAGGAACGGGCCAGCAGCCTGGGCAGCCGTGTGGCACGGGCCAGGGGTGTAACGTGACGTACCGGCGACAAGGGGTGGGAAGAACGTTCCTGGAAACGGCTCTGAACGCGCATGGCCCCCCATGTAACCATCAACTGGATGATGGAGAGCACTGCGGCCAGGGGTAGATTGAAGATGTGCGCGGCCTGGCGGTAGATTTCCACTTCCAGGGTGGAGTAGCGAAAGCCTCCCAGAAGCAGAACAACGCCGAAGGAGCTGAAGCAGAAGATGAAGACGAGCAGGCCTGCCGCGGCGATGGACGGGGCGAGCAGCGGAAGCGTGACCGTGCGGAAGGCCTGCCACGGCGAGGCGCCGGCCATCTGGGCGGATTCGGTCATGGCCGGGTGGAGGTGGCTCCAGAAGGAGGCAATGATCCGCAGGGCCAGACTGAAATTGAAGAAGACATGGGCTGCCAGGATGAGGACAAGGCCCTGCTCCTCGCCGGTCGTGACCAGGCCCAGGCTTGTGACCAGACCGCCGAGGAGGGCGTCCGGGTCGGCCAGGGTGCGGAAGGCCGCGGCCACGACCACCGTGGGGAGCACGAAGGGGATGGTCACCAGGCTTTCGAAGAGGCCCTTGCCGGGGAAGTCGTGGCGGGCCAGGAGGTAGGCGCCGGGCAGTGCCGCCGCCAGGGTCAGCAGGCTGGACAGGGCCGCCTGCCAGAAGGTGAAGAAGACGACCCGGGGATAGTAGGAGGACATGAGGGGGGCGAGGGTCGAGATGTCGCCTATGGCCTGGCCGATCCCCAGGGACAGGATTTCCCAGAGCGGAAAGACATAGAACGCCGCCAGGAAAAGGGCCACCGGCAGGATGAGCCAGGTGCGGAATTTCCGGGCGGCGTTCATGCTCAGTTCACCATGAGCTGGGTCCACCTGGTGATCCAGGCTTCACGCTGGGCGTCGATGTCTTCGGGCTTCACAACGGCGGGGCTGTCGGCCTGGCGGGCGTGTTTCATGAAGACGTTCGGGAGTTTCGCACCGGCATGGGCCGGGAACACGAACATCTGCAGGGGGATGTCTTCCTGGAAGGGTTCCGAGAGCAGGAAGTCCATGAACTTCCGGGCGGCTTCGGGGTTCTTTGCCCCTTTCAGGATGCCCGCGAATTCAATTTGGCGAAAGGCGCTGCCCTGAGTCAGTACCGCTGCCGTGGGCGCGTCGGCTTCGGGGTCTTTGCCGAAGTGCACCTCAGCCGCGGGGCTGGTGGCGTAGCTGACCACGATGGGCCGTTTGCCCTTGGACGCGGCCGTGAAGTGCCCCCAGTAGGCGTCTTTCCAGCCTCCGGTCACCAGCACGCCGTTGTCCTTGAGCTTTTCCCAGAAATCAAAGGCACCGTCAGCACCGAAATGCCCGATGGTCGCCAGGAGAAAGGCCAGCCCCGGAGAGGACGTGGCCGGGTTCTGCACGACGAGCAGATCCTTGTATTCCGGTCTGGCCAGATCTTCCAGGTTTGCGGGGGGAGTGATGCCTTTGGCCGCGAACCATGAGCGATCGTAGTTCAGGCAGACGTCGCCGAAGTCTACGGGGATCATGCGGTTTTCCGGATCCAGGCGCAGGTCGGCCGGCACGGCGTCAAGTCCTTCCGGGGCGTAGGCCTCGAAGATGCCGGCCTTCAGGGCCCGGCTCAGGAAGGTGTTGTCCACGCCGTAGAACACGTCGGCCAGGGGGGAGTGTCTGGCCAGAATGGCCTGGTTCAGAGCCGCGCCCGCATCGCCAGACTGCAGGATGTGCACGGTGATCTTGTGCTGCTTCTGGAAACGGTCCAGGACTTCCTGGCTCATGCTGAAGCTGTCATGGGTCATGACCGTCAGTTCGGCCGCGGACGCCGTGAGTGCTCCGGCGCAGAAGATGATGCAGAGTATGAATCGGACAAGCAGATGTTTCATGGTGATTCCCCTTTCAATAAGAAAGCCGCCCGGGGGCGGCTGCTGGATTGCTGTTTCCTCCGCCGGCATGATCCGGTTCAGGTCAACGGTCGGCCTCGGCGCAAGAGACCCTCTCAGCCCGGTGCCCCGGACTCCCGAATGCTTCAATCCGTGTAGGACCCGCCCAGCGGCAGGTCAAGGCCTGAAGAGGTGGAAGACGAAGAGGCGGCCTGTGCGCAGTGTTACCGTGGCCAGGGTTTCGGTGAAGACATTGCTCATGCCCCAGCTGGTGCCGAAGGTCAGGGTGGCTTCGTTGAGTGAGTATTCGAGGCCCGAGAGGCTTACGCCGCCGACTTCAGGCGTGGCGGGGAGCAGGGATAGGGTATCGCCCGGTGCGCCGGTCAGGGTCAGGGATCTGTCCACGAGGTGGATGCACTGCCTGTCGTCCATGATGCAGGCCGGGATGCCGGCGGGCAGGCAGCGGGCCAGGAGGAAGAGGTTGCCCAGGGTGTGGTCCAGCCTGCCGCCCGTGCCGCCGAGGATTGTCACGCTGGTCGCGCCCCGCTCCAGGGCGAGTTCCAGGGCGAGCTCCAGGTCCGTGGCGTCCTTGCGGGGCGGGTGGAGGTGCATTTCGACGCCGGCGTTTCGGTAGTGTTCGAGCAGGTCGGATGGAATGGAGTCCATGTCGCCCACGGCCAGATGGGGGAGCAGGTCCAGGCCGCGCAGATGCCTGCTGCCGCCGTCCACGCCGACAATGCGTTCGGCGGAGGCGATTCGTGCCCGTATGGCGGACGAGAGGGTCAGGGGGCCGTTGGCCAGGAGAGTCCAGTGCATGTTTTTTTTGTGGTCGCGGGAGGGTGATTCTTGCCGTTTGGAAGTGATCCCGTTACGTTTCCGCAACGTAATCATCGGACTCTCACAAAGCAAGGACGCACAATGCCTCTCAAGACGCCGAAAATTCTGGTCGTCGACGACAGCAGGATGTTTCTCCAGGTTCTGGTCAAGAATCTTCGGGAAGCCGTTTCCGCTGAAGTCCTGAACGCAGAATCCATGGCCGGTGCGTCGGATCTTCTCGAAAACCATGATTTCGATCTGGCCATGCTCGATCTCAACCTGCCCGATGCGCCCCGGGGCGAAGTGGTCGATCTGGTTCTGGCGCGGGGCATACCCGTCATCGTCTTTGCCGGCGACTGCGCCGACGACACCCGGGATCGTCTGTGGT
>CAZQYA010000010.1:0-34824 GCA_964597325.1 uncultured Desulfovibrionaceae bacterium
CGGAGTCCACATGGTCGCCATGCACTGCTGCGCGGATGGTGCCCGTGGCCCGCACCGAGGATCGGTGCCAATTGGGCAGGACCAGCAGGCTGTATTGTGCAATCAGGAAGGCATACCCGGCAGGTCGGTTCTGGGCAGATGTTGAATTCATGTCACCTCAAAAAACGCATACAAATCTCGAAAAACAATTACAAAATACTGCCTAGAAAGAAATATGCTTAACTCCTTTCGTTATCAAGCTATTTCACGGCAGGTCAGTCGTACTGTCGAGTGGGGCTCCGGAGCTAAAGGCCGCAGGTTTGATTCCTGCATTGCGCACCAAAGAAATCAAGGGCTTATCGGATACCCGCCGGTAAGCCCTTTTTTTTTCCCGCACCATTCCCCGCACGGAAATCCGCTCCCGCACTGACCTGTCCGGTATTTTTCAGACCAGAACTTGAGGCCGCTTTCTTCCGCTTGTCTTTTCCCCGCAGTGTAGGCGCGAAGTCAGGCTCATCGCCATGTGAAGACCATCTCATCCGGTCCTGATCACGGCGATAGTCATGTCATCAGCTTTTTTCTTTGTTCCGCGGAATGTGTTCACGGCACTGACGATTTCTTGGATGATTTCGGCAGGCGGCAGGTTGCGGTGGGTTCGGATTGCGTCCTTCAGCCGGTGCTTGCCGAACATCTCTCCATCCGGGGCGATCGTCTCCCAGATGCCGTCGGTGCCGATGACAATGAGCCGGTTTGGGGGCAGGGAGGGGATTTCGTTCAATTCGAAGTCGACCTGTCTGGTGACTCCAAGAGGCAGGCCGTTGCCACGGAGCTCCTCGAAGCTGTCGTCGTCCGGGTTATAGACAAGGGCCGGGTCGTGTCCCGCACGAACCCATCGGACGGCGCCGTTTTCCATCAGTTCAATGAGAAACAGGGTCATGAACCGTCCTGTCTGGTCCGTGTCGTCGGCGACGAGTTCGTTGACGCGTCCGGCGACATGGTCAAGTCGTTCTCCGCATGCGGTCTGGCTGCGGATGTAGGCCCTGGCCGAAGCCATCATGAGGGCGGCGGGGATGCCGTGGCCGCTGACATCGCCGACGGCGATCACGAGGCTTTCTCCGTCCACGCTGCGTCTGGGGATGAAGCCGTAGTAATCGCCTCCGGTTTCGTAGCAGTATTCGCTGATGGCGGCGATGTCGTGTTTGCCGAATCGAGGGTTCTCGGTCGGCAGGAGATTTTTCTGGACCTGTTGCGCCACCTCCAGGGCGTTCTTGATGTGGAGGTGCTCGTTGAGTGCCGGGACCATTCGATTGAAGGCCTCGCCCAAGCGTCCGATCTCATCGTTTGTCCGTACATCCGCCCGTGCCTTGAAGTCGCCGAGGGCGACTCTGGCGACGGCCGAGGCGAGTATCGAGATGTTGCGTGTGAAAAAAGCCGACAGGACGATCGCCACGGCGCAGACTGTCACCGCGACAATAAGGACGATGATACCCATGCTCTGGGTATGGTTGTGGATCAGCGAAAGGATGAATTCCCTGACGTTCCTGGTCTCCATGACGACATCGGCCTTAGGCACGAGAAACATGAGTGATGGCCCGCCTGCCTCGATGGGGGCGTAGGCCCAGAGCATGTTTTCGCCCTGGTGGCGCATGTCGGCGATCCCGGATTCTGACGTACCCATGGCTTCCAGCATGTCTGCATAGGGCTCCTTCTCGTCGGAGACGAGCCATGTGTCCTTGCCCGGCCGGCCCCAATGGCCTCGCTGGGTTTCCAGGGATTGTTCCTGGGCGATGATTTTCAGGGATTCTTCCAGCGAATCGGGCGGAAAACCAGGGGTGACCAGGAACGTGTTCGCCCTGTCCGAAAAGATGGAGAGGTGCGGACTCTTGTGGATGAGGGCGCTTACCGGGACCACCAGACTGACATGCCCCTGGGCTTTTCCTGACTCATCCTTGAGGGGCGCGGTGATGCGGAAGACGAGGAGCCGGGTGCGGTCGTCGCGTTGCGGATACGACCAGGTCAGCTCTCCGACATGGGTCGTATCGGTATCGCGGTACTGGGGCTCGCGCAGAAAGATTCGTGAAATGGATTTTGGATAGGTGATTTTCGTCTTGTCGGAGAGCTCGATATCGACCCAGAGGATGAGATCGCTGTAACGGAATTTGAGACTTTTCAGGACCGGCAGGAGCAGGTCGTTCAAGGATGATGCTTCGGACTTTGTGAAACGGCTCGGATTTTCCCCGAATTCTATGGCATCGAAGTTCACGTCGAGGTTCTGGCGTCCGCCTCTGTGCAGGAAGTAATAATCACCCCGGGCGGCTGAGATCTGGGCCGCGGACGGAAGGGCAGGGGGATCGGTTGCGGCGTGTTCGTGGCCGTAGAGGATGCCTTCTATCCTGGAGGCAAGAAAGCGTGCGTTGGCTTCCAGGAGCTGGTTTTCCCTGCGCAGGATGCGGGCGTGGACTTCGACGATCCTCTTCAGGGTCGTGCGGGCGTTTCTCATGAGAGTTGCGGAGCTTCGCTCGGTGAGCCCATTTCCGAGAGCGGTCAGGTTGTCACGGAACTCGATGCCCACGACGAGCAGCGGGGCCAGGGAAATGAAGAGCAGCAGAGCGAGCAGTTTATTCCGGATGCCCATGGGGTCTCCTCGGATCGAGGTGCAGGGAAAAATCAGCGTATACCAAGCCCCGGTCGGTGAAAAGTGGCCGAAGGGGCGCTGCCGCAGGTTTTTTCCGCTGCCGTTGTCATGCTGCGTGTCAACATGTGTCGAAGCGTCGTGGGTGGTTTTGTCAGGAAGCAGGGCCGCGTTATGTTCAGAAAAATTCCCAGATCAACTTTATGGCCAGCAGAAAGAGCGTGCCCGCGAGGAATTTTCTGACGAGCAGGGGGCTCATGTGTCGATGCATGACAATGGTTCCAAGCAGACCTCCTATCCATGCGGCGATACCGGCATAGAGCAGAATCCGCCAGGATACTGAACCAAGGAGCGCATAGGCGGTAAACGCGGAGAATGATGAAAACGGAACCGCAAACGCCGTGATGGTGGCGACTTTCTTGGGGTTGAATCCCTGAAGGATCATCAGGGGGGATATCAGTCCGCCGCCGCCCACGCCGAGCAGGCCTGAGAAGAAGCCGGCGGCAATGCCCACCAGGAAAGGGCCGGTAACAGGCCTGTCCTCTCGATACTGACCTGCGTATCTCGATGCCTTGAAGACGAGCAACATCGTTCCGGAGAACAGCAGAAAAGCGATGAAGAGGAGCATGACGGCTTTCGCGGGAATGATGTGTGCCACCCATGCTCCCGCCGGGGCGACCAGGATGGAGGAGATGATGATGGGTGCCCCCAGCCTTAAGTCCAGGCGCTTTTCACGGATATTTGAATACGTGGCGCCCAGCATACTGACACCGTTGACGAACAGGGCCGTTGGCCGTGCTACCTGGAATGGGATGCCCAGCCATGTGAGCGCCGGGATCAGCACAAGGGCCGAACCCACGCCGCCGAGGGCAAACACGAAGCTGAGCGAACATGAGAGGAGTGCGATGATGATGGTAAGGGTGTCCATGGTCCCGATCCGGTTGGAGAGTGATCCGCCCCTGGTGAGACAGGGGCGGGCGGTTACATGTTCGCCAGGGGGCTGGGTTTGAAAATCTTGACCAGGTTTTCCATTGAGTCCGTCAGACTCTTCACGTTGTCATAACCGTTGGCCAGAAGGTAGGTGTACGCTACTGCACTGCGGAAGATGGAGGAGCAGAAGGTTACGATGAGTTTGTCCTTGGGAAGTTCGTCCAGACGGTGCGGCAGTTCATGCAACGGAATGTGCGTGGCAAACGGTAATGTCACATAGTTCAGCTCTTTTTCCGTACGTACATCAAGCAGTATGAATGTGGCGTCGTCTTTGGCGAGGAGACTTCGAAGACCGTTGATGGGCATGGAGTGTTCGCCTTCGCTCAAAAAATTGAAGTCCATTTCCGTAAGCACGTGATCCAGAGAATTCATGGTGTCTCCTTGTATATCAATTGGCTTGTTTGCCAAATTAAAGGGCTGCATATGTCCTAGTATTCAGGTGCGGATGGGGAGTTGGCACAGGGTAAACCCAAACTGCCTGATATCCCGGGGCAGAAATGATCTTCAGGCCTCGTTCAGCAAGCCCTGCCACTTCGTGTCGCGAATACTTGGTGCCAGCGAAGGTGCGGTGTCCGTCGCGTCCGGACGGAGCGACACTTTCTGCTCCAGGTTCTCATTCGTCAACACGTCAGGGACGTTGTCACTGTGGATTCAGGACCGGTTGAGGATTGCTCAAGCGTTATCAATCTCCTCTGTTGGCGATAAAGCCAAATGTTTGGATTTGTCAACAAGGCAGTTGTGGTCATCATTGACCTGATGAATCTTGCGCGCCCTATTTCTGTTCGGGATTGCCTGCACGAATGAAATTAGGCATGGTTTCAAAAGGAATTATGTGCTGTCTGTTGAAAATATGCGTGTTTTTCAACGGGCAGGTGACGTTTTTAGGGGGGCGTTATGTATGAAAGTGGCCGGATTGATGTCGGCAGGGATACGTTGGACAGGTGGCAAGGCATCGTGGATATCCTGGCGGAAGTAATCGGTGTTCCGTCTGCTCTCGTCATGCGTCTTGTTGATTCTGATATTGAGGTGTTCGTTTCAAGCAAGAGTTCCGGTAATCCTTACATTCCTGGAGATCGTGAGCATTTTCTGGGTTCTGGTCTGTATTGTGAAACAGTCATTCGTTCAAACGATAAGTTGCTTATTCCTAATGCTTTAGAAATTAAGAAATGGGAAAATAATCCGGATGTAAAACTTAACATGATATCGTATTTAGGGTATCCAATTCTTTTTCCAGATGGGAGCACTTTTGGAACAATATGCGTTTTAGATAGTAAAGAAAACTATTATTCAAAAATATTTGAAAATCTTATAATGAACTTTCGTGAAATGATTCAGTATCATTTGTCTTTAATTTATATGAATCGTATTCTTGGAGAAAAAAATAAGGATCTTTCTGAATATATCGAGGAAATAAGGACTTTACGAGGAATTATTCCCATCTGTGCACAATGTAAAAAAATCAGAAACGATGAAGGGTATTGGATGCGTGTCGAAAAATATATCGAAGATCGATCAGATGCAAAATTTACTCATGGCCTTTGTGAAGAATGTGCCGAATCCTTGTACGGAGACCAGGAATGGTTTAAGAAAAGGAAGGCAAAATTGTGTTTATCTCATAAATAGTCATGTATCAATTTTTTGTTAAATAAAGAAAATATATAATCGTATAATTTGCACACAATTTATCTTTTTTCTGTTTTGCTCATCAATTTTTAGACACATGAGCCTTATCTATTGTGCGCCATAATCTCGGAATGAAACTGGACAGGTCTTTGCCTATCGAGTACGTCCCGTATTAATTTATATTAAGGTGATTTTTTGGCGTTGGTTATTTCCAGAGAAAATGCGGCGGTCTGCGTCGGGCTGGATCATTTGATGTTATAGAATTGGAGTCGCGCGCAGTTCATGGGTTTTTCCGTAGATTGTCTCTGTAAAAAGTTTTTTTCTCCCCGTGGCGCGATCACTGCGCTCAGGGATGTGTCTTTGTGTGTGGCGCGCGGGGAATTCGTTGCCCTGGTCGGGCCAAGCGGTTGTGGCAAGTCCACTTTGCTTCGTCTCGTGGCCGGGTTGCAGGAGGCGGACAGCGGCAGCCTTGCTTTTTTGGGTTGTTCCGAAACTCCGAAGCTGCGTTTTGTTTTTCAGAACCATGCCCTTTTTCCATGGCTGACCGTTCTTGAGAACGTCGCCTTTGGCCTTGAAATGGAAGGCTTGCCCAAGCCAGAGCGCCTGGAGAGAGCCTCTGCGCAGTTGGCAGTCATGGGGCTTGGGGAGTTTGCGAAGCATTACCCGCACGAATTGTCCGGGGGCATGTGTCAGCGGGCTGCCATCGCCCAGGCCTTTATTACCCGGCCTGACATCCTTCTGATGGACGAGCCCCTGCGCGCCCTGGACGCGCAGATGCGTTTGGTCATTCAGGAGGAGTTGCTTTCCTTGTGGGAGCAAACTTGCCCTTCGGTGCTTTACGTCACGCACGACATCGAGGAAGCCCTGCTGCTAGCGGACCGCGTGCTGGTCATGAGCGGCAGGCCGGGATGTATTCGTGAAGAGATCATTGTGCCTTTCGATCGTCCCAGGGATCTTACTGGCCGTGCCCATCCTGGTACAGAGGAGCTCAAGTGGCGTATTTGGAACATGCTCGAACAGGAAGTGAAAAGGCAACTGCACGCAACGGGTCGCTAGCCGGAAGGTGTTTGCCGCGACCGCGTTTGGTCAGCTACGGACGCTTCGCCGCTGCCGCGATCGCGCTTGTCTGCCTTGTGCTTTGGGAGTTTGCTGTTCGCCTGGACTGGGTTTCCTCCCTCTTTTTTCCGCCCCCGACATTCATCCTGAAAACACTGGCGCGCATGGCCTGGAACGGCTCGCTCTGGTCGTCCCTGGGGATAACTCTGGCCCGGCTGGGGACAGGTCTGGCCATCGGCGCTGGCGCAGGGCTGATGCTCGGCTGGCTCATGGGCGCCAGCCGGCCGGTCCGGGCTGTCCTTGATCCCCTGGTGGCCGCCCTGCACCCGATGCCCAAGCTGGCGCTTTTTCCCATCTTTCTCGTCCTGCTTGGTATCGGCGAGGCCTCCAAGATCGTCCTCGTGGCCCTTGCCGCTTTTTTTCCCATGCTGATCAACACCCTGGCCGGAGTGCGGCAGATCGACGGCACGTGCTGGGAAGTGGCCGTCAATTACGGGGCAAGGCGCATGGCGCTGTTGCGCAGGGTCATCCTGCCGGGCAGCCTGCCCATGGCCCTGGTGGGCCTGCGTCTCGCCGCCAACAACGCCCTGGTCGTGACTATCGCCGTGGAAATGCTTTCGGCCCAGGAAGGGCTGGGCGCGACCATCTGGATGGCCTGGCAGACACTTCGGACGGAGGAACTTTTCGCCACCCTGATCGTTATCGCAGTGGTGGGCATCGTGATGCATCGATTTGTAGAACGCCTAACCCATTGGTTGACCCCGTGGCAGACAAGGGAGAAGCACCATGTCTGAACCTTCCCGGTCCTTACGCCTGATCTTTGTGCGGAGCGCGCTTGTTTTTCTTGTGATTTTTTCTTTCGCCGGGGGAGCGGTGCGGGATGCTGCCGCCGAGGAAGGTCCGGTCAAGCTGCGCGTCACGGCGCTGCCCTATTTTTCCTTTGCTCCCTTGTACATAGCTGATGCCGAGGGATATTTCGCCGATGAAGGTCTCGACGTCGAATTCGTCCGCTTTCAGCGTAATGCCGACTCGCTGCCCGCCTTGCTTCGGGGAGACATTGATGTGGATACGATTTTTACGGTTGGCGTGCTGAACGCCATCGCCCGCGGCGAGAATATCAGGGTTGTAGCCGCCAGGGGATCCCTGACCCTCAACGGATGTGCCGTTGACGGTTTCCTGGTCCGGCCGGATCGAAGCGAGAAGATCGCGGCCATGTCTTCCGACGAATTGCGCAAACTGACCTTTGGCGTGGACAAGACTTGGGTGGACAGTTTTTTTCTGCATCAGTGGCTGCGCAGGCGCGGACTGTCCATTGATGATGTAAAGACCGAGTACCTGCCCGCGCCGCCGGCCCGGGTTGAGGCGCTGCGTCAGGGCTCCCTCGATGTCACCTTCATCAGCGAGCCATGGATCACCCGCGCCGCTGACAGCGGGGCAGGAGAGCTGTGGGTGCCGGCGGCGGAGGTCGCTCCGGGATTCCCCTTGAGCATGGTGAATTTCGGCCCGTCCATGTTGTCCCGCACGGACGATGTCGGGGCTCGCTTCCTGCGCGCCTATCTGCGTGCCGTGGCCCAGTACAGCGAGGGGACGACCGGGCGCAATCTCGAGATCCTCAGCGCCGTCACCAAGCTCGAGCCCGAGATGATGCGTCGCATGTGCTGGTCGGTCATTCCCGAGAGGGCGATGCTTGAGCCGCAGGGACTGGCGGATTTTTCCACCTGGGCGGCCGAACAGGGGCTCGCCGACCGTGCCCTGACCGTGGAGGAGATTTGGGAAGCCCTGGTGCTCGGCCCGGCGGGGACAACCTTTTTGACGTCGGACATTTCAGAAAAGAATATCTGTTCCTGGCTGAGCACCAGGACATCGACGCTGTCGTTGCCGGTATCAGCAGACAGCTCTCCCCGGAAAGCGTCGTGCTTGACGCGGGCTGCGGAGACGGGCGTCTGGCCACGGCCCTGGCGCCTCATGCCGGCCTTGTGGTCGGCTTCGACCTTTCTCCGGCAATGGTTGCCGCGGCTCGTCGCCGCGCCTGCGAAGCCGGTGTTGGGAACGCGCGGTTTCTGGTGGGCGACATATCGCACCCGGGCTTTGCGCCGGGTTCCTTCGACCTTATTGTCAGCAACTTTGCCTTGCACGAAACGTTTCTGGAGAGAACGCTCCCAGGACTTGCGGCACTGCTACGCCCCGGCGGTTTGCTTTATTTTCAGGAGCCCTGCGGGCCTGAGAACAGACGCTATCGCCATCTCTGGTATCGCTGGCAGGCTTTTCTCGATGCCCGGGAAATGCTGCACAGGCACGGACCGCGGACCGCATGGCGCATTTTCCGGTTTCAGCAGTGCAGAGCCTGGATAGAACATCAGGCAGACGACTCCCATTGGCCCTTCGGGAAATGGAGGAGGGAGATGGAGCGCCTGTTGCCGGGTTCTTTGCTGGACCGTCCCAGGCCATACATGGTTTCGGTGCTCTGGAAGCGTCTGGATAGAGACGCGAAGTGGCGGGATGCCGGCCCGAACACTCGGTCCTGGCCTGAAAAGGCAACCGCAGCCAGATCTGCAACGACGGTTCTGCGATCCTATCCGCGACCAGGCCCTGAAGATCATGTCCCTTTTCCGCGAGAAGCCATCGAGGGTTCGGTGGGCACGCGTTTTGAGGAAATGGCGGAGCGGTACGCAGGCCGCATCGCCCTGAGGATTTCCTCCCGGCAGTGGAGCTATACGGAACTCAACGCCGATGCCAATCGTATCGCCCATGAAGTCCTGGAGAGGGGGGGGAATGGTCCCGTTGCCGTGCTCATGGACCAGGATGATCCGGCGGTTCCCTGTCTGCTCGGAACCCTCAAGGCCGGCAAAGCCTATGTTTTTCTCGACCCAAACGACGATCCCGCCCGCTGGGGGAGCATTCTGACTGCAACGGGCGCGGGATTGCTCATCACCACGGCAGCGCGCAAAGCCGGGTCTGTGTCTGCGTATTTCGATGGCTGTACGTGCCTGGCGTACGAGGATCTGGACGGCAATGCGTCGACGGACAATCCAGGCCTCGACATCGGCCCCGACTGCCCGGCAGCGATATTCTTCACGTCCGTCTCTACGGGCCAGCCCAAGGGGGTTGTCCGGGACCACCGCCAGTTTCTGCATTCGACCTGGCTCAACACGAACACCTATTTCGTCGCCCCCAGCGATCGCCAGTCCCTGCTGTATTTTCCGGGGTTTACCGCTTCGGTGCCCAATATTTACGACACGCTTCTCAACGGAGCCACGCTCTGCGCCGTCAATCCGCGCCGGATGTCTCCCCATGAACTTTCCGGCTGGGTGCGCGCGGAGCGCATCACCCATTTTAACCCGCCCGTCGGTCTCTGGCGAAATGTACTGGAGACCGTGCCGGCCGGTTCTCAGTGGCCGGATCTCCGTCTGGTGACGCTGGCCGGTCAGGCGATCTACGGCAGTGATGCGCGGGCATTCCAGGAACGGTTCGGTGCAGGGGGCGTCCTTCTCTTCGTACTGGCCATGACCGAGGCCGGGGCCATCACACAGGGGTATGTCGACGGCACTGTGACGGTGCATGACGGTCCGGTTCCCGCGGGGTTTCCCGTTGCGGAGAAGGATATCGTCGTTCTGGACGACGAGGACAGGGCCTTGGGGCCCGGCGAAGAGGGGCGGATCGCCATCACCAGCGCCTATCTGAGTCTCGGGTACTGGCAGGATGACACGAGAACCCGGGAGCATTTCCGGCCTGTCGGGGATGATTCCAGGCTTCGGACGTTTCGCAGCGGTGACCGGGGACTGATTCGTGCGGATGGATGTCTGGAGTATTTCGGCAGGGATGATTCTGTGGTCAAGGTGCGCGGTTACCGGGTGGATGCGGGTGCCGTGGAGGCGGTGCTGAACAGCCATCCGTCCGTCCTGAGCGCTGTTGTCGTAGCCGGGCAGTGGCGCGGGCAGGAGACCGTCCTGGCGGCTTATGCGGCTCCGCGTGCGGGCGCCAGCCTCACCAGTGCGTCACTGCGCGGTTTTCTGGCCGGCAAGCTGCCGGGATACATGCGGCCTGATTATCTGATGCTTCTCGATGAAATCCCCCTGACGTCAAGCGGCAAGATCGACCGACGTGGTCTTCCTGTACCCGGCCGCTCGCGTCCGGATATCGGGACGCCTTTCGTGGCTCCCCGCACCGAAAGGGAATCCCTGCTGGCGGGGATCTGGGCGGAGTTGCTTGAATTCGACGAGATCGGAGTCCATGACGATTTTTTCGAGCTGGGGGGGGATTCCCTGCTGGCCATGCGCATGGCCCTGGCCGTGGAGGAATCCCTAGGGACGTCCGTGTCGGGTGACATCTTCCGGACCGGCACTACGGTTGCCGGCCTGGCCCGCGCTGTGTCCGGAGAGAATGAGGCGGCCGGGTTCGGTGTGGACAAGGTGCGCGGTCTCGGGCTCACGGAGTCGGGAAACGGGTTCGTGGAGCGGGCGGTCCTTACGGTCCGGCGCCATGTTGCAGACGGGCCGCTTCTCGGGAGCCGCGGCCTTTCGTATGGTGCTGGTGTCCGACTGCAGCGGACCATGGTTGCCAGCCAGGCGATTCGGAGCCGGTTTGCGGACAGGCTGCCCCTTGTAACGCAGTGGGCGCAGGAATTGGGTATTTCTGCCTCAGGGGGCCGTCTGGAGACGATCTGCATGCTGTCGAACACCTGGAGCGTCTGGCGCGGGGCGGCCATGGAGCGTGACGATGTCCTTGGCCACTGGCTCAGGGTCAGCGACCCGCAGGGGCATCTTGCTTCAGACAATTCTGCGGGAGGGCTGGTGCTTGCGCTTCCCCATGCCGGCAGGATGGGGAGCGTCCTGCTCAAACTCTTCGAGCGCAACGGCAGGGAGACAGCCGTCGTATCCAATGATTTGCGTTTCGGGCGCGACGACGGCAGTCAGGATTGGCGCAAGGGGCAGGCTCGTTCCAGGTCGGAAATGATCTGGCGTGCCAGGCAGGTCTTGCAACGCGGCGGCGTCGTGTATATTTCACCTGATGGCCTGAAGGGACAGCAGGCCGTGGAGGTTCCTTTCTGGGGTCGTCGCAGACCTTTTCAGATCGGGGCGGCGGAGTTGGCCGTCACCACAAAGGCCCGCCTAGTGCCGGCCTTTGTCCGGTTCGACGAGGAAGGGCGTGTGTGGGTCGAGATGACTCCGGCGCTGGTCCCGGAGGGGGCGACGTTCACCGGACGGGTCGAGGATCTCATCAGGCGTTACGGTCAGGAGTACGCCATGCGCTGGCCGGATTTTTTCGCTTCCATGGCCTGGAACCACTTGCGCTACAATTTGCATCTGCCCAGGGAATGACCAAGTCTAAACAGGGGGACTGATGGCTTCAATGCGTGTCCGAAAGGCGCGGGGCAGGGTATGAAACCAGTACCGAACGGTCTGCAGGCCCCGGAAAGGCGCTGGCGATCGAGGCTTCACGAGGTGATCTTCGAGGCCGATACATTTGCCGGCAAGGCTTTTGATCTGGTCTTGATCCTGAGCATCTCTCTGTCCGTGCTGGCTGTGGTTCTCGACAGCGTGGTCTCGGTGCACGCCCGCTGGGGTGATGAACTGCTGGTCGTGGAGTGGGCGTTCACCATTCTCTTCACCATCGAATATGCCCTGCGGATCGTGGCGGTCCGCCGACCCCTCAGATACGCATGGAGTTTTTTCGGCGTGGTGGACCTCCTGGCCATCCTGCCGACCTACATCTCCCTGGTGGTGCCGGGGAGCCAGTATCTGCTGGTCATCCGGGTACTGCGCGTGCTGCGCATTTTCAGGGTTCTGAAGCTTGCCAACTATCTGAAGGAGGCCAGGCAGCTGACCGCGGCCATGCGCAGCAGCCGGCGCAAGATCACCGTCTTCCTGTTCACGGTGCTGACGCTGGTCGTTGTCCTGGGTTCGCTCATGTACATGATCGAGGGCGAGGAATCGGGCTTCACCTCCATCCCCCAGGCTGTGTATTGGGCCATAGTGACTCTGACCACGGTGGGGTATGGCGACATTTCTCCGATCACCCCTCTTGGAAAGGCCCTGGCCGCCGTGGTCATGATTCTCGGTTACGGCATCATTGCGGTCCCGACCGGCATTGTCACGGTCGAGCTTTCCCGCGCTTCTTCAGGGCGCGTCTCGACCCAGGCCTGTGAATCATGCGGGGCGGAAGGACATGACGCCGATGCGGTCCATTGCAAATACTGCGGCGCCAGGCTTTGATTTTTCACCGTGTTCGCAGACCATCCATTCGCCTTGCCACCCCTGCCGGTTTCGTGAATTTCCCGCCGTGGGACTGGACAATCACCGGGGCACGTGTTTCATAATCCGGTGGGGGACGCGCAGCGTCTCCATGCATCGTTGCGGACCGGCACAGGGCCGGCCCGTCCGCGTATTTTTTTCTGACATTGGATAATGCAATCATGATCGACATTCACTGCCATATGCTGCCCGGGATCGATGACGGCGCGCGGAACATGGACGAGTCCGTGGCCATGGCGCGCATGGCCTCGGCTGACGGCATCCGGGGCATGATCTGCACGCCGCACTGGCATCCCATGATCTGGCCCAATGAGCGTCCCGGCATCAAGGAGGCTGTGGCGGCTCTGCGCGCCAGGCTGCAAGCCGAAGGGATACCCCTGGAGGTCTGGGCCGGAAGCGAATTGAGCCTCGATGCCGAACTCGACGCGGGCCTCGAAGGAGGACGGCTCGGGACCCTGAACGGTGGGCCCTGGGTGCTCCTTGAACTGCCGGGAGCGGTCCCACCTCCGGGCATTGACGACTATCTCTGGAACTTTAATCAGCGCGGCTACAGGGTGGTCATGGCCCACCCCGAACGCTACGACTACATCCAGCGCGACCCGGCGCGTCTGCATGCCTGGGTGGGCATGGGCGTGGCTGTGCAGATCACGGCCTCGAGTCTTCTCGGGCGTCTCGGTCCCGAAACTGCGGATCTCTGCCGCTTGCTGCTTGAACATCATCTGGTTCATTTTCTGGCCAGCGACAGTCATGGTACGAGGGCCCGTCGCCCCCTCCTGGCCAAGGCGGTGCGTGCGGCGGCAGAGGTTGTGGGAGAAGAAGGGGGCCGGCGTCTCGTGCAGACAAACCCGTTGGCGGTGCTGAAGGGCGAGGCCCTGGATCTGCGTGATTTCACCCCTTCGCCTCCTGCCAGGAAGAAGCGGAGTTGGTTCAGCTTTTTGCGCCGCCGGAACTGATTCGGCCGGACTGGACCCTTGTTTTTGAGTCGCGGTACAGCTTGGAACGTGGCTGTAAGCTGGTACTTTCCCGCGTGGGATTTTCAGAGAAAGGTCGGCCGGGACAGGCAGTTCACGGCGACTTTTTTTGTCGTGCCGTCAAAGTACGTGTCGGGTAGTAGTTAAAGCAGAACGTCGATACCTTTGCGGTCGATGATGCTGATAAGTCGCAGGGCCGCTCCCTTTGGCCTTTTTTCTCCATATTCCCATTTCTGCAGAGTTGATTCGCTGATGTTGAGACAGGCGGCAAATATGTTTCGAGTCAGCTGCAACCGCGTTCGCAACGCTCGAATGTGTTCGGCTGTATAGTCCAATGCTGGCTCACAGGCTGAGGATGTGCTGGTCAGGGTCTGCACGGCTTTGATCCTTGTGGTGTTTCTGGTTGTCATTATTATGGTATGGGCGGCAGGGTATGCATCAGGTTGCCCGTGGCGATCCTTTACACGTTTCGGCTATGGCCTGTTCCATATTGGAATTGTCTCTGTATCTTGACAAGGCGGGCGCTGAAATACGGCGATCTCGTGATGCATCCGATGCGGGAATGTTGATCCCCGCACCGGATTTGTGTTTGGCGATCGAAGTAAATATTCCGGACAGGGACGATTACATTATTTGGGGCTTACGTCCTTGCTGTCGTCGTCGCCTCCACCTCCGCCTCCAGAGGAGAGGGCGGCGATGGCAACTCCAATGATGCCAAGCGCTGCGGCACCGACGACAATGCCGGTCATGTCTTCTCCCGAAAGGGATGAGTCTTCGGAGGAGCTTCCGGCGCTGTATTGTGCGAGCGTCATGGCATTGCCCGAATGCAGCAGGACTTCCCCATTGGGACTGGAGACGTTCAGGGCGCCCTGGGCCAGAGTCAGGACCGCCTTTTCCCTGGTGACGCTCAGGTTGCCGCGGATGACGGCTTCATTCCCGACAGGGACCGTATAGGGACTGGCGGTCAGGGTGTCGAAGGGCGTTTTGAACTCCACCGGCCTGGCATCGGCTTTCAGGGCGAAGTCGACACTGCCCTCCCGGACCATGACGGAGAAGAGGTCGGCGTTCTCCTGGACGGCGAAGACCGTGCCGTCGGCACCCATGAGCTGCATTCCTTCAGATTCGATATAACACTGACCTTTGCAGGCCATGAGTGCCCCGGCAGGAGCCGGGATTTCTTGGTCCACCTCCACTCCGGAATCCAGGAGCGTGATGCTGTCCTGGGGAATGAGTCGCGGTGCGCCCCCGATCCCCGCGAACAGGGGCTGGCAGAGCAGCCCGTACACGGCAAGCAGCGCGAATAATTTGTGCAATCTGAACATGTGACCCTCCGTTGGAATGTGAATTGGCGACTGACGGTTCCCGCGGCGGCGCTGTCAGCGACGCCTTTTGCCAGGACATGGCAAAAAGCCGTGGACATACAGACGGGGCTGTCCGGTACGGCACGGAAACGTGTCATGAGAAATCAATTTTCCGGGGATGAGTCAATTCGGAGCAATTAGGATCGGCGTCAAAAAAAACTACTTAGTTGTATTGATGTGCGGGAGAATTATCAGGTCCGACAGGTGGCTGAGGCTTCTTTGTGTTTCAAGCGTCAGTGCGTGAAACGGACGTCCGTTTCCCCTGCGATGCACGAAAAAAGCCATGACTGCCGTGGTGGCGCGTCATGGCTTTATCCGGGGAGCAGTACCCCGGGGCAGCGGGGCGTCCCGCAGACTACTGGGCTGGCGGTGAGTAGCCCACTCCAAGCAGACCCGTGCCGAGATTCAGGCGCAAGCCCTGGAAAAAGGCGCTGGCGGGACTCGATTCCACGAAGATGACGTCGCGGTCCTGGATCTTGAGTTCCGCAGCTTCACCCCGGCGCATGTCGTCGATGGACAGTTTGGCCACTTCGCGTTTGCCTTTGCCAACGTAGCGTACCAGCTTCACGTTTTTGGGGTCGGCGTAGGACTGCAGGCCGCCGGCCGCAACGATGGCCTCCTGAACGGACATCTCCTGACGAATGGGGTAGGAGCCGGCCTTGCGCACAGCACCGTCCACGTACACCGAGCCTGCTTCAGGCACATAGACGACGTCGCCTCCCTTGATGGCGACGTTGAGTTCCTCGCGCCCTTCCTTGACCATCTGGTCCAGGTCGATGATCAGTGCCTGGGAAGGCTGGTCGGAATCTGACTTGCGACGGATCTGGACGATGCGTCCGGCTGTTTCGCTGAGCCCTTCGGCCAGGGCCAGCACATCCATAAGATTCATGCGCGCGTAGAAATCGTACGTTCCGGGTTTGTTGAGGGAGCCCATGAGGGTTATCTTGGAGCCGAACTGTTCCTTGACGAAGATGGTCACGTGCGGATTCTGGAGATATTTTTCCCTGTACAGTCCCTCAACGAGTTGTTCCGCCTCCCGAACGGACAACCCTGCCACCTCGACCGTACTCAACAGGGGCAGAGTAACGCCGCCCCTGGCGCTGACCCGGCTCTCAGTGTTGAGGTCCGGTGCCTCGAAAATGCTGACCTGGATGAGATCGCCGCCGCCGATGACATAGTCCTCGTAGCTCGGGGTGGCCGTGAAGGACGCATAGAGCTGATTGTTGAGTTCAGCCACTTCCATGGCGTTGTCGCCTTCGCCGGAAGTCGTTGCGAGCTGCTCGATGTCCGTGGTCACCTTCGGACCCTTGGCCCCGCAGGCGAGCAGACTAAAAGCCAGAACGACCAGGAGAAACGGTGTCAGAAACCGGGGAGTACGGACCATCCTGCCGCCGCTGCGGCCGTGCGGGACCGGGCGGTACGAAGCGGTTTTCATTGAGGATTCCTTAACGTTTTGATGTGTAATTCGAGGTCATGAAACTTCCGTCGGAGTTCATCCGGCAGTGATCTGGGCAGCACCATACATTTGTGGACAGCCTGACACAAGGGACCCGAAGAAGACAATAAAAAAGGGCGGTGAAAACAATCACCGCCCCGGATTCGAAAGGATGTCAGTGCTAGAAGGGGCTGACGTCGTTGTCCTGGTCCGTGGTGCCGACGGCAGTGGCGATGGCGGCTGCGCCACCAAGGGCTATGCCGGCACCGGCGGCGCTGGTGGCGCCAATGGTCGTTCCGACTGCACCGCCGACTTCAGCCTGGGCCATGACCAGCGTGTTGCCGGCATGGATGAGCTTCTGGCCGTCGGAGTTGGTCAGCTCGAGGGTGCCCTGGGTCAGGGTCAGCACGGCGCGTTCCTTGGTTACCTTCAGGTTGCCGCGGACGACGGAGTCGGAGGCAGTGGGAACCATGTATGGCTTGGCATCGACGCTGTCGAACGGGGTCTTGAATTCGACAGGTTTGGCGTCGGCGCTCAGGGCGAATTCAACATTGCCTTCCTGGACCATGACGGAGAACTTGTCGTTTTCTTCGTGCACGGCGAAAACGGTCTTGTCGGAACCCATGAGCTGCAGGCCGTTGGCTTCAATGTAGCACTGGCCGTTGCAAGCCATGAGGGCGCCCGCGGGAGCCGGCATTTCCTTGTCCACCACGGTTCCGCTGGCCAGAAGCTTCACGGAGCCCTGGGGGACCAGAAGGGGGCCGGCCAGCACGGGCTGGGCGAGAAGCAGGGCGCCAGCCAGGAAGAAACATATTTTCCGGAAATTTGTCATGTGATCCTCCATTGTCCTGTGAGCAAAAATGCTTGTTTGAGTAGGTATTAGTTGAGCAACCCTACTTATTATTCATTAGACAGTTCGAGTTAAACACCGAAAAAGCCCCCCGTGTCAAGCAAAAAACTATTTTATCCGGAGTTGACAAAATTCGTGCGGCATGGATAGGCGAGAGGCGATTTAATACCAAACCTTCCCACAATGATAAGGATCTTGATTTATGTCCGACAAGGAACACTTCGAGCCTCTTCCTGAGGGCGCCACGCCCAACCTGCCGCCCGCTCGCATCGGGCAGACAACGCTTCCCTCCACAGAATTTCGGGAAACGCCTCCGCAGATGGACGACGAGATCGATCTGCGTGACTATCTGGACGTCATCATCCGGCGTAAGTGGCTCATCGGCTGTGTGCTCTTCGTGGTCTTTGTCACCACACTCATTGTCACCTTGGCCATGACCCCGATTTACAAGGCCACGGGACGCCTGGAATTCAATCTCCAGCCGCCCAAGATTACCAAGTTCGAGGACATGGCCGTTCCCCAGACCCAGACCCGTGAGTTCATGAATACCCAGACCAAGCTGCTGACGTCCGACTCCCTGGCCTGGCGTGTCATTGAGAACCTCGACCTGGTCGAGAACCCCGACTTCAACACGGCTATTGCCGGCGATGATTCCGAAGGCCCGGGGCTTCTTGACGGCATTCGCCAGGGCCTGGCCGCACTGCTTGGTCGGGGGCAGGGCGACAGGGACCAGGCTACAGAAGACGCCGGAACCCAGCAGCGTCTGATCAAGACATTTGCGGACAATCTTGAGATCAAGGCCGAACGGGACACGACCATTCTCAATATGGCTTTTTCCTCCCAGAACCCGGCCCTGGCGCGGGATGTGGTCAACACGCTGATCAGGTCTTTTATCGCCTGGCAGATGGACAAGAAGGTCGGAGCGGCGGCTCTGGCCAACGAGCAATTGCAGAAGCAGGTCGATGTGGCCAGGATCCGTCTGGAGAAGTCCGAATCCGAGCTGAACCGTTTCGCCCAGAAAGCCGGCATCGTGTCTCTCGATAGCCGCATGAACCTTGTTTACAAACAGCTCGAGGAGATCAATACGGCCCTGGCTCAGGCCCATGCCGCCCGGCTGACCAAGGAGGCCCTCGACACACAGGCCAGGGAATCCGGCGTTTCGGCCCTGCCCATGGTCATCAACAACGAGCTTATTCAGCAATTGCGCCAGAGGTACGTGCAACTGGTCTCCGAATACGAGGATCTGCTCGTGGTCTTCAAGCCCGAGTACCCAGAGGCCAAGCGGCTCAAGGCCAAGCTGGACGACGTGGCAGGCAAGATCGCCGCCGAGGAAAACCGTATCCTCGAAGGCATCCACAACGACTATCTCGTGGCCGTCAAGAACGAGGGGTCCCTGCGCGAGCAGGCAGAGCTGGCCAAGACCAGAGCTCTCGATCTGAACGATCGCGCCACCCAATACAAGATCCTCGAGCGCGAGGTGGAGACCAACAAGGAAATCCATCAGTCCCTGCTGCAGCGCGTCAAGGAGATCGACGCCACCGTGGGCGCAGACATCAGTAATATTCAGGTCGTGGACCACGCGCTCTTGCCCGTCAGACCCGATAAGCCACGGATTCAGCTCAATCTGCTGCTGGCCATCGGCATCGGCCTGATGCTCGGCATCGCCGCCGCCTTCCTTCTGGAGTTCCTGGACAACACGGTCAAGAGCATGGACGAGATCACCGACCGTTTCGGTATCACCATTCTCGGCGTGCTGCCCGAGGCCGAGGAGAAATACAGGGACCAGCTGGATCATCTGGTGGTCAAGGAGCCGCGGGCTGGTTTCTCCGAAGCCATCCGCACTACGCGTGTCTCCATTCAGCTTTCCACGGCCGCCGAGGGGGGGACACGCACCCTGCTCGTGACCAGCACCACCGAGGGCGAGGGCAAGTCGACCATCGCCGTGAACATGGCCCAGGCCTTTGCCGCGGCCGGCGACAAGGTGCTTATCATCGACTCGGACCTCCGTCGTCCGCGCCTGCACAAGGTTTTTACCTCGACAGGGCCCCGTACGGGCGGTCTGAGCGAGCTGCTCATCGGCACCAAGAGTCTTGAAGAGGTGGTGCGCAACACCGGGCAGAAGAACCTCTATTTCCTGCCCGCCGGTCTGCTCCCGCCGAATCCGGCCGAGCTTCTTGCCTCGAAGCGTATGCGCATGTGCCTGGAAAAGCTCAGCACCGTCTTCGATCGCATCATCATCGACGGACCGCCGGCGGTCGGATTCGCCGACGTCCTGGTGCTGGGGAGCCTGGTCAACGGCGTTATCCTGGTCTCCACCCTGGGCAAGACCCACCGTCAGGCCCTGCGTCTCTTCAAGCGTTCTCTGACCAACATCAACGCCCGTCTGCTTGGCACCATCGTCAACCGTCTCGATGTGCAGAGCAGGTACGGGGGATACTACTCCAAGTACTATAAATATTACTACCATTCGTACTCCTATGGTGACGGAAAACCCGAACTGCCCCAGGATTCCGAGCCCCTTGAGGTCCCGGGTGCGTCCTAGAAGGCTTTCGGCCCTGCGGAGGGGGAGCGCATGACTGCACGGCGTCTGGTTACGGCGGGAGTCTGTCTCGCCACTGGCCTGCTTCTGCTGTACTGGGCTTTCGGGTCATCGCGGTTTGCGGCCGAGGACAGGGAGTTTGTCCTGGACAGTTCGTGGATGGCGCCCTGGGCCCAGACGTGGATTGTGCGCGGGGACACTGCCCGTTTCCGCGACATGGACTCGGCTGCGGCCATGGACAATTACTGGCAGGCGGTGGGTCGCAATCCCTTGCTTTTCGGTGGCTGGTTCGCCTTGGCGAGGCTGGAACTGCGTCGCGGGGAGACGCCCCGGGCCGAGTCCCTGCGTGAATTTCTGCTGGAGAACGTGCCCCCGTCCACGGCGTGGCGCTGGCATCAGTTGCTCCTTGCCTCGGACAGCGGTGATGATGTCCGCTTCGGCGAGACTTTCAACTTCGTGTTGGAGCGGCTGCCGCGTTATCGTCAGGAAGCCGTGGAACTGGCGTTGAACTTCTGGGGAGATTGGCCCATGGTTCTGGACCATGCGACTTCGGTCAACAGATGGACGGTGTTCCAGGAGTGCATGAACCGCAGGGCCGTGGACGCCTCGCTCCAATTGTACCCCGTGCTCGAAGCGGATCCCGAAGCCCGCCTCGATGACGAGGGACGGATACGGTTCATTGAATTTCTTCTGAGGAACAAGAAGTGGGCCGAAGCCGTGGATATCTGGAACCGTTCCGGCCTGTCCGGCGGCACCCTCGTTGCCAACGGCTCCTTCGAGGAGCCCTTGATGGGCAGAGCCTTCGGCTGGAGGCAGGGGCGGCCACAGGGAATCGAGATCAAACGTGACGGCCGTCGGCACAAGGACCGGGGGCATGTCATGCGATTTCATCTCCTTGGTACCAGCAACCTGCGGTTCGATCATTTCTGGCAGTATGTGCCCATCAAGCCCGATACGTCCTATGAGTTGCGTTTTGCCTGGAAAGGAGAGCGACTTACCACGGATCGCGGCTTGTTTCTGGAGGTGCGCGGTGTGGACTGCCCCGGCCTTCGGGTTCAGGTGCCGGACCGGACGGATTCCTGGGACTGGCAGACGGAAACCCTTGCTTTCGAGACGCCCGGAGAGTGCCAGATGGCCCGGCTAGGGGTGCGTCGGAACGAGAGCCTGAAGTTCGACAACAAGATAGCCGGAGACCTGTGGATCGATGCCGTGGAACTGGTCCAGACAGACGCCAAACCCTAGGACGTCCTCTTCGTCCGTCTCCCGGCCGGGGTTCGAGCCGCCGTTGCAGCGGCTTGTCCGCCTCGTTGCGGAAGAACCGGGCGTGCACGCTTTTATCCATCGCGCTACTGCGGATCAGGGGGTTGTCGAGGAAGCCCGGTCCATGACCCGGACGTTGCTGCAGGGACAGATGCTCACGGCCCAGTGTGTCGAGTTCTGCAGGCGGTACGGCGTACCCGAGCCACTGCTGCGCGCCCGGCTGTGGGCGGTGGCTTCCCTTTTTCCGGGACAGTCCTTACCTGGCGGCGACCCCTACGAAATTCTGGGCGTCGAGCCGACGGCCGATACCGACACCGTTAAATCCGCATTCCGCCGACTCTGCCTGCAGTGCCATCCCGACCTCAATCAGGACGATCCTAAAGCCGCGACGCGTTTCCAACAGCTCAAGGCCGCTTACGATATGGTTTCCGATCAATCAGCAACCGTCGGCTTCGGACCTGGCGAAGGGGCGGCCGTCTGGGAGGAGCCCCCGTGCGACGAGCCCCGGCCTTCGGCCTGGAGGCGCATGCGCCATCTTCTTCCGTTGGGCCTTGTGGTGGCCTTTCTCGTGCTGGCCGTAAGCTTTGCGGATCTGCTTGTTCAGCGTCCCCGGTCACGGTCTCTGTCGCGTGACGCCGCTTCCGTCACGGGCAGCGGCAACCAGGCACTCAGTGCCGCGGATACTGGAGTCAGGGAGCCGCTTTCCCTGAACTCTTCGTCGGCTCCGGGGGGGGATGCGACCGCAGACGGGAAAGGCGCGGCCCGGATCGCCCAGGACGCAGGCGTTATGAAAAGGTCGCACGAGTCTGGGGCACGGCCCGACGCGTTGTTGGATGCCCATGCGCACGGTGCGGAGCCAGGCGTTCGTCCGGCAGCGGTAACCGTTTCCTCCGCAGCCGATTCCTCCGCTCCTCCAGGCGGGCCAGGATTGGCTGCGGCCCTTGAGAGGGAGCCTTTGCGGTCGGTACGGATCAAGCCGGCGTCTCCGGTCGGGACCGACGTTGACGCGGTTTCAGGGCGTCAGGCGCATTCGGCTTCCACGGGGCAGGGTGCATCGCCCCTGGAAAGCCGTTCCGGAGACGGGCCGTCGCAGCCGGAATCCCAGGACGTTGCCAGGGTTTCGAAACCCCTGTCCAAATCTCTGCCCGACGTGGCGCCCGTCATTGAGGCCCCCAGACCGAAGGCCTCTGCCCAGCCTGATCCCCATTCCTCCGCTGAGGCCCCGAAATCCCAAGGGGTTGCGCAGCTCGACACGCCATCTGTTGCCGGGATTTCAAATCGGCAGAACACCGTACAGTCTGATTCCCAGCCTCCTGCCGAGTCCCCGAAACCGCGCAGGGAAGCGCGCGATGCGGCCGGGCCTGCGGCACGCCGCGTTGGTGAAGCGACGGACGGCCGGACCGATGATGCCTGGGAGTCGCAGAAGAACGCGGAGGCGAGCGCCGGGCGGGTGCCCCTGACTCCAGATACGCCCGCTTCTGAGCCGGATTCTTTGGAAAAGAAGCGTCGCCCCACCGGAAATGTTGCCTCTAGTCCCGATGCTTCGGAAAAGCCCCTGAAGAAATCCCTTTCCCGGCCGGACAGCCTGGTTGCCGCTGCGCCCGTGGTGGACGTGGCCGTTGTGGAGGCCCGCCTCATGGGTTTTCTGGATACCTATGCATCCGACTACTCCAAACGAGATTTGTTCGCCTTCATGGCGCATTTCACCCCGCAGGCCAGGGAGAACAGCAAGCCTGTCAAATCGCTTCTTTCCGCTTATCAGAAGAATTTTCGTGAAATTTCGGTGGCGGACTACCGTATCGACGTCGAGCGCTGGACCATCCATGACGACGGCGTGCTTTTCGAGGGCAGGTTTCACCTGCTCGGATCCTACGCCGACGGACGCAGCATTGCCTCGCGAGGTTCCCTGTCCATGGATCTGGTTCCATCCGGTGAAACTTATCGGGTCCGCAATCTGGTCTATTCCTTCCGTTGATCCGTTGCCCGGCGCACTCTCGACGATCCGTGAAGCACCATTTCCATCCGCCACGTTGCAAAAAGGCGATGTCCCGCGGGATGAAATCCGCACGCGTGTTTCTTGAAGAAAGCGGCCGGGCGCAGCAATCCTGCCGACTGTCTTCAGATCAGGATGGCTCCGGTGTCTGATTGCTGAAAAAATCAGAATTTGCAGGCTGTTGAAAAATGGCGAGATGCATGGAAGCGAAAAAAGCCAGGCCGCGCAGTATATTACGTATACATAAGCGGACTGGCTTTTTTTTGTCGGCGCAACCGATCAGCGTTTATCAATGGCCCGGTATTTCCGTGTTGCTTTGCGGCTCAGGAGGTTCTCGCGTGATGCTGAAGTGGAACACGGCCACCATGACAGCAGCCAGCTGGTTGGCAGGAATGGCGTTGTTGAACTCCACCCAGGCGTGCAGCATGTAGCCGCCCAGGGCCGCCAGGGATCCCGCCGCCAGGATCAGGCGGTCGGGGTCCATGGTCGTCCTCCTGCGCCACAGGAAAGACGCCCTATACCACCAGAGGCCCCAGAGCCCGATGATGAGACCTGCGCCGAGGGGCAGGCCCAGCTCAACGGTCGTCTCCAGATAGTCGTTGTGGGCATGGTGCGCCCGCCTTTGTGGATCAATGGCGTTCTGATAGGCCCTGCCTACGGAAGGATAGGTACCAAGGCCGGTGCCCGTCAGGGGATGGTCCATGGCGGCTGTCCAGCCGTCCTGCCACAGTTCCAGCCTGCCCGAAGCGCCCTGCTCGGTCATCATGAAGCGGTCGATGATGTTGTCGAACCCGATGATCGCACCGTATCCGAACATGACCAGCCAACACGATACAAGCGCGATGGCCACGCGCCGCTGGCGCATTCCTGCGAACACATAAAGCAGGGTGAAGGACAGCAGGGCCGCCAGAATGCCGCCGCGCGACTGGCTGAAGACCAGACCGAGTACAACCAGTCCCAGACAGAAGATGCCGAAGATTTTTTTCTGCATGAGAACCTGCGCCCGCTCCCGTTTGCCGAGAATGAACTCCATCTTGCGCGGGGTTTTGATGATGAGCAGGTATGCCAGCAGCAGGGGCCACAAAAGCCCCAGGAACGCCGCGAAATGGTTGCGGTTGATGAATGTTCCCCGAGCGTAACCCCGGCCGGCGAGGCCCGTGCCCTGGTCGATGTCCCACAGGACGCCCAGGGAAGGAATGAGGGCCTGCAGGATGCCGTACAGGGCCTCAAAGCCCGCCAGGAGAAAAAGGGCGTGCAGCAGCCAGGTGGGGAATTTTGGGGCCTGATGGGTCATGGCCCGGTGAAGAAGAATCGCAAAGACCAGGAGGAAGGCCCACCAGATCAACTGCATCCAGGTGGTCAGTGGGTCGTAGCTCAGGGACGTGGAATAGACGTTTCCGAATTCCTGCAGCCCTCTTGTCCAGACGGCTCTGGCTGGGGAGAGGAGTTCCTGCAGACCGGCAGGCAGGGGCAGGGCCTGGACCAGGGGGATGAACAGCAGGCATGTTGCGGCCATGAGCGCCTTGCGCGCCCCGCCTGAGGGGACGACGAATTCGTGCCGCAGGCTCCAGCCGGCCAGGGCAAGGAAGAAAAGGCCCGCCACTCCCTGCCATATCCAGGGCCTGGCCCCGCCGAAGAGGAACGCCAGCAGCACCAGGGGAAAAAGGATGAGCACGTGCAGTGCCCGGTCATGGTGTCTGCGGCTGCTGCTTGAAGGCGAGGTCCGGTTTCTCCGGGAGGATCGTTCGGAAGACGACATGGGATTTCCTTGTGCGGTTTCTGGGCCAGACGGCGCCGTGTGTCCTTTTCGCTTCGGTTATTTCAGCAGCCGGTTGATGATGTCCTTGTATTTCTTTTCGATGACGTGGCGCTTTTTCTTGAAGGAATTGGTCAGTTCTTCGCCAAGGGTGAATTCCTTGTCCAGGAAATGGATATTCTGGAGTTTTTCATAGGGCTTGAAGCCCTTCTTGGCGTTGAGGAGTTTGTTCATTTCTTCGCGCAGACGGTCCAGGAGTTGCTTGTCGTGCAGGTCTCCTTCGGTTTCACCGAGCACCTGGTTGTATTTTTCGTAGACGAACTCCCGCAATTTTTCCAGGTCCGGGACAATGAGCGCGCCAAGGCCCTTCTTGTCCTGGCCGACAAGGACGGCGTCCTGGACAAAGGGGAACATGGACAGGGTGGCCTCGATATTGGTGGGGTCCACGTTCTCGCCGTTGGCCAGGACAATGATCTCCTTGGCCCGTCCCGTAATGACCAGTTCTCCCGTCAGTGTCAGTTTGCCCAGGTCGCCTGTGCGCAGGAAGCCGTCCGTCGTGAAGGCTGTGGCGTTGGCCTCGGGGTTGTTGTAGTATCCTTTGAAGACCTGGGCGCCGCGAACCTGAATTTCGCCTTCTACGCCGTTCGGCATTTCCTCGCCCTGGTCGTTCACGATACGCAGGTCGGTCTCGCCCACGGGCGGGCCGATGGTGCCGAAGATTTCGCAGTTCAGGCCCCGTCCGGCAATGCCGGGTGAACATTCCGTCATGCCGTAGGCGTTGATGATGCGGATGCCGATGGCGTCGATCCATTCGTCCAGAAATGAGGGCAGGCTGCCACCCCCGCTGATGGCCGCCTTGAGCTGTCCTCCGAATTTGTCCTGGACCATGGTGAATTTCTTCAGGGCCAATTGATTGGGCAGGAAAAGGAACATGTTGGTCACGGCGGCGCGAAGCTTGGAGCCCCAGCGCACCGGGAAGGGTTTTTTCTCGAATACGGGCAGCTGGTCCTTGAGAATGCGGCGGTTGCGGCGGTATTCGGCTGATATTTTGACCAGCAGGTCGAATATTTTTGCTTTTTTGGGATCCTTCTTTTTCAGCCCCGAGGTGATCTTGGAGTACAGGGACTCCCAGATGCGGGGCACCGTGGCAACCAGCGTGGGCTTATAGGTCTCGAGGTCCGAGGCGAAGGTGCGGATGGACGAGTAGACCAGGCAACTGCCGCAGGCTATGGCGATGTATTCGGCCGTGCGCTCGAAGATGTGCCAGGTGGGCAGGATGGAGACCCAGACATCCTCGCCGCCCAGTTCGATCAGCGGCGGCAGGGTGCGCACGTTGTGCATGATGTTGGAATGGGACAGCATCACGCCTTTGGGCGTGCCCGTGGTGCCGGACGTGTAGATGATGGTCAGCAGGTCGTCGGGGGTGATCTTTTCGGCCAGGCCTGTGAACCACTCGATGTCGCGCGGTTCGATGGTGCGGTTGGAGAGCAGTTCCGTGTAGGAGACGGCCTTGTCGAACCAGGAGTGCTTTTCTTCGCCGACGATGATGAAAAGCCCCCTGGGTTTGAGGGATTTGATCAGCTGCTGGCAGGATTTGTAGAGTTTCTCGGTTTCGAGAATGAGGAACTCCGCTTCCGAGTGGTTGACGATGAACTCGATCTCGCTCGGCGGTGTATCGGAACCACGGGGTATGCTGACGGCGCCCAGGGCCTGCAGGGCCAGGTCCGTGACGATCCAGGCGTAGCGGTTGTCCGAGAGCAGGAAGACCTTGTCTCCCCGACGGACCTTGTTGGCCTTGAAGGCCCGCGCCAGGATAAGCACGTCCTCGAAGAATTTTTCGTAGGTGACTCGGAATTCGTCTTCGCCCAGGCGGTAGATGAACGCCAGTCTGTCTTTGTTCGTATCGCAGGTATTGAGAAAAGTGTGAAAATACGTCGGGGCGAAGGACATGTGCGGTACTCCCTGGAAAAATTAAGTCACGTATTGTAGTCAAGGCATGGCTGTATGGCAAGACACGCCATGGGGCCGGGACCGGCACATGAGCCGGTCTGGTTCCGGAAGGGTTCGGGGCTGCTGCGGGCACGCTGGCCAGGGGGCATATCAAAAGGCGTGCAACGGGAATGTAAATCCTGGGAGGAGGACTTGCGGACTTCCAAGGTGGAAGGGAGTCTGCTAGCAAGACCGTGAGCGGCGCGCCCGTGTGCCGCGCGTCCGCACAGCCGCAGGAGGGTTCATGATTCTCGACGACACACCGTATTCCTTCGACCGCGTGGTGCGTATGGCCCTGGCCGCCGGCCTGCTCTGGGGTATCGTCATGACGCTTGGTTATCTGAGCGACGTGCTGGTGCCCTTCGCCGTGGCGCTGCTCCTGGCCTATATCATCAATCCCGTGGTGCTCCTGGTCCAGGACTACGTGAAGAGCAGGGGACTGGCCATCGGATTGACCCTGACGCTGCTCATCCTGGTGCTGGCGGCCGTATGCTGGCTGGTCGTGCCCCTGGTCGGCCGGGAGGTGGCGCACATGGGGCGCCTCATCTCCGACCTGGTCAGCAACTCCAAATTGGCCGAGGCCGCGGCCAGGCGTCTTCCCCCGGACATCTGGCAGGCCCTGCGTGATTACATCAACACCCCAGAAGTGCAGGATTTTTTTCGCACGGACAGTTTCATCTCTATGGCACAGTCCGCTCTGCGCCGCATCCTGCCGGGGCTCATGGGCATCATCACCGGCACCTACAGCCTGGTCATGGCCCTGGTGGTCCCGGCCGTGGTTCTGTTATACCTCATTTTTCTGCTCATGGATTTCCAGCGGGTGCGCGTGGCCTGGAAGGAGCTGATCCCGCCCCAGTACCGGGAGGGCGTGATCTCCTTCGTGGTCGAGTTTGACCAGGCCATGAACCGTTATTTTCGCGGTCAGACGACCATCGTGGCCATTCTGATCGTTTTTTTCTCCACGGGCTTTTCCCTGGTGGGGCTGCCCATGGGTATTCTGCTCGGGCTTTTCGTGGGCCTGCTCAACTTTGTGCCCTATCTGCAACTGGTGGGGCTCATCCCGGCCGTGCTTCTGGCCGCCATTCACGCTCTGGAGACAGGGCAGTCCTTCTGGATCGTCCTGGGTCTGACCGGGCTTGTTTTCGCGGTGGTGCAGGTCGCCCAGGATGCGGTTCTCGTGCCGCGCATTCTGGGCAAGGCCATGGGACTTTCGCCTGCGGTCATTCTCCTGTCCCTTTCGGTCTGGGGCAAGCTCCTGGGCATTCTCGGACTGCTGATCGCGCTGCCCATGACCTGTCTGGTCCTGGCCTATTACCGCCGTCTGATTCTGTCCCAGGAGGGGGCCACGATCCTTACACCGGAGGATGCGACATGACGAAACGAATTCCCGACATGCAGTCCATGCGTGCCTTTCTCAAGGATGACCTGCGCCTGAGCATTGATTTTTCTCTTTCGGATCAGAATCGTGGGGTGGCGGCGCCGCCGGTGCAGAAGCCTCCGGGGGAGGATCAGGAGCGCATTGACCTGCCGGCCTCTCCCGGCGCGAATTTTTCAGGGCGCATGGACCTGGTCCGGGCCATGGCCGGGCGCAAGAGCCACCGGGCCTGGCGGGAGGAGTCCGTTTCCATGGATGAACTGGGCTTTTTGCTCTGGGCGGTGCAAGGCGTTCGCAGAAAGGGCAGCGCCTCTGCCGTGTTCCGGACGGTGCCTTCGGCCGGGTGCCGGCACGCGCTGGAGACCTATGTCGTGGCAAGGGATTGTGACGGCCTGGCGCGCGGTCTGTACCGCTATCTGCCCCTGGACCATGCCCTGGTCCGGGAGCGGGAGGCCGGGCCGGACTTCACGGCCCGGCTGCACGAAGCCGCGCTCATGCAGACCTTCGTGGTCCGGGCGCCCCTGGTTTTGATCTGGAGCACGATTCCTTACCGCATGGAGTGGCGTTATCTCGAGGCCGCCCATCGCGTTATCGCCCTGGATGCCGGACACGCCTGCCAGAATCTCTATCTCGCCGCCCAGGCCGTGAATTGCGGCACCTGCGCTGTGGCCGCCTTCCATCAGCAGGCCATGGACGAGTTCCTGGGCGTGGACGGCGAGAACGAGTTCGCCCTCTACCTGGCCCCCGTGGGCAAGGTCTGATGTCCTACGTCCTGTTCCTCGTGGTGCTGGTCGTCCTCATTGCGGGTCCTGGTCTGTGGGCCCGGCATGTGCTCGACCGCTACGGCCGGGAGGAGTATTTTTCCGGAACGGGCATCGACCTGGCCCAAATCCTGGTGCGGGACCTGCGCCTGGAAGGGGTGCGGGTCGAGACCACGGACAAGGGCGACCATTACGACCCCCTGGAAAAGGTCGTGCGCCTCAATCCCGCCATGGCCGGAAAGCGTAGTCTTACGGCCGTGGTCATCGCGGCTCATGAGGTCGGGCATGCCATGCAGGACCAGAGCGGCGACGGCCTGCTGCGTTTTCGCACGTCCCTGGTGCGTTTCGGGATCTGGGCCGAGCGCATCGGCGCCGCGGCCATCATGGTCGCCCCCCTTCTGGGCGCGGCCCTGCATGTTCCCATCGTGGGGCGGCTGCTGCTGGTTGCGGCGGTCTGCGTTCTGGGCATTCCTGTGGTTGTGCATCTCGTGACCCTGCCTGTAGAACTGAACGCCAGCTTTTCCCGGGCGTTGCCGTTGCTTCGGGCCGGCCGGTATATTCCGCCCGAGGACGAAGCGGCCGCCAGCCGTATTCTCACGGCCTGCGCCCTGACGTATCTGGCCCAGGCCCTGGCCAGCATGTTCAACATCCTGCGCTGGGCCAGGATTTTTCGTCGCTGAGGACCTTCTGGACAATCCCGGTGTTTCTCACTACGAGTCGTGCGTCTGAACAACCAACCAGCCCTTTTTTTCATGGCACTTATCAGCGCAAGCAACCTCACCCTGTCCTTTTCCGGGCCGCCCACTTTGGACGATATCAGCCTGCAGATCCATGCGGGCGAACGCATCTGTCTTCTGGGCCGCAACGGCGAGGGCAAGTCCACCCTCATGCGCGTCCTGGCCGGGGAGCTGCAGCCCGACGGCGGGGAAGTCGGCCGAAGCAAGGGCCTGACCATGGCCTCCCTGCCCCAGGAAGTGCCCGCTGACCTGACTGGCACGGTGTACGAGGTGGTGGCTTCAGGCGCCGGGGAAGCGGGCCTGTGCATGGCCGCACTGCATCTGGATGGCCGCGGCGCCGTCTCCGTTGACCCGGAGCTGCTGCAGCGCGCCCACCGCATGCTCGACGAGCAGGCCGGCTGGAGCCTGACGCGCAGGATCGACACGGTGCTCACCCACTTGGGCCTCGACCCCGACGCCTGTTTTTCGTCCCTGTCGGGAGGCGTGAAGCGCAAGGCCCTCCTCGGCCGCGCTCTGGCGGGGGAACCCGATATTCTTTTCCTGGACGAGCCGACCAACCACCTGGACGTGGAAGCCGTCATCTGGCTCGAGGAGTTCCTGGTCAAGGAACCGAGCACCCTCTTTTTCGTCACCCATGATCGTATGTTCCTGCGCCACGTGGCCAATCGCATCCTGGAGCTGGACCGCGGACATCTCGTGGACTGGGCCTGCGACTACGACACGTTCCTGCAGCGCAAGGCCGACGTACTGGCCACAGAGGAGACTCTGTGGCGCAAGTTCGACCAGAAGCTCAAGGAAGAGGAGGTCTGGATTCGCAAGGGGATCAAGGCCCGACGAACCCGTAACGAAGGACGGGTGCGCGCCCTGAAGGCCATGCGCCAGGAGCGTCGTCAGCGCCGAGAGCGTACGGGCAGCGTGGCCATGCAGATCCAGGAGGCGCGCAAGACCGGCAAGCTGGTTCTCGAAGTCGAGAACATTTCGTATTCCTGGGGCGACGCTCCGGTCATCCGCGATTTTTCCGTGAACGTCATGCGCGGGGACAAGGTCGGCATCGTCGGCCCCAATGGCGCAGGCAAGACCACGCTTCTGAAGCTCCTGCTCGGCGAACTGTCCCCGTCCACAGGGACGGTCCGGCAGGGCACCAACCTCGAGGTGGCCTACTCCGACCAGATGCGCGCCGCCCTGGACGAGACCAAGACCGCCCGTGACATCGTCGGCGAAGGCTCGGATTATGTGGACGTGAACGACAACCGCCGCCACGTCATCGGCTATCTCAAGGATTTCCTGTTCACTCCGGAACGCGCCCAGACCCCGGTCGGCGTACTGTCCGGCGGGGAACGCAACCGTCTGCTCCTGGCGCGGCTCTTCACGCGGCCGTGCAACGTCCTTGTGCTGGACGAGCCCACCAACGATCTGGACCAGGAGACCCTGGAGCTGCTGGAGGAACTCATTGGCGAGTTCCCCGGCACCGTCCTCGTGGTCAGCCACGACCGGGAATTCCTGAACAACACCGTGACTTCCTGTCTCGTCTTCGAAGGCGGGGGCAGGGTGGTGGAGTACGCAGGCGGCTACGACGACTGGCTCAGCCAGCGGCCGCAGCCCGAGGCTGCGGCGCCCGCTCCGGCCAAGATTCCGAGGGTCAAGGCCCCCAAGGCCATGAAGCTGACATGGAAGGAAGCCCGGGAACTGGAGTCTCTGCCCGAACGCATCGAGGCCCTGGAAGGGGATATCGCCGTACTGCAGGAGCAGCTGAACGACCCCGGATTCTACACCAATGATCACACCGTCGTCGCCGAACACGCCGCCCGGCTGGAGGTCCTGGAGTCCGAACTGGACGCCATGCTGACCCGCTGGGACGAGCTCGAGGAATTGCGCGCCAGGTGCGAAGCCTGAAGGTTCACATGGACATCACCCTGACTACCCCTGCTCTGCTCTTTCCGACCCTTTCCCTGGTCCTTTTGGCCTACACCAACCGGTTCCTGGCCCTGGGGGCGCGCATTCGTGCCCTGCACGACCGCTATGAAAGCAGCCACGGGCCGTCCCTGCTGGCTCAGATCGAGAACCTGCGCATTCGGGTCAACCTGATCCGGCGCATGCAGCTCTTCGGGGTGTTGAGTCTTTTTCTATGCGTGCTGTGCATGTTTTCCCTGTTCGCCGGTCTGGTCGTCATCGGGAAAATCGTTTTCGGCCTGAGTCTTGTGTCCATGCTGGTTTCCCTCGGGATTTCCACGCGGGAGATACATATTTCCACGCAGGCTCTGAATATCCAGTTGGAGAGCCTGAGCCAATACCGGGAGGACGACAATGCACGCTAAGTTCGGAGACACGCGGGATTTCGTGTGCCGCAAGTGCGGCCTGTACGGTATGGTCGACGTCATCGGTATGGAATTCGAGTACGACAGCGTCACCGGTATCCTGCATGACGTCATCGACGACCCCGACGGCCGACATAAGGGCGACCAGATCGTCTGCGATTGCGGCTGCGAGTGTTTCGACATGATTGTGGAGGAGGGAGACAGATGAACGGAATGCAGCATGTCACATTGCCTTTGTCCATGCAGGAGCTGGGGCTTGGCTGGCGTCGCGAGGGGCGCGTGGTCGGGCTCGTGCCGACCATGGGGTATTGGCACGAGGGGCACCTGAGTCTCATGCGCTGGGCCCGGGAACGCTGTGATATCCTGGTGACCTCGATTTTCGTCAACCCCACCCAGTTCGGCCCGGGTGAGGATCTGGAAAACTATCCTTCGAATATCGAACGCGACTCCGCCCTGGCCCGGGAATGCGGCGTGGACGTGCTGTTCACGCCGGTCAAGGCCGACATGTATCTTCCGGAGCACGGCACCTGGGTCAATGTGCCCGAATTGACCCGGAATCTCTGCGGCCGTTCCCGTCCGGGACATTTCCAGGGCGTGGCCACGGTGGTCTGCAAACTCTTCAACCTGGTCCAGCCGACTTTTGCGGCTTTCGGTGAAAAGGACTGGCAGCAGCTGGCCGTGATCCGCAAGATGACACGTGAACTCGATATCCCCGTGCGTGTGGAGGGGCGGCCCATCATTCGTGAGGCCGACGGGCTGGCCATGAGCTCGCGTAATGTTTATCTGACACCTGAAGAGCGCGCCGTGGCGCCGCACATCCAGAAAGGCCTGTGCCTTCTGGAGGACATGATTCGTGCAGGGGAGACCGATGCCGCCCGTCTGCGAGGAGCCGTGGAAGACTACTACCGGAAGAACATCCCCTCGGGACGGCTGGATTATCTTGAACTGGTCGATCCCTCGACCATCGAGACAACGGTTCAGGTGCGCTCCGGCGTCCTGGCCGCCGTGGCCCTGCGACTGGGCAGGGCCAGGCTTATTGACAATAAATATATACCATTCGAGAAATAAATGTCTTTACGTACGTTTCTGCAGGCCAAACTGCATCGGGCTACCATCACTGGTGCCGAGGTCGATTACGAAGGGTCCGTGGCCATCTGTCCGGACCTTATCCGCGCCGCCGGGTTCTATCTGAACGAGCGCGTGGACATCTACAACGTGGATAACGGCGAACGCCTCACCACCTACGTCATCCAGGGAAAAAAGGGCGAGATCTGCCTGAACGGTGCCGCCGCCCACAAGGGCAGCCGCGGTCAGCGAGTGATCATCGCCTCCTACGTGCAGCTCACCCCCGAGGAGATCGACAGCCACGAGCCCGTGGTGGTTCTGCTCGGCCCCGACAATCAGATCAAGAAAATTACCGGAGACAGTTGATGAAAACCCTGAACGGCTTCCTCCAGATGAAACGGGACGGCGAAAAAATCGTCATGCTCACGGCCTACGACTACCCGTCGGCCAAAATCGCTGAGGAGGCCGGGGTCGACATCATCCTGGTGGGGGATTCTCTGGGTATGGTTGTGCTCGGCTACGATTCCACGGTCCCCGTGACCATGGCTGACATGATCCATCATACCCGGGCTGCTCGCCGGGGGGCCAGGGGCACGTTCATCGTCACGGATATGCCTTTTTTGAGTTATCAGATCTCTCCGGCCCAGGCCCTGGAGAACGCCGGACGGCTGGTGCAGGAGGGCGGTTGCGAGGCCGTCAAGGTCGAGGGCGGCGAGGAGGTCGCTCCACAGGTCGCAGCCCTGGTCCGCGCAGGCATTCCGGTCTGCGGCCATGTGGGCCTGACCCCGCAGTCGGCTACGGCCCTGAGCGGTTACAAGGTCCAGGGCCGCACGGCCGAGGCCGCTGCGAAGCTTCTGCACGATGTCAGGGCCCTTGAGGAGGCCGGCGCTTTCATGATCGTCCTGGAGTGCATTCCCGTGCAGGTTGCCGCGCTTCTCAGTGGTCAGCTTTCGGTCCCGACCATCGGCATCGGCGCGGGCGCGGCATGTGACGGACAGGTGCTGGTCTATCACGACACCCTGGGGCTTTTTGACCGGTTTACCCCGAAATTCGTCAAGCAGTTCGAGTCGCTTGGCGCCAAGGCCAAGGACGCCATCGCCGCCTATGCGGGCGAGGTCCGGGAGGGAGTGTTTCCGGGCCCCGAGCACACCTTCACCATGAACGAAGAGGAATTGAAGCGGATTTACGGGGATTCGTGAGTTGTCCTTTCGGGGGCAAAACGTGTAGGCTTCGATCCAGGTCGATTCCACCAAGGAGGGAGGCATGCTGCCCAAGGTCAACCGCAGGCGATGGCCGCGTCACGAGAAACAGTATATGGCGCAGATCACCCGGTCGCTTTCGTCCGGGACGATTCCTGTGACGGTGTTCAATTTCAGCCGGGGTGGGCTGTGTTTCCTTTACCATGAGGTCATGGACAAGGGCGCGACCATGACCGTCCATCTTCCCCTGGAGCTTGTCAGTCTGGCCCGGGACATGCGGGCCGAGGTGAAGTGGTGTGTCCCGTCCTCCACGGGTGGATATGTCGTTGGCGTGCAGTACGAGGAGCCCCTGAACTGGGCCAGGTACGAATGATTTTTTGACCCATGTTGATGGTGTGATGTCATGAATCCCCCGGGAAGGAATTTCCCGCGGGGATTTTTTCGTGGGCCGGTGTGCAGGGCGTTCGCGGGGAAGGGAAAATGCTGCACACGTCGGTTCGTGAGCTTAGGCTGTGGAGCATGTATTTCCGCCTGCGCGGGAATGACACCTGGGCGAGGCGAATCGCCGGCGTCGGGCGCAAGGTTCCTGGTGACGCATTCTGAACGCGTCATCCACGCGCAGGCGGGTATCCATGCCTTTCATCCGAGGGTATTGCTGGAATCCGGTCGCATCAGGCCTGTTCCGGT
>CAZQYA010000011.1:0-31404 GCA_964597325.1 uncultured Desulfovibrionaceae bacterium
ATTGACGGAGTCAGAGTCCGCTGTCCTGCCGTTGAACGATCGCCCAGCAGGGAAAAGCCTCATTAGGGAAAGAGGCCCTGACTGTCAAGAAGCGAATGGAATGTTCGCTACCACGCCCCTCCGGGCGCAAGGCGCGGGTCGTAGATGGTCCGCAGGACCAGGATGTCGGACTGGGAAAAGCGACCGTTCTTGTCCTCCTGGGCCTGATGGGAGTTGAGGACCGAATCGGGTTGGTGTTTCGGGTGCGCCATGATGCCCAGGGCGTGCAGGAGTTCGTGCCGGACGATCCAGAGTTTCTGGCCTCCAGAGGTCTGGAAGTCCAGGTGCAGGACGATGTCGGCCCGCCTGATGCGGCCGGTTGGCGACGCGATCAGGCGCGTGAAGCCGCGGATGCGGTGCCCCAGCTCCTGCCAGCCCGCCGCGCCCTCGGCGCTGCTGGTTATGGTCTCCTGCCATTCCTTCTTGGAGTCGGTCAGGAAGAAGCGCACGCCAGCCTGACTGCGCGAGGAGGTTTCGCGCAGTTCGAGTTGGGGGATGATGCGCCGTATTTCGTTGACCACCGTCTCAACGTAATATGTGCCTTCGAGACGATCCTGTCCGCCGATCCAGTATTCCACGGGTTTTTCGAAGCGGGTGATGATGCCTCCGGGGATGTAGTCACGCAGGACCGCGTCGTCCGCCCATGAGCACATGGGGACGAGAAGCATGGTGACAAGGAACACGGCCGGGAGCGTGTGGGCGGAAAGGGGGCGCATCATTCCTCCGGAACGGCGAGATCTGGCCGGAAGTGCCTGACGTAGGCACGGTAACAGGCCGTGACGGGCGAGGACGGGTCCATGCAGGGCAACAGGTTGCCGATGGGTTCGGGCCGCGGAGCCACTGGCTTCGGCGGGATAGGGGGCAGCAGGGGCTCGTCCAGGGCCGCGCGGCCGGCCATGAGTTCGATCTGGACTTTGTGAAAATAGGTTGTGCCCAGAAAGGCGTTGGCCTTGTCCAGAATGGTCTGGGAGAAAAAGGAGAATTCCTGCATGACCATGGAGTTGGTCGCGCCCAGCAGCATGGTCTCCTTGCGGTGCCCCAGGGGGCGGACCATGGCGGCCATGTCCTGCCCGAGAATTTCGGGCCAGTGCCTCCATAGTCTGGCGAGGGCCAGTTCCAGGGCGGCCTCCGGCGTTCCAAGGACCAGGTCCAGAGCTTCGGACGCCGTGCGGGTTCGCTTTTGACGTTTTTTCATATTCTGAAAAGATTATCCATCTTGATGCCGTCAGGCAAGGCCGGTTCTTGACCTCTGTTTGAAAGGCATGTAGGCGCGGCTATATCAGGATATCTTGATATAGGAAATCAAACCGCCGCACCCATGAAACTGCTGACACAAACCAAGGCCCTGGCCGACGAAACCAGGCTGCGCCTCCTGGGCGTTCTCGCCAGCCACGAGCTCAACGTGGGCGAGATCGTGCAGGTCATGGACATGGGCCAGTCGCGCATCTCCAGGCATCTGAGAATCCTCATGGACGCCGGGCTCGTGGGCTGCCAGCGTCACGGCCTCTGGGCGTTCTACCGGGCGGCCGCGGACAATGGCTCGCGCTCGCTCCTGGGCGCCGTGCTGGAAGGTCTGGCCGACGTGCCCGAGCATCGCCAGGACATGGACGAGGCTGCGCGGGTCATGGGCGAGAGGCGGCGTTCCACCACGCGCTTTTTTGACGGGGTGGCTTCGGACTGGAAGCGTCTGAGCCGCGAGATGCTCGGAGATTTCGAATTGGGGCGGGCCATCCTGGACTGCCTGGCCGTTCCGGAATGCCGGGTCGCCACCGTGGCCGACCTGGGGTGCGGCCCCGGGCTTCTCCTGGAGGATCTGACCGCCGCAGCGGATCAGGTCATCGGCGTGGACAATTCGTCACGCATGCTCGAGGCGGCCGCCGAACTTCTGCCCGACGGCCCGGCTGTCAGTCTGCGCATCGGGGACCTGGAGCATCTGCCCCTGCGAGACGGTGAAGCGGACGCGGCCGTCATGTCCCTGGTCCTGCATCATCTTTCCTCGCCCGGCGCCGGCGTCGCCGAGATGGGCCGCGTGATCCGTCCGGGCGGCCGCGCCGTGCTCGCCGATTTTCTGCTGCACGACAACGAGACCCTGCGCTCCCGCTATGGGGACCGCTGGCTCGGGTTTGCCCCCGACGACCTGCATACCTGGCTGGACCGGGCGGGTTTCGGGGATATCCGTTTCGAGCGCCGTCCCGTCAATCTGGGGCTGACACTTTTGCTCGTCACCGCCCGGCGCGAAGAATTTTCCGTTTAATATCTGTTTGCCGTAACCGAAGGAGACACAATGACATTACCCATCGATCCCGCCCTGGAATGTAAGGTCAAGGACATGAGCCTGGCCGAGTGGGGCATCAAGGAGATGCAGCTGTCCGAGCGGGAGATGCCCGGACTTATGGCCCTCATCGACAAGTACGGGTCCGAAAAGCCCCTGAAGGGCCTGCGCGTCACCGGCAGCCTGCATATGACCATTCAGACCGCCATGCTTATCAAGACGCTGAACGCCCTTGGCGCCGACGTGCGCTGGGCATCCTGCAACATTTTTTCCACCCAGGACCATGCCGCGGCCGCGGTGGTGGAGTTGGGACTGGCCAAGGTTTTCGCCTGGAAAGGTGAGAGCCTGGAAGAGTACTGGTGGTGCACGGAGATGGCTCTGACGTGGCCCGACGGCACCGGCCCTGACCTCATCGTCGATGACGGCGGCGACGCCACCCTGCTGGTGCACGAAGGTTTCAAGGCCGAGCAGAATCCGGCCCTGCTGGCCATGGAGACGGACAACAAGGAATTTCGCTGCGTCCTCGATCGCCTGGCCCTGAGCGCCAAAAGCGATTCGCAGAAGTGGACGAAGATCTCCTCCCGCATCCGGGGCGTGTCCGAGGAGACGACCACGGGCGTGCACCGCCTCTACCAGATGGCCAAGAGCGGCGAGCTGCTTTTTCCGGCTTTCAACGTCAATGACTCCGTGACCAAATCCAAGTTCGACAACCTCTACGGCTGTCGGGAGTCGCTGGCCGACGGCATCAAGCGCGCCACGGACATCATGGTCGCGGGCAAGGTCGTGCTGGTCTGCGGCTACGGCGACGTGGGCAAGGGCTGCGCCCAGTCCATGCGCGGTTTCGGCGCCCGCGTGCTGGTTACAGAGGTTGATCCGATCTGTGCCCTGCAGGCGGCCATGGAGGGCTACGAGGTCACGACTATGGCCAAGGGTGTGCCCCAGGCCGATATCTTTGTCACAGCCACAGGCAACTACCACGTCATCCGCGGCGAACACATGGAACAGATGAAGGACGAGGCTATTATCTGCAATATCGGCCACTTCGACAATGAGATCGACATGGGGTGGCTGGAGAGGACGCCTGGCTGCGTGAAGAGCACCGTCAAGCCCCAGGTGGACAAGTGGACCCTGCCCTCGGGCAAGAGCCTCATCATCCTGGCCGAAGGCCGTCTGGTGAATCTGGGCTGCGCCACGGGGCACCCCAGCTTCGTTATGTCCAATTCCTTCACCAACCAGGTTCTGGCGCAGATCGATCTGGCCAAGAATGACTATCCGCCGCAGGTCATGATCCTGCCCAAGATCCTGGACGAAGAGGTGGCCAGGTTGCACCTGGGGCGCCTGGGAGTGGAGCTTGAGACTCTGTCCCAGAAGCAGGCCGACTATATCGGCGTGTCCGTACAGGGGCCGTTCAAGCCTGATCACTACCGTTACTAATCAACTCCACACGAAAAGGAGATTTCCATGATTCTCAACGCCGATCACTATCTGTTCACTTCCGAATCCGTGACCGAGGGCCATCCCGACAAGATCGCCGACCAGATTTCCGATGCTGTCCTCGACTGCCTCCTGGCCCAGGACCCCCATTCCCGCGTGGCCTGCGAGACTCTGGTGACCACGGGGATGGCCGTTATCGCCGGCGAAATCACCACCGAGGCCTATGCCGATCTGCCCGACATCGTGCGCTCCACCGTGCGCGACATCGGGTACGTCAGCTCGGACATGGGCTTTGATGCCAACACCTGCGCAGTGCTGTCCTCCATCGACAAGCAGTCCCCGGACATCGCCATGGGCGTCGACCGCGCCAAGCCCGAGGACCAGGGCGCCGGCGACCAGGGCATGATGTTCGGCTACGCCACCACCGAGACGAGCGCCCTCATGCCCGCTCCCATCTACTTCGCCCACAACCTGAGCCGCAGGCTCTCGGAAGTGCGCAAGACCGGCGTGCTTGATTTCCTGCGGCCTGACGGAAAGACCCAGGTCTCCGTCGAGTACAGCAAGGGCAAACCCGTGCGTATCGACAACGTGGTCGTGTCCTCCCAGCACACCCCCGAGGTGACCTACGAACAGATCGTCGAGGGCATCAAGCGCGAGGTCATCCACAAGGTCATGCCGGCCGACATGATGGACGAGAAGACCCGCATCTACATCAACACCACGGGGCGCTTCGTGGCCGGCGGCCCCCTGGCTGACTGCGGCCTGACGGGTCGCAAGATCATCAACGACACCTACGGCGGCATGGGCAACCACGGCGGCGGCGCCTTCTCGGGCAAGGATCCGTCCAAGGTCGACCGCTCCGGCGCCTACATGGCCCGCTACGTGGCCAAGAACATCGTGGCCGCCGGCCTGGCCGAGACCTGCGAGGTGCAGATCGCCTATGCCATCGGCGTGGCCGAGCCCGTGTCCGTCCTGGTTACCACCGGCGGCACCGGCGTGGTACCGGACGAGGTGCTGACCAAGGCCGTCAAGGAGGTCTTTGACCTGCGCCCCTATTTCATCATCAAACGCCTGAACCTCATTCAGCCCGTTTACCGGCAGAGCGCCTGCTACGGTCATTTCGGCCGCGAGGACGTGGTCTTTCCCTGGGAAGTGACCGACGCCGTCGCGGACCTGAAGACCGCCGCCAAGGTCTAAGTCCGCCATGTCTGCGTGAAGCGGGGCGGCGCGTTGTCCGCCCCGTTTTTTTGTGTACTTGACCGACCGGCCAGGGAAGGAACAAGAAAGGGACATGTCCGAACGCAAACTGCATACGCCCACGGATGCGATCCTCGAGAGCATTTCCGACGGTGTTTTCACCGTGGATCTTGACTGGCGCATTACGTCCTTCAACCGCGCCGCCGAGGAGATCACGGGGGTCCCCCGCGCCGAGGCCATCGGGCGCCTGTGTTCCGAAGTCTTTCGTTCCAGCCTGTGCGGTGGGCAGTGCCCCCTGCAGGATACACTGACGAGCGGCAAGTCGCGTATAGGCATTTGCGGCTATATTATCACGGCCCAGGGCGAGCGTGTGCCCATCAGCGTGTCCACGGCCGTGTTCCGCGACGAGGACGGCCAAGTCATGGGCGGGGCCGAGACCTTCCGCGATCTGTCCGAGGTAGACGCCCTCAAGCGCGAGCTCGAAGGCCGCTACCACGTGGGTGAACTCTTCAGCCGCAGCCCGCGCATGCACCGGCTTTTCGAGGTGCTGCCGGCTATCGCGGCCAGCCCGAGCACGGTGCTCATTACCGGCGAGACGGGCACGGGCAAGGAACTCTTCGCCCGCACCATCCACTCACTGAGCGCCCACAGCGAGGGCCCCTTCGTGGCTGTCAACTGCGCGGCCCTGCCCGACACGCTCCTCGAATCCGAACTTTTCGGCGCCAAGGCCGGAGCCTACACCGGGGCGACCCGCGACAGGCTGGGACGCTTTGCCCAGGCCAGGGGCGGCACCATCTTCCTCGACGAGATAGGCGAGATCAGCCCGGCCCTGCAGGTGCGCCTGCTGCGCGTGCTGCAGGAACGGACCTTCGAACCCCTGGGCTCGGCCAGGACGGAGTCCACGGACGCCCGCGTCATCGTGGCCACCAACCGCAACCTCCCGGAATTGATCCGCGCCGGAGCTTTTCGCGAGGATCTGTACTACCGCATCAATGTCGTGCGTCTCGAACTCCCCCCCCTGCGGGAGCGCAAGGACGACCTCGGGATCCTCGTGGAGCAGTTCATCCGTCGCTTCAACCGCATCCAGAACCGCAATGTTCCCGGCATCACCACCGAGGCCCTGTCCCTGCTCATGGCCCACGACTGGCCCGGCAACATCAGGGAACTCGAGAACTGCATCGAGCGCGCCTTTGTCCTGTGCGGCGACGGACGCATCGACATCCGCCATCTGCCCGAGGAGTTGACCTCGTCCGTGCCCCAGGGTGCGGGGCACGCTTCTGTGCACGACCTCCTGGACCGGCAGGCCATCCAGGCGGCTTTGGAACGTGCCGATTACAATCGCCTGGCCGCCGCACGCGCCCTGGGTATTCACAAGACAACACTGTTCCGGCGTATGAAGCGTCTGGGTATTTCCCTGCCAGCCCGGGACGGTCGCTCCCGTCCGCGATAGTAGATTCGTGCAACACTGCTGCGCCCTTGTGGTGCGCAGATGCAACTCCATCTTTCTGCCGGGCGACCGGAAGTTCCCGCCGGGTGGGATATTGTGGTTTCCTCCGTCTTTCGGCACGCTCCATGCTTCATGCGCGTCCAAAGAGGAGTGTCATGTCCAGAATCGCAGTGCACCATTGGCAGAAACGCATCGCCCCGGTTTTCGATATCGGTGGGCGAATACTCGTCCTCGAGGACGGAAGCGAGGAGCGCGAGGAGCACCTCATGGTTTGCTCGCAACCCCTGCACCGAGCCGAGGAGTTGCATGTGCTGCGTGTAGGACAACTCATTTGCGGCGCCATTTCCCGGTCCATGCAGGAGGCCCTGTCGGCTCGCGGTATTGTGGTTGTCGGTTTTGTGGCCGGCGACCTGGAGCGCGTCATCGCAGCCTGGCAACAGGAGCGGCTCGACGATACTTTTGCCATGCCCGGTTGCCGTTGCGCCGGCGTGGGGTGGCGGGGAGGACGCTGTGGTGTCGGCCCGGCCGGGGATGTCGAGGTGCGAATGGCGAACAATCTGGAGGGGACGCCGGGTACGGGTCGCGGCGGCGGGCGCGCCTGGCGCCGTGGACGACGTCTTCCTGGAGACGGCCCCTCAGATTCCTGAAGAATGGAGGCTGCGGCAGGCACCTGCGCGGAAAGGCTTCCGTGCGGGGTGGTCGTGGCATTGGTTGAACATCAACACTTTTCGGAGAAAGACGATGGAGAACATGGATAACAATGCCGGGAGCGGTTCCGCCCGGCCCAAATCGTCGTGCGATTCCTGCAAGGATTCCTCCTGTTCCGCGGCCAAGAGGCAGTTGAACGAGTCGGATGAGGATTTTCAGGAGCGGCGCGCGCTGCAGTCGCGGCTGTGCCGCATCGATCACAAGATCATGGTCATGTCCGGCAAGGGCGGCGTGGGCAAGAGCACTGTGGCCGTGAACCTGGCCATGGCTCTCATGCTGTCGGGCAAGAAGGTTGGCCTGCTGGACGTGGACATCCACGGCCCCAGCGTCCCGACCATGCTTGGCCTCGAAGGCGCGACCATTGAGCAGGGTCCCGGGGGGCTTCTGCCCGTTGAACTGGGCGAACTTAAAGTCATGTCCATGGGGTTTTTGCTGCGTAACCCTGATGATGCCGTGATCTGGCGCGGGCCCATGAAGGGCAACGTCATCAAGCAGTTCCTCAAGGACGTGGACTGGGGCGATTTGGATTACCTCATTGTCGATGCCCCTCCCGGCACAGGCGACGAGCCTTTGTCCGTGTGCCAGCTCATCCAGCCCATCGACGGCGCTGTGGTTGTGACCACCCCGCAGCGTGTCGCCGCCATGGACGTGCGCAAGTCCATCACTTTCTGTGCCCAGGTGGGCATGAAGGTTCTGGGCGTGGTCGAGAACATGAGCGGTTTTGTCTGTCCCAAGTGTGGCGAAATGACCAATATTCTGCGATCAGGTGGTGGCCGATCCATGGCCGATGATATGGGCGTGCCTTTTCTGGGGTCCATTCCCATAGACCCCTCGGTGGCCGAATCCGGTGACTCCGGTCAGGCTTTTGTGCTGCACCATGCCAAGAGCGCCACGGCGGATATCATGCGCACTATTGTCGAGCCGTTGCTGAATCTCCCGTCGACGTCGTCGAAAGCTTGAGGCGGCGCGACATGAATAAGGCCGTTTTGACGGTGCTTGTCGACAATCAGGCCGGTTTCGGGTGCGTCTCGGAACACGGTTTCGCCTTGTGGATCGACACCGGAGACAAAAACATTCTGTTGGACACCGGCCAGGGCTCTGCCCTGGCCGGGAACGTCCGCGCCCTGGGTTTTGACCTGAGCCGGACCGATGCCCTTGTCCTGAGCCACGGACACTACGACCACACTGGGGCGGTCCCCCTGGTCCTGAGCGCCGCGAGTCATGCCCGGGTCTACTGCCATCGCGGCGTGACCGAACCGCGCTACAGCATTCGCGACGGCCAGGTCCGGGACATTCGCATGCCCCTGTCCTCCCTGCGTGCTCTGGATGCTTTGCCGGCCGACCGGCTGAACTGGACCGGAGGTCCCGAATCCCTGGGGCATGGGATGGGGCTGAGTGGGGTCATCCCAAGGCGAACGGACTTCGAGGACGCAGGCGGACCATTCTTCTTCGATACCCTCGGACACAGACCCGACCCCATCGAGGACGATCAGGCCCTGTGGATCGCTACGGACCAGGGCCTCGTGGTCTGCACGGGCTGCTGCCATGCCGGCCTCGTGAATACCCTGATGCACCTGCGCGAGATCACGGGCGAGGAGCGCATCCGGGCAGTGATCGGCGGCCTGCATCTGGGCGCGGCTTCCGAGGAACGCCTGGAAAAGACGGCCAGCGCCCTGCGCGACATCAAACCGGGCCTGCTCGTGGCCTGTCACTGCACCGGCGAGGCGGCCACCGCCTGGCTGACCGACCATCTGGACTGCGAGGTGCTCACGGGGTATGCTGGTTTGCGGCTGGACACGTCCGCGTTCTGAAATGTGCGCGGTCCCGGAAATCCGTAAGGAGGAACGCATGACCTATCGCATCCATCCCATCGTCATGGGCACCAAGGTCTTTGACAAAGGGATGATGACCTATCAGCACGATTACGGCACCCCATACACCATTCCCATCTACTGCTGGTATCTGGAGGGCGGGGACAGGAGGATTCTCGTGGACACGGGCGAGATGCGCCCCGTGGTCTCCGAGGACCGCGAAAAGGCCATCGGCGGGAAGATCTACACCTTCGAGGATGGGTTGGCCAAATATGGCTTGGCGCCGGAGGACATCGACATCGTCCTGCATACCCATCTGCATAACGACCACTGCGAGAACGACTTCAAGTGCGTGAACGCGAAGATTTACGTCCACGAAAAGGAACTTGAGCGCATTCATGATCCCCATCCTCTGGATTTTCGCTATCTGGAGGACTACATTGAGGAGGTCGAGGAGAATGGTCAGATCGTGGCTTTGTCCGAGGATACGGAGGTTCTGCCCGGCGTCACCATGATCCACACCCCTGCCCATACCGAGGGCGGGATGTCCGTGCGCGTTGAGACGGAGAAAGGCAGTGTCCTGATCTGCGGCTTTTGCACCATCCTTGAGAACCTCTATCCGCCGGTGGCCGTGCGCGCCATGGAGATGGAGGTCATCCCTCCCGGAACCCATGTGAATGCCTACGAGGCCTACGAGATCCTTCTGAACGCCAAGACCCTGGCCGATCACATCCTGCCCCTGCACGAGCCCAAGTGGGCATCCATGGAGAGCGTGCCGGAGTAATGCTGGTCATCAAGTGCGCTGCCTGCCGCAGGAAGCTGTGGCGCTACCGCAAGCTGGGGCCCGGCGAGGTCCTGAGGTGTCATCGTGACCGTATCGAGAAGGTCTGGTGCCTGGAGGAGCGTGACGGCAAGGTCTGGTGCGGGTGCGGCAAGGCCGTGGGGATCGACAAGGGTTCTTTCATCAAGATGAATAAAAACGCCTTTACGTATTCGGGGACGAAGATCGACATTTAGGCCGGGGATGAAATCAGGAAGTGCGGGGTCGGGCGGCCGCGTGTCGGAGCGTTTTGGACTGGAGGTAGAGCGGCCGCGTGCCGGGGCGTTTCGGGGCGGGTCCGCCGAAACTCCTTCTCCGGCCTCGTAATGCTTCCCCGCTGCGTGCAGGGAACAGTGGCTTGAGTGTTGCGTGATGGGGAGCAGGGCAGGGATATTTGCTCTACGCGTTGAGCAGCGGGGAAGCAAACGATGCCTGGATCAGTCAGACAGTCGGCGCACCCGCCCCGAAACACCCCGACCCGCTCCGACCGGGCTTTGGGCGGCCGGGTTGTGTTTCGAGGCTCGTTTGTTCCTCACGCCCTGCTTCAGTGTCATTCCCGCGAAGGCGGGCGTGTCAGGCCTCGCGTGAGGACCATGTCTTTCAATTCCCGGAAAATACACAAGAACGATTGGGTTGCGCAGCGGGGCGGAGCGTTTCTGGCCTGGCGCAGTGCGGCCGCGTGTCGGGGCGTTTCGGGGCGGGTCCGCCGAAACTCCTTCTCCGGCCTCGTAATGCTTCCCCGCTGCGTGCAGGGAACAGTGGCTTGAGTGTTGCGTGATGGGGAGCAGGGCAGGGATATTTGCTCTACGCGTTGAGCAGCGGGGAAGCAAACGATGCCTGGATCAGTCAGACAGTCGGCGCACCCGCCCCGAAACACCCCGACCCGCTCCGACCGGGCTTTGGACGGCCGGGTTGTCATTCGAGGCTAGCTTGTTCTTTGTGTCAGGAGTGCTGACCTGATGACGGCCTAGTTGTTCGCCGTTTTTTTATTCCCTACGCCCTGCCACAACGTCATTCCCGCGAAGGCGGGAATCCATGTCTTTTTCATTCTTTTCTCAGTGATTTAAGTATAATGCTTGAAGATGGATTCCCGTCTCCGCGGGAATGACATCGGGGTGGGACGAGCGGCGGGCGTTTTGTTCATGGAGTCGGGGCGGACGAGAGTCTTTTCGGTCGCCATGACTGCGAGGGTTCATTTTTCCGGTCTCCACGTGTCGCGTGGGTGTCGGTCTGATGCCATTGCACGGCGTCATTCCCGCGAAGGCGGGAATCCATGCCTTTTTTATTTTTTTCTTAGTTATTCCAGTATAATATCTGAAGATGAATTTCCGCCTTCGCGGGAATGACATTGAGCAGGGGCGGTTGGGAGCTTCTTTGTGCGCATAGGTGGCGCGGTTGGAAGGATGTTTATCCGCAGAGGCGGGGGCTGGACAGACGCTTTGGTCGTTGAGGCGGCATGGTGGGAGTTTTTCGATCGTCTCGTTCGCATGCATGGGGTGGTATATTTTCGAAAATCGGCCGCAGCGCATTTCATCCGAACAGCCGCCTCGCTTTCTTCGGAGACCCCGGCAATCCCCCCATGAAAGGGGTGCAGGGGGCTGGCCCCCTGCCCGCCGGAGGCATCTTCCTCTCCCCCTTATTCCCCCTGCGCCGCCGGCGTGAACCGGATGCGCACGATGCGTCGGCGTTCCACGCGTTCCACCCGGAAAATCCCTTCCTCCACGGGCACCTCGTCGCCAGGTTCCAGAACACGTCCGGCCTGGGCCAGAAGGAAGCCGGCCATGGTGGTGTAGGCTTCGTCTTCCGGCATCGTCATCTTCAGTCTGCGGTTGGCGTCGCGCACGGCCAGCATGCCGTCGAGGATGTAGGCGTCGCCGTCGCGGACGATCTGGGAGCGGACCTCCTCGTCGTATTCGTCGTTGATTTCGCCGACGATCTCTTCCAGCACGTCCTCCATGGTGAGGAGCCCTTCGAGGCCGCCGTATTCGTCCATGACGAAGACGAGGTGTGTGCGGGAGGTCTGCATCTGGCGCAGGACTCTGCCAAGGGGCTTGCCCGAAGGAATGAAGGTGGGCGGGTGCAGCAGGGCGGTCATGGAGAAGACGAGGCCGGGCTCTCTGGACATGAACGGTTCCATGTCCTGCCGGTAGAGCACGCCGACAATATCGTCGAGGTCCTCATCGTAGACAGGCATTCGTGAGTAGCCGTGGGCGCGGAAGGCTTCGAGGACCTCGTCCAGGGATGAGGTCACAGGCAGGGCGGTGATTTCCGAGCGGGGAATCATGGCTTCGCAGGCCTCGGTGGTGTCGAAGTCAAAGGCGCGCCGGATGAGGCGACGTTTGTCCTCGGCGATCTGGCCGCTGGTGTAGCTGGCGTCGATGAGCATGCGCAGTTCGTCTTCGGTGTAAACCGACCCGTGGTCGGCGCTGGGGGCGAAGCCCAGGAGGCGTACGGTGCGCGTACCGGACCAGTCCAGCAGGCGGATGGGCCAGTAGAAGAGCCGGTGGAAGAGTTCCATGGGCAGGGCGATGACCAGGGCAGTTTTTTCGGCCATTTCCAGGGCAATGGTCTTGGGGGCGAGTTCGCCCATGACAATATGCAGGAAGGTGATGAGGCTGAAGGCTACGGCGAAGGAAATGGAGTGCAGCACGGGCGGCGGCACGTGTCCTTCGAGCAGGGGGTGCAGCAGGTCGGCTACTGCGGGTTCGCCGATCCAGCCAAGGCCCAGGGAGGCCAGGGTGATGCCCAGTTGGGTGGCCGAGATGTAGGCGTTCAGGTCGTCGATGAGGCGCAGGAGGCGTTTGGCCTTGCGGTCGCCTTCGGCGGCCAGGGTGACAACGCGCGAGCGGCGTACGCCCACCAGGGCGAACTCCGAGGCTACGAAAAAGCCGTTGGCCAGGACGAGGACAACGACGAGGAGCAGGTAGATCAACGAGCCAAGCATGGAAAATCCTTCGAATGTGTGCAGCGGAGTGACGGCGCGGACCAGGGGCGCCGTTTCAACGTTTCTAACCACGGGAAGCGGTCAGGGTAAAGCGCGAAATGCAGTTGTGCCGGAATAGGGCTTAATCGTCGATGTCGATGAGCCCGAGCCGGGCGGCGTGGCGCACGAAGGCCATGGGGCTTTTGATGCCGAGTTTGGTCATGATGGCGTAGCGGTGGTTGAGGATGGTTTTTCGGGAAACGAAGAGCCTGGTTGCGATTTCGTCCGGGGTCAGCCCTTCTGCCAACAGGCGCATGACCTGCTGTTCGCGTTGGGACAGGCTGCCGTAGGATGCGTCCATGGATTTGGGTTTGCGGCTGGAGATGTCGCTGAGTTTTTGCAGAATGGTGGGCGAAAGGGAACCGTCGAGGTACTGACCGCCGGCCAGGACCGTATCAATGGCCTGGAGGATGCCTCCTCCGCCGGATTCCTTGGACATGTACCCGCCGGCGCCGGCCTGGAAGGCTGCTGCGATGAAATCGAGCTTGGCATGCATGCTGACGATGATGACGAATATGCCCGGCTGGAGGCTTCGGAGCTCGCGGGTCAGCTCGATGCCGTTGCCGTCTGGCAGGGAGATGTCGACAACGGCCAGGTCCGGAGACAGCTCCCGGGCCATGCGCAGGCCGTCGGCGCAGGTACCTGCCTCGCCGACCACGGTGAAGTCAGGTCTGTCGCAGAGTCGGGCACGCAGTCCGTCGCGGTAGAGGGGGTGGTCGTCGACGATCAAAAATCGTTTAGGTGTGGTCACGTCTGCTCCGATTCAGCGGGGTTTCGATGCGGATCTGCAGGCCCTGCCCGGGCTTGGACTTGAAGTTGATGACCCCGCCCAGAAGTCTGACGCGTTCGCGCATACTCCACATGCCCATGCGTCTGCCGGGGCCGGCGTGGCATTCCTCCAGGTCGACTCCGCGTCCGTCGTCCTCGATGCGCACGAGCAGGTCCGGGAAGGAGCCCAGCAGTCGGATGGTCACGCGACTGGCTCTGGCGTGCTTGCGCACGTTGTTCAGGGCTTCCTGGATGAGGCGGTATATGTTGATCTGGGTGTCGAAGTCGAAGTTCACGTCGTCGAGGCCGTCCACGAAGACGTCGACGATGATACCGTGCCTCAGGGAGAAATCATCGCAGTGGGCCATAAGGGTTTCAACCAGTCCAAGCTCCGTCAGGCCCGGGGGCAGCAGCCCGTATGCCAGGTCCCGGATGCCTCGGATTGCCGCGGTCAGGCGTTCGGCGATGGCCGCGGTCTGGGCGCGGCACGCTTCGCGGGCCGACAGGGTGCATTGGATGCGTTCCAGGTCGGCCTTGGCCAGGGACAGGTCCTGGGCCAGGTGGTCGTGCAGTTCCCTGGCGATGCGCTGACGCTCGTTTTCCTGAGCCATGATGAGCTCCCGGGACAGGGCGCGCATGCGTTCTTCGGCGCGGCGTTGGGCCACGATGCGGCCGATGAGGTCGGCCACGGCGTCGATGAGGCTTCGTTCCTCATGCAGGAAGGGGCCTTCGTCGCTGTCCGGACGTTTTTCCAGGTAGCAGACTTCGACTTCGCCGCAGGTTTCGCCGCGGTTGACGATGGGGCTGGACTGGCACCACGGAGTGGTGCGGAAATTTGGCGAGCTGTGGCGGGTGCCTCCGAGGCTGATGGAGGCGCAGGCGATGTCGGGGTGTTGCCAGGAGGCGGGAATGAGGCCGGCGATACCCGTCAGCAACTCGTCCAGGGGCTGCTCCGCGTTCTGGGCCAGGCGGGTGATGCCGTAGAGGCAATCGAGCTCCTTGATGCGTTCGAGCAGGGCGTTTTCCGTGCGTTGCCGCTGGGTCACGAAGTCGTGCCACGCTTCGCGGCTGAGGGGGTATTCGTCGATGTTTTCGATGGGAACGTTCATGGGTACTCCTGGCACGTCGGCGCGTGTGGCCGTGTAGCACAGGACTGGTATCGACGCCAGAGGCGGGCCCGGCGTTCAGCCGGCCCGCCCCCAGGCGGGAAGGTCTAGCAGGAGAGAATCTTGCGGGCGATTTCGTCCTGCACGTCAGTGATGAAGCGCACGCCCGTTTCCTTTTCGGTTTCGCGATTGGCGGAGACGATGTCTTCACGGCAGATGTCCGTGACCGAGAACTTGCGCGCCCCGGCCAGGAGCTGCTGCAGGCCTGCGCCGAGCTTGTCGGCCAGGGTCCAGGCGGCGATGGCGCCGTAGGGCACGCTCTTCATCTCTTCGGCTCCGATCTTGGCCTTCAAGGATTCGTAGCCGGCGAAGATCTGTTCCGGAGTTTCGCCGATGTCGCGGACGGTCTTGGGCAGGCTGTCCCAGTTGCCCGCGATCCGTTCCTTGCGTTGCGGGTGCAGGGCGCCTTCGATGTTGGATCCGAGGAACCCTGGAATCATAAGGGTGCGGCCCATGCAGATGAGTTTGACGTACGGTGCACCAAGTGCCAGGGCCTTGAAGATCTGGTCTTCGCGGGCCAGGCCGCCGGCAAAGGACATGTCCACGACCTTCTTGCCTTTGGCCGCGAGGATGTTGGCGTACTCCACAGCCTTGGCGTGGAGCAGCAGGGAGGGCACGCCCCAGGTTTCCATCATGTTCCAGGGACTCATGCCGGTACCGCCGCCGGATCCGTCGATGGTCAGCAGGTCGAGGTCGGCCTCAGTGGCGAATTTGATGGCCATGGCCAGGGCTTCCATGCCATAGGAACCGGTCTTCAGGGAAATCTTGGTGAAGCCAAGCCCCCGCAGGTAGGCCACGGTATCCATGAAGTTCTGTTTCACGGCCTCGCACGAGGCCAGGTCGGTGTAGCCCAGGCGGCTGTGGCGGGCGAATCCCTTGACACCGCCGACCTTGAAGGCTTCCTGGACTTCAGGGAGTTCCGGGTCGGGATCGAGGAGGTATCCGCGCTTCTTGAGAAAAAGGGCGTAATCGAGGCTCGTGACTTCGATTTCACCGCCGATATTCTTGGCGCCCTGTCCCCATTTGAGTTCGATGCAGACGTTGCTGCCGTATTTGTCGATGACGTATTCAGCCACGCCGTTGCGCGCGTCCTCGACATTGAGCTGCACGATGATGGCGCCGAATCCGTCGTAATAGCGATTGTAGACGGAGATGCGGCGGTCCAGTTCCGGGGATTTTTCGATGCGGCCGTTTTCCATCTGCGAGGCACGGTCAACGCCCACGACATTTTCGCCGATGACGATGGGGATGCCCACAAGGGCGCAGCCGGCGGCGAAGGAGTCCCAATATTTGGCGGCGATGAAGGTCGAGCCCAGAGCGCCGGTCATCAGCGGCAGGCGGACCTTTGTCTTTTCCTTGGCGCCGAAAGCGTTTTCCAGAGAGACGTTGGTGAACAGGCAGTCGTCCGGGTTGGTGGTCCGGCCGTTGGCAACCCCGTTGGCCCCGTAGTTGTAGCCCTGGATGCGCAGGGAGTTGTAGCTGACGCCCACGTGGCAGGTGTTGGCGCTGCCTGCGGTGACGGAGCCGAAGTCCCTGGGATAGAGCATGTGCCGTCCTTTCAGGCAGGACATCCAGGTTTCGCATTTCCCGGCGCAATCCGAGCGGCATAACGTGCACAGGCCTGATTCGGCCGGGTTTCCGCGGTTGGTGGTGCCGAGTACATCATTGTTTTTGGGCCATTGGTTCATCGTAGTCGTCTCCCGTATGCGAATTTGAGTTTCCATCTCCAAAAGTATCGCGTCACCACGAAGGCGGTCGAACCTTGCGCGGTGACGCTGAGCACCGGCGCGAATCGGAGACCGCGCCAGGGGTGCGTGGAGAAAATCAATATATTATCTATGGATACGAAAAGGTTGTGTCGATAGGCCCGGCTCCCGTTTTTCTGGTCATTTTGGCATCTAGCTTTGGGATTTTTTCCCAAAAACAGGGAAATCTTCCCGGCACGAGGTTGAGCGGGGCGGGAGACGCTCCCTGTTGAGGGAAGAGGGCGTTGCGTGCGCGGATTCGGTTGTCCGGCAGTCGGGATAATTGGAAAGGCAGGAGTTTGGAGGGTACAAAAAAGCCCTCTTGGAGAGGGCTTTGCGGAGGCTATTCCGTGGTCTTGGGGGCTTTCTTGCGCTTTTCCCAGAGCTTCATGCCCTGCATGGTCTTGCGGCGCTCGCGGGCCAGGGATTTGGCCACCAGGGACGTGCCCTTCTTGTAGCCGTATTTTTCTTTGTATTCTTCGGGGGTGAGACCGTGGGTGGCCAGGTGGCGCTTGGTCAGGACCTTGAAGGACTTGCCGCATTCGCAGCAGATGACGCTTTTTTCGCGAATGGCGTTCTTGGGGTCCACGGCGGGCTCGGTTTCGGAGGCGGGAGCGATGCCTTCGGCCACGCTGCGGATGTTCTGGGCCAGGGCCTGAATCATGGAGGTGATTTCCTCCTCGTTCATGTTGCGCACCGAGGCCTGAGCCTTCACGATTTCGATTGCCTGCTTGAGATAGTCTTCCATGTTTACTCCATTATGTATATGATGTCTTTGATGACGATACAATCGTTCAAACAAAGTAGCTCATTAAATAGTAATGTTTGAATGGATGTCAAATGCTTTCTGAATATTCTAATAGATGTTTTTTGCTGATTTGTTGGGCGACGGTTGCGTGTATCGAAATGGGCATATCCCCGTCTGCATGATTTAGAAAATCGATTGGTCGGCTCGTTGCAGATGCCTGCCGGCAAAGCTTGACGGAACGTTTTTTTTTGTTTCAATTGAATGTCCAAAAAATGAATATATTGACGAAAAGGAGGGTGTAATGCCGTCATTTGATATTGTGAGTGAACTCGACCTGCAGGAAGTGGATAACGCTGTGAATAATGTTCGCAAGGAGGTCGATACCCGCTACGACTTCCGGGGTGTTGTCACTGAGATGGAATTTAACCGCAAATCCAAAACCATATCTCTTGTCACGGGCGACGACATGAAAATCCGGGCCATCCGCGACATGCTCATTTCCCATTTCGTGCGGCGCAAGGTGGACCCGAAGTCCATGGAATTCGGTGAGACCGAGAACACGTCGCGCGGCCAGCTCAAGCAGGAGATCAAGCTTCACGACGGGATCGACAAGGACAACGCGCGCAAGCTGGTCAAGCTGATTAAGGACAGTAAGCTGAAGGTGCAGGCGGCCATCCAGGACGAACAGGTCCGGGTGACTGGCAAGAAGATCGACGACCTGCAGGCCGTTATCTCCCTTTTGAAGGATTCGGATTTCGAACTGCCGTTGCAGTACGTGAATATGAAAAAGTAGCCGGAGGAAACATGCACGAATTTGTCATGGGCATCTGGGTCTGGCTGGCGGCCAACCCCCTGGTGGGGGGCGGCATCGCCGTGGTGCTGCTTCTCATGCTTTGGCGGCAGCCCGGGCAGACCCTGAAGCTCCTGGTGGGCATTCTTGTTCTGGTGGCGTTGGGGTACCTTGTGTCCGGCATTATCGACTTCACCATGGACAGTGCCGCGGTGAAGGAGATGGGTATCGAAAGGAACCAGTAGGTTAGTTCTGCACGTTAAGACAGCTGCACGTCATGGACTCCTGCCTTCGCGGGCATGACGCATTCGGTCGCCCAGCGCTGGGCGCTGCTTGCGAGGCGGGATTCGTGACGTTGGGATGACGTCGATGGGCGACTCCGCGAGGATGTTGATCCATGATTCGCGTCAGGGCTATCGCCAAGGCCTTCCGGGTTGACGATGTTTCATTTTCGAGAAGGCGGGCCATGCCAGGCAATGCGTGGAATTCATGTTGTTGGATTCACGGGTTGTGGCAGCGGGGTGGCGTGTGCCTCTCAGCGCATCATGGGCAGCAGCATGCGTACCGCCGTGCCATGGCCCGGCTGCGACAAGAATTCCAGCCGGCCCCCATATTCGTGCATGATGGCCGAGGAGATGGACAGGCCCAGGCCCGTCCCGCCCTGTTCGCGCTTGGTGGTGAAGAACGGGTCCTGAATGTACTTGAGGTCCATGTCGTCGATGCCGCAGCCGTTGTCGCGGACCTCCACCCCGGCCCAGGCCTGGTCCTCACCATGGTGTGACAGGACCTGCAGCGTGATTTCGCCGCGTCCGGGAGGCACGGCCTCGCAGGCGTTGACCAGGAGGTTGACGAGCACCTGGATGAGTCGCTGCGGGTCGGCTTCGACCAGGGCCGTTTCCGGGGCCAGGCGCACCAGGTATCCCGGTGACGCGTTTTTGAGCTTGTGGCGTACGAACGCCAGTGAACCCGCCACGACATTGTTCAGGTCCGTGGTCTCGCGTTCTCCGTCGGGACGCTGCCTCGAGTAGTCCTTGAGACGGGAGACGATGTCCCTGATGCGTTCGGACCCGTCGATCATGCCCTGCAACAGGTGGGGCATCTGCTGTTTGAATTCCGAGTACTCCAGTCCGCCGAGAACAAAATCCCCGTGTTCGTCCTGGTATTCGTCCAGGACGTGCAGGGCGTCGGCCCATACGTCGCGCAGGAGTGGCAGGTTCAGGGTCAGAAAGCTGTTGGGGTTGTTGATCTCGTGGGCCACGCCCGCCACCAGCACACCCAGGGAGGCCATCTTGTCGGCCTGGATCATCTTCTGATTCCGCAGAAGAGCCTTGCGCTCAGCCTCCTTGCGGGCCGTGATGTCCGTGAGCTTGCCCTCGATGAAGACCGTGCGGCCCTGGTTGTTCTTTTCGCTTCTGGCGTTGAATTCCACCCAGATTTCGCTGCCGTCCTTGCGGCGCATGCGCGTCTCGAAGTCCTTGACCACGCCTTCGCGGCGCAGGACGGAGAAGACCCGTTCCCGGTCCAGGGGGTCGCAGTAGAGCTGCGTGGCGATGTTGGTGATGTTGGCCATGAGGTCCTCGGGCGAGTCGTAGCCGAGGATGCGCGACATCTCCCGGTTCGCATCCAGAAAGCGTCCCTGCGCCGTGGAGCGGTAGATGCCCTCCAGGGCCTTTTCAAAGATGGCCCTGTATTTCTTTCCTTCCTCCTCCCGTTCGCTCCACTCGGTGATGTCGTGGGCAAAGACCACGGCTCCCAGGATTTCCCCGCCGCGCATCAGCGGCACATAGGTGTTTTGATAGAACCCGATCTCCCCCTTGGGCCGTCGGTACCGCCGCCGCATGATGTAGGACTCGCCCTGGAGCACACGGTCGAAGTTGCGGCGTGACGCGGCCTTTTCCTCGGGGTCGAGGATGTCGAAGACGTGCATGCCCGGATGGATGTCCAGGTTCCAGTTGTGCTTGACGAATTCCCGGTGGGCCTTGTTGAAGGCGATGTAGTTGTAGCCCAGGTCCAGGGAGAAGAGCATGACATTCATGGGGGTGTCCACCAGGGCGCGCAAGTCCTCGACTTCTCTCTTCAGGGCGCGGTTGGCGCGCTCGAGTTCTCGCAACCTGGCGAGCAGGTCCTCCCGTCCGTTCATTCGTCATCCTCGCTGGCCATGAGCATTTTGTTCAGGCGCTTGTTCAGTGCCTGGCGGGACACGCCGAGCATGCCGGCCGCCATGGCCTGGTTGCCACCAGTGCGGCGCATGGCCTCCATGACGAGTTCGGCGCAGACGCCCTTGAGGGTCGGCAGCTCCGGTCCGAACTGCACCATGGGTCCCTCGTCCTGGCGGGGCGGGGTGTCGACGTGATGCGCCGCCACATGCTCCCGGATGCGTTCGATGTTCAGGATGTCGCCAGCGGTGCAACTCTCGGCGTCGAGGACGAGGAATTGCAGCTCGCGGATGTTGCCGGGAAAGGCGTAGTTCATGAGCAGGGGGAAGAGCTCCGGCGGAGGCGCCGGCTTCCTGCGCTGCTGGCAGGCCTGGCGCAGGAAGTGGTCCACCAGCAGCGGGATGTCCTCGCGCCGCTGCCGCAGGGGGGGCAGATGCACGTGGTGGGCGCGCAGCCGGTAGTACAGGTCCGAGCGAAAGCGTTCGGGCTCGCCCAGGGCTGCCGGGTCCACGTTGGTGGCGGCGATGATGCGCGCGTCGGTCTTGCGCGTCACGTCGGAGCCTATGGGCATGTACTCGCGCTCCTGTACCAGGCGCAGAAGCTTGACCTGTGAGGCCTGGGGCAGGTCCCCGATTTCGTCCAGGAAGAGGGTGCCGGCGCGGGCGTTTTCCACAAGCCCCGGTCGCGGCCTGTCCGCGCCGGTGAAGGCCCCCTTCTTGTGCCCGAACAGGGTGTCGGCGAAGATGTTGTCGTCGAGGCCGGCCACGTTGACGGGGATGAATTCGCCCTGGCGTTCGCTCAGATTGTGGATGACCTTGGCCACCAGCTCCTTGCCCACGCCGGACTCGCCGGTGATGAGCACGGGTTGGGTACTGCGCGCGATGGCCTCGATGTATTGGAAGATGGAGCGCATGGTTTTGGAGCAGGTCACGATGGGCGCGAAGGCCTCGGGGTGCTCCAGGGTATCCTGCAGGAAGCGGGTGCGCAGGCCGCTGTTCTCGCGGCGGAGTTCGCGGATCTCGATGGCGTGGCGGATGCCCGAGACCAGACTGCTCTTGTCGTTGGTCTTGACGAAGAAGTCGAAGGCGCCGCGCTTGATGCATTGCACGGCGGTCTCGACCTGCCCCATGCCGGTGATGACCAGCACGGGTATGTCTGGATGGGTCCGGCCTACTTCGTCGATGAGTTCCTGACCGGACATGCCGGGCATGGCCAGATCGACGGCCATGACCTCGACCTCGGTGGAGGCGAGGATGCCCGGCACCTGGGTGCTGTCCTGGCAGCTGATGATGTTGTCGATGCCGTGGGACTTGAGGGCCAGGGTAAAGGACCTGAGCCACGTCTCTTCGTCGTCCACGAGCAGCACGGGATAGGTGGGATATTTGCTCATATGAGGGAACCTCAGTCGTAGGTGCGTTCGTCCACGAGGGCCGGGGCTCCTTCGGGGATGGTTTCGTCCAGGCCCAGCACGGTTACGGCCGGGCGCAGCTTGGCCGCCTCCTGGAAGGCTGCGGCCACGGCCGCCGTGTCCACAGGGGCATTTGTTTCGATGCGCAGGGTCAGGCTGTCCTTGCCCCCGGCGTTTCCGACCACGATCTGGTGGCGCAGGATCATGGGAAAGCGCGTCATGATTCCGGTCACCTGGGAGGGGTAGATGAACTGTCCGCGGACTTTGGCCGTGTCGTCCACGCGTCCAAGGATGCCCATGAGCTTCGCAGACGTGCGGCCGCACGCGCAGGGCGTCTCGCTCAGGCGGGACAGGTCTCCCGTGGCCAGGCGCACCAGGGGGTAGTCCACGGTGAAGGGCGTGACCACGACTTCGCCGAGCTCGCCGGGCTGCACAGGCAGCCCCGTCGCTGGATCGCAGATCTCCACGAAACAGCGGCCCGAGAGGTGCATGCCCCCCAGTTCCTGGCACTCGTAGGCGATGCAGCCCGCATCGGCCGTGCCGTAGCCCTGGCGGATGGTCATGCCGAACATGTCCTGGACCTCGCTGCGCAGGCTTTCGGTCAGGCGTTCGGCGGCCACGAAGGCCACGCGCAGGTCGAAATCCTTCTCGGGATCGAGCCCTTGTTCCATGGCCTTTTGGCCCAGGATCTTGAGAAAGCTGGTCATGCCCACGAAGCCCGTGACAGGCAGCTCCCTCAGGAGCTGGAGCTGTACGGCCGAATTGCCCGGTCCGGCCGGGATGACGGCACAGCCCAGGGCGCGCAGGGGTTCCTCCAGCATGAGGCCAGCCGGGGTGAGGTGGTAGCTGAAGGTCATCTGGGCCAGGTCTCCGGAACGGAAGCCCGCGGCGTAGAAGGCTTCGGCCCAGCCCCAGTAGTCCGGTCCCCGGCCTTCGGGATCGTAGATGGGGCCTGGTGACTGGTAGATACGCGAGAGGCCTCCGGGCGGCTGGGACAGGAACCAGTTCAGCCCCTTTTCGCGCTGCAGCCGGGAGAGGTCCTTCTTGCGCAGAACAGGGATGGAGGAGAAGTCCTCCATGGATCGGATTTCGTCGGGAGCCATGCCCGCTTCGGCGAGGCGTTCCCGGAATTCTCCGTCGAAGGACGCGGCAGCGTCCACCACGGCCTGGAGGGTTTGCCATTGGCGGTTTGTTCTGGCTGTCGTCGTTTCCGTTTCCCGTTCGTGGAAGAAGCCCTGAATTCTGTCCATGTTCACTCCGAAAAGTGTATCTGAATCGTGTTGTGAGGGTCAGCCAAGCCAGCGTTTGCGGCGGCGATAGTGCTTCACGTCGTGATAGCTTCGTTTTTCGCCGCTGCGGCCGAGGCCCAGATAGAATTCCTGGACATCGGGGTTGCGCAGCAGATCGGCGCCGGGACCGTCCATGACGATGCGCCCGTTTTCCATGATGTACCCGTAATCGGCCAGGGACAGGGCCATGCGCGCGTTCTGCTCGACCAGCAGGACACTCACTCCTTCGGTCGTGTTGATGCGTCGCACGATATCGAAAATTTCCTCGACCAGAAGCGGGGCCAGGCCCAGGGATGGTTCGTCCAGGAGCAGGAGCTTGGGCTGGGCCATGACGGCCCGGCCGATGGCCAGCATCTGCTGCTCGCCGCCGGACATGTAGCCTGCGAGCTGGTTGCGCCTTTCCCGGAGTCTCGGGAAATAGGAGTACACTTTTTCGGCATTGTGCGCAAAAAGGCGCGCGGGCTGGGTGTACGCTCCGCACCGCAGGTTTTCCTCGACGGTCAGGTCTTCGAAGATGCGTCGTCCCTCCATGACCTGGAATACGCCGGCCCTGACGAGCTTTTCGGGATTCATGCGCACGGTGTTCGTGCCGTCGTAGATCACGGATCCCGAGGTGACCTTGCCGTTCTCTCCGGCCAGCAGGCCCGAGATCGCCTTGAGGGTCGTGGACTTGCCCGCGCCGTTGGCACCCAGCAGGGTGGTGATGCTGCCCGCCTTTACGTCCAGGGACAGGCCTTTGAGGACCAGGACCACGTCATTGTAGACGACTTCCAGGTTCATGACTTGGAGGGTGTTCATGGGCTCCTTCTCGTCGGTACGGGTCGATGTTACCGGGCAGGGTCGCTTAAGCGACCCTGCCCGGACGGGGGCCTAGTGGCCGAGCCATTCCTTTTTGCGTTCGAGGATCGTGGTCTTCACGAATTCGAGCTTGCCGTCCTTGAATGTACAGACGTTCACGGACAGGTTGGGTCTGTGGTCGTCGGGGAAGTAGCTGATGGCCGGGGCCAGGCCCATGGGGTCGAAGTCCCGCATGGTCTCCAGGGCGGCCTTGATGCTCTCGCCTGTGACCTCGCCGGCCGCCTTGGCCATCTTCATGCCTTCGCACATGACCATGGCCGAGACGAAACCGCGCACATAGTGCGTCATCCTGTGCTCGCCGTCGGTCAGCTTGCGGATCAGCTCCATGCCAGGGACGTCCTGGCCGTAGATGGCCGCGCCCTGCAGGCCGAAGTGCCCCTCCGCGGCTTCGCCGGCGAGTTTGAATATGTTTTCGTCGCTGCTCCAGATGTTGCTGAAGAAGGTACAGCTCATGCCCAGTTTCTGGGCGTCCTTCATGATGACGGCGGTGGACGGCGTGGTGCCGCCGGTCCAGACGAAGTCGGGCTCCACCTTCTTGAGGCTCAGGAGCTGCGGGGTGGCGTCGATGGCTTTGAGGTCCACGTTTTCCTGTCCCACGATCTCGAAGCCCAGTTCTTCGGCGTATTCCTTCATGGCCGGGATGGGCGCGGAGCCGTAGGGGTTGTCCGGGAAGATGAAGGCCAGCTTCGGGGCGCGGGACTCCTTCCAGGTTTCGCGGAGGTAGTTGAGGCCGGCGCGGCCCATGGTTGAGTAGTCGGCTGCAGCGGTGAAGTTGTAGGGCGCTTTGGTCGGATCCATGAGGTGGGCGGAATAGGAGGCAGAAAACACGGGAATCCTGTCCCTGGCCACGAATTTCACCAGGGCCTCGGTGTCGCCAGTGCCCCAGCCCTGCATGGCCACGATGCCGCTGGAGGTGAAGCGTTTGTAGGCGGCCAGGGCCTGCTGAACATTGTAGGCGTAGTCGACCTGGATGAGTTCGACAGGCTCGCCGTCGATGCCGCCGTTGTCGTTCAGCCAGGCGACATAGTCCTTGATACCGTCGGCGTAGGGTGCTCCCACGCTGGAGGTCGGGCCGGTCAGGTCGGACAGGACGCCGACTTTGTAGGCGGCCGAGGCGGTGCCCAGGGTGGCCGTGAAGGCCAGGATGGTCAGAATCAGAAGTTTCTTCATGGGTCTCTCCGGATGCGGCAAAAGGTTTCTCCGACACAGTCGCCGGACGTCAGTATGCAAAGGGGTAAAGTTTCCAATAGGCTTTGGTCAGCCGCCATTTGCGGGCCAGCCCCTCGGGCTCGAAGATGAGGAAAAGCACCAGCATGAGCCCGAAGACCCCTTCCTTCATGGGTACGATGATGGCGCTTAAGTCCGGAGCGATGCCTCCCAGGGCCGAGGTCAGCAGATTGAGACCTTCGGGCAGCAGGGTGATGAACACGGCGCCGAAGATGGAGCCGATGACGGAGCCCATGCCGCCGATGATGATCATGGCCAGGTAGCTGATGGACAGGCCCATGGAGAATTGTTCCGGGGTGATGTACATGGTGTAGTGGGCCCAGAGCCCTCCGGCGATGCCGGCCAGAAAGGAGCTGAGGCCAAAGGCCTGAAGCTTGTAGGCGAACAGGTTCACCCCGACGTTTTCGGCCGACTGGTGGTAGTCGCGGATGGCCACGAAGGCGCGTCCGTGGCGGGTGCGGGTTACGTTGGTCACGACCAGGACGCACAGGATGGTTACGGTCAGGATAAGGTAGAAGATGCGGACATCGGAGTCGAAGGCGAACCCCAGGATCTCGGGCGGGTCCACGGGCAGGCCATTGGCGCCGCCCGTCAGGGACGAGGCGTGCAGGAATACGTATTCGAGGATGAGCTGGGCGGCCAGGGTGGAGATGGCCAGGTAGATTCCCTTGAGGCGCAGGGACGGGATGCCGAAGACCATGCCCACCAGGGCCGAGACCGCGCCGCCGCCCAGCAGGGCCAGGGCAAAGGGCAGGCCCATGTTCGAGAGGACGGCCGCGCCGTAGGCACCCACGCCCACGAAGGCGCCGTGCCCCAGGGACATCTGGCCGCACATGCCCGTGAGCAGGTTCAGGGAAACAGCGCCGATGACCGCGATGAGAATGAGGTTCATCACGGATACGGCGTAGCCGTCCAGAAACTGCGGGCAGGAGAGGAGAACGGCCATGAAGACGGCCAGGCAGATTTTCTGGAATTTTGAGGGAAACAGGGCGTCCTCGCGGGGGTAGGACGTGTAGAAGAGGCCGCATTTCTGCATGCTCATACGCGTTCGATCTCCTTGGTTCCGAAAAGTCCGTAGGGCTTGACCATGAGGATAATGACCAGGATCAGGAAGGAGGCGACTTCCTTGAAGCCGCCCAGGCCCAGGAGATCCTTGGCCGCGCCCTCGCAGATGTTTTCGAGCACTCCGATGATGAGGCCGCCCAGGGCCGCTCCCAGGAGGCTGTCGAGACCGCCCAGAATTACGGCCGGGAAGACCTTGAGGCCCAGGTGCCCGAGCTGGGCGTTGATGCCGTTGATGTTGCCCAGGATGATGCCCCCGATGCTCGAGACCACGGCCGCGATGCACCAGGACAGCGCGAAGATGGATTTGATGCCGATGCCCATGGACTGGGCCGCCTGCTGGTCGAAGGCCGTGGCGCGCATGGCGATCCCCAGGGACGAGTATTTGAAGAACAGGCTGAAAATGCCGAAGAGCAAGGCCGAGAGCCCGAAGGCCGCGACGTAGACCGGCGCCACGGGCAGGCCCATGATCATGTACGGGTCCTGGGGCAGGATTGCCGGGAAGACCTGGATCTGCGTCCCCCAGACCATCTGCACGAAGGATTTGAGTATGGAGGACAGGCCGATGGTGACCATGATGACGGAGATGATGGGCTCGCCGATGAGAGGGCGCAGAATGAGGCGTTCCACCAGTGTAGCCAGGATGATGGAGAAGACCAGGGTCAGCAGAAAGGATACCAGGAAAGGCAGCTGGAACTGCACGGTCAGGGCGAAGCAGATGTAGGCGCCGACCATGACCAGTTCGCCCTGGGCAAAGTTGACGACCTTGGTGGCCTTGAAGATGATGACGAATCCCAGGGCCACCAGGCTGTAGATGGACCCGACCACCAGGCCGTTGATAATGAGTTGGAGGTAGTATTCCATAATGATGACCTTATGGTTTTTTGCCGCCGGGTTTGGGCCAGGGCGTTTCATGGTCGGGGGAAAGGCATGGATCCCCGCCTTCGCGGGGATGACGCGGTGGTAGGGCGGTGGGTTTGTGTTTTTCCGGCACGATCACCGTGTTGACGCCCCGTCCCGGTGCTTTCTGGCCAAGGAAAAGACATGGATCCCCGCCTTCGCGGGGATGACGCGGTGGTGGGGCCGTGGGGTTGCGTTTTTTCGTTTCGAGGTCCGCGGTTAAGCCCTGCCCCAGTGTCATTCCCGCGAAGGCGGGAATCCATCTTCCTTCTCGTCGCATTTTCTGCCTCGCGTCCATCACGCCCCTTCCTCCGTGGCAACGTCGCGGATGCAGATGCTGCCTGTCATCTCGCGGTGGGAGCCGTCCTGGTAGGTGATGGCGATGCACAGGTCGGAGGTCTCAGTCCCGTCGTAGAGGGCGTCGATGAGCGCCGCGTAGCGCTCGCCGATGATCTTGCGCCGGATCTTGCGGGTGCGTGTCAGCTCTCCGTCGTCGGCATCGAGTTCCTTGAAGAGCAGCGCGAAGCGGCGGATTTCGGTGCCGGTCTGGAGGTTCGGGTTGATCTGCCTGATTTCTTCTTCGACGAGGTCGTAGAGTTCCGGCTTGGCGGCCAGGTCCTGGTAGGTGGTGTAGGTCAGGCCCCTGGATTCGGCCCATCGCCCGGCGATGTCGCCATCCAGGCAGACGATGGCCGCGATGGAGTCCCGGCCGTTGCCCAGGACAACGGCCTCCTGCACATAGGTGGAGAACTTGAGCTTGTTCTCGATGAACTGCGGCGAGAAGCGCACGCCAGCCGCCGTGGTCATGACGTCCGAGAGGCGGTCGATGATGACCAGCTGGCCGTTGTCCTTGAAGAACCCCGCGTCGCCCGAGTGCAGCCAGCCGTCAGTGACCGTCTCGGCTGTGGCCGCGTCGTTGCCCAGGTATCCCTGGAACACGGCCGGGCTTCTGGACAGAATCTCGCCTTCCTCGGAGATGCGGATCTCGGTCTCGGCGATGGGCTCGCCCACGGAGTCGAAGCTGACCGCCCCGTCGCGGTGAATGCAGGAGATGCCGGCGATCTCGGTCTGGCCGTAGATCTGCTTCAGGTTCACGCCCAGGGCGTGGAAGAAGGTGAAGGTGTCTGGCCCCAGCGGCGCGCCACCCGTGGAGGCCGAGCGGATGCGCGTGAATCCCAGCCGGTCGCGCAGGGCGCGGAACAGGCCCCAGTCGGCCAGCCTGTTGGCCAGCCTGAGCCCCGTGGACGGCGTCTCGCCGCGCAGGACCGTCCCTGCGTATTTCATGCCCACGGGCATGAACAGGTTGAACAGGAACTTCTTGAAGCGCGTGGTTTCCATGATACGCACCCGTACTTTGGCGGCCATGTTTTCCCAGACGCGCGGCGGCGAGAAAATAAGGTGCGGTCCGATCTCGCGGATGTTCTCCTGCACCGTGTCGGGTTCCTCGGGAAAGTTGACGCAGAAGCCGAACAGCAGGGCCGAGGACACGGCCATCATCTGTTCGCCCATCCAGGCCAGAGGCAGGAAGGACACGAATTCGTCGGTCTCGCGCTTTGGGTCCGAGAGGCCCAGGTTCCAGGCCATGGACAGGAGATTCCTGTGGGACAGCATGGCCAGCTTGGGCCGGCCCGTGGAGCCCGAGGTGGTGGCGATGAGGGCCGTGTCATCGGGCGAGACGTCCTCGATCCAGTTTTCGAACTCGTCGGCGCGGTCACGGCCCAGGTCGCGGACGTCGTCGAAGCTCTTGAGTCCCGGCGCGTCATAGCCCACCAGCCCTTTGGGATCGTGGTAGACGATGTGTTCGAGCAGAGGGAGGTTTCCGCGGATGGACAGGATTTTGTCGACCTGCTCCTGGTCCTCGGCCACCACGAGGCGTGCCCCGGACAGTTCGAAGACGTAGCTGATCTCCTCGCCCGGCGAGTCCTGGTACAGGCCGAGGGACATGCCGCCCAGCCCCTGGATGGCCAGTTGCGCCCAGAGCCATTCGGGACGGTTGTCGCCGATGATGACGATGACGTCGCCGCGGCCCAGGCCCAGGGCTTTCAGCCCCGCGGCGAATTCGGCGGTGGTGTCCAGGTACTCGCGGTAGGTAAATGGCTGCCAGATGCCGTAGCTTTTTTCGCGCAGGGCCGTGCGTCCGGGGCGTTTGCGGCTGTTGTCCAGTAGAAGCTTTGGAAGTGTTGTTTCGTACGGCGTGGTCATGTCAGCGTCCCTTGTACAGGCCGTCATCCTCGCCCAGGTAGGCGCTGATGACCTTGGGATTGGACTGGATGGCCTCAGGCGAGCCTGCGGCGAGGACTCTGCCGAAATCGAGGACGATCACGTGATTGGAGATGTCCATGACCACGCCCATGTCGTGTTCCACCAGAAACACCGTCACGCCCCATTCCTCGTTGATGTCCAGGATGGAGCGGGCCATGTCCTCGGTTTCTTCCAGGTTCATGCCGGCCATGGGCTCGTCCAGGAGCAGAAGTTGCGGTTCGGCAGCCAGGGCTCGGCCCAGTTCGACTTTTTTCTGCACGCCGTAGGGCAGGTGTCCGGCGATCTGGTGGCGGTAGGGGGAGAGGTTCAGGAAATCGATGATCTCCTCCACGCGCCGGCGATGCCTGGTTTCCTCGCGGCGCGCCTTGCCTACGTAGAAGATGGAGGACAGCAGCCCGTAAGCCAGGCGCGAATGGCGCCCGACCATGAGGTTGTCCAGAACGGACAGGCCGCGGAACAGGGCGATGTTCTGGAAGGTTCGGGCCAGTCCGAAACCCGTGCGCCGATGGGCGGGTACGCCGGTCAGTTTCCGGCCGTCCATGTTGATGGCGCCCTTGGTGGGGGTGTATCGCCCGGAGATGCAGTTGAGCATGCTCGTTTTGCCGGCACCGTTGGGGCCGATGAGAGAGGTGATGCTGCCCTGGCCGACGGTGCATGATACCCGGGAGAGGGCCGCCACGTTTTTGAAGACCAGGCTGACCTCCTTCACTTCGAGCAGCGGGCTACTCCCATTCATTCTTGAAATCCTCGGGGCCCACCACGTCGTACCCGGCTTTCTGCAGGGCGGCGGCGATGGAGGACGGATTGGGCGTATCAACGCGGATGACGACCATGCGCCGGTCGCGGTGGGTGAATGTGCCTGTGGAGATGATGGAGTATCCCATGGAGTCGATGATGCCTGAGACCTCCTTGAGGACGCCCGGACGGTCCACGACTTCGAAGACAATGCGCGATCCGCCCTGTTCGTAGCCCATCTCCTCGGCCAGCACCTCCAACATGATGGTGCGATTGATGTAGCCGATGAGGTCTCCGTCGGCGTTGACCACGGCCAGACCGGCCAGGTTCTTGGCGTGCATGAGCATGGCCGCGGTCTCGATCTCTGTCTCGGGCGCGACGGTGGTGATGTCCTTGCGCATGATTCGCCCGACGGTCAGTCTGGACAGGAGGTAGTTCAGCTCGTGTTTGTCCAGCCCCGTCATGAGAGAGGGCATGGCCGCGTTGATGTCCTCGGTGCGCACGTAACCGGCGAGCTTTCCGTCTTTGACGACGAACAGCATCCAGAGTTGCTGATCGTCCATGATCCTTTGGGCATCCTCAGCCAGGGCATCAGGCGGCATAGCAATGAAATTTTTCAGCATTTTGAGCCCGACAAACATGATGACTCCTTTTTCTCGGGTGGGTTTTACCAAGTCGCTAAGAAAGGTTCGTGCCAGAGTGGCATCAGCGCGTTGCAGGGAGCGGGCTTCGTCTGTGTTTGCTTGTGAAAAAACAACGATTTCAATTGAATAAAAATTTTTCCCCGACCCCGTCTCAATTTTTAGGGCAAGCCGCGAAGCTTGAGGAAATGTTTTTGTCGTACCGCCATCGGCAATAAAAGTTGTCGAATAGCTGCTGTGACGATGTTCAGGCCGGGTTCGGCCGGATTTGCGACGAGCAAGAAAAGTTGTCGTTGCAATGTATGTTGCGCAACATTTCTGGTCCCGCATGTTGACAGATGGGATTGGCAGGATTATTTTGAACATAATTTCAAAAAAGGGGAGCTCTGGTGGGACGCAGGAGAAAATGCAGATTCGTGGCCAATGTGCCTGAGGTAACGGTCTTCAAGCCCGTGGGTGTGCCTATGTCGCAGCTTTCGGGTGTCGTTCTCGGTCTTGATGGTTTCGAGGCCATGAGACTTGTGGACGGCGAGGGGTTGTCACAGGAGGCTGCCGCGGCCCGTATGCAGGTCTCCCGGCCCACACTGTGTCGCATGCTCGGTGAAGCGCGAGCACAGGTGGCGCGGGCCCTTTCCCGCGGCTGGGCCATACGCATCGAGGTCGACGTGCTGCATGCCGTGACCGGTGAATTTGAATCAACAGTTTTGGAACCGCAGTGCCAGCGTGCCACGGAGTGCGCCGGCGAAAAGGTTCGAGGAGGACTGATATGCCAGGACAGAACGATCAGAGCGGACAGGGCGGCGGAGGCCGCAATGATGGCAGCGGACAGGCCGGTAGCGGCCAGCCTCGCGGACGTGGCGTCGGAGGCGGCGGCGGACGCGGTGTCGGAGGCGGCGGCGGACGCGGTGTCGGAGGCGGCGGCGGACGCGGTGTCGGAG
>CAZQYA010000011.1:31504-34579 GCA_964597325.1 uncultured Desulfovibrionaceae bacterium
GCGGCGGCGGACGTGGTGTCGGAGGCGGCGGCGGACGCGGTGTCGGAGGTGGCGGTGGAGGTGGTGTCGGAGGCGGTGGACGCGGCCTCGGCGGATGCCGGGCCCGGAACTCGGATGCTGTGAGCGGCGAAAGGGCCGGTGGGGGCGCTGGTTTTCCGCGTCAGGACCGGCTCGAAGCGCCCCGGGATACGCAGTCAGAAACGCCCGTCGCAATCCCTGAAGACTCCGGAGACCCACAAGACGTTGCCGCACCGGAACAGACAGGATCCGAAACAGGTGTTGACACGGAAAAACCCGAGGAATAAGTGCTCATTTGAGCAAAAAAGGAGGAGCCGTGCCGCGACCCAGGAAATGTCGTCGAATCGAAGGATGTCCCAAATCGTGTTACTTTAAGCCCCAGGGGGTGCCCCTGCAGGAACTGGCCGAAGTTTACATGACCATGGATGGATTTGAGGCTCTTCGTTTGGCCGACTATCAGGGTCTGACCATGGAAGAGGGCGCCGCGCGCATGCACGTGTCGAGGCATACCTTCGGCAGGACTCTGGCCGAAGCCCGTCGCGCCGTTGCACGGGCTCTCGTGGACGGACTGGCTCTGCACATCGCTCACGATGCCCAGACGCCGTGTATACAATTGAATCCGGACCGTATCGCGGCCCGCAGCAAGGAGCTTAACATGACCAAGATCGCCATCACCAGTGAAGGACCGAACATGACCGACCGCGTGGACCCCCGTTTTGGCAGGGCCGGCGGGTTTGTGGTCGTTGACGTGGACACCATGGAAGCCAACTACGTGGACAACGGCAGCTCTCAGAGCCTGTCCCACGGGGCGGGTATCCAGGCAGCCGAGAATATCATCAATGCCGGGGCCTCGGTACTGCTGACCGGCAGCGTTGGTCCCAAGGCCTTCTCGGCTCTCAAGGCCGGCGGGGTCAAGATCGGCCACAATCTCGGGGGCAAGACCGTTGCCGAGGCCGTGGAGGCTTTCAAGGCCGGGAATGTCGAATATACGGACTCCCCGAACCGTTAGGGGGATGCCATGATTGTATCCGTTGCCAGCGGCAAGGGCGGCACGGGGAAGACCACGGTCACCGCTTCATTGGCGGTGACGTGGCCCCGGGCCCTTATGACCGTTGATCTGGATGTGGAAGAGCCGAACCTGCATCTTTTCCTGAAACCCGAGATTGCGGCCACCGAGGTCGTGAACCTCGAGATTCCCGAAGTGGACGAGTCCAAGTGCACCTACTGCCGGAAATGCGCCGAACTTTGCCAGTTCAAGGCCATTGCCGTCATGGGTCAGACCATTATGACCTTCCCTGAGATGTGCCACGGCTGCGGCGGCTGCATGGCCATCTGCCCCGAGGGCGCCATCGGTACGGCCCAGCGCGAGCTCGGCGTCATGGAAGTCGGCATGGCACGCGGCAGCATACCCTGCCTGACTGGCCGGTTGCGCGTGGGTGAGGCCATGAGTCCGCCGCTCATGCGTGTCGTGCGTTCGCACATGCGTGCCAGAAGCGCCGCTGAAGGTCTGGACGTGATCGTCGACGCGCCTCCGGGCGTGAGTTGTCCGGCCATGAACGCCGTGGCAGACAGTGACGTCATCGTCCTCGTGACCGAACCTACTCCCTTTGGTTTTCACGACTTCAAGCTCGCCTGGGAGGCTTTCGAGCCCTATGGCAAGCCCATGGCCGCGGTCATCAACAGGGCCGGTCTGGGTGACAACCGGGTCTACGAGTTCTGCAAGGAACATGGGTTGCCTGTTCTGGCCGAAATCCCCTACCGTCGGGATATCGCCGAGCACTATTCCAAGGGTCTTGTTCCGGCTGAACTGGACCAGGGCCTTGCAGACCTGTTCGCCGAAGTGGGCAGGAAGCTTACGGCCATGGTCAAGGAGGTCCCCCATGCATGAAGTAGTCGTCATCAGCGGCAAGGGCGGCACGGGCAAGACGTCCATCACCGCGGCCCTGGCTCACCTGGCTGAAAACAAGATCATATGCGACCTGGACGTGGACGCCCCTGACCTGCATTTGCTGCTTAATCCCTCGATCGTGACGGAAGAGGCGTTCGTTTCCGGGCACGAGGCCGTCATTAATCCCGAAAAGTGCGTTGGGTGCGGACTGTGCGCTTCCATGTGCCGCTACGAGGCCGTTGAGCAGGACGGTGACGTGTACCGCATTGCCCCTCTGCGCTGCGAAGGCTGCAAGGTCTGCGTGGCCTTTTGTCCGGAGCAGGCCATCGATTTCCCCGACAGGCATTGCGGACAGCGCTATCAGAGCGACACGCGTTTCGGCCCCATGGTTCATGCCCAGTTGTTTCCGGGTGAGGAGAACTCGGGCCTTTTGGTGGCGCGGCTCAAGAAGGAGGCGCGCGTTCTGGCCGAGGAGCGCGGCCTTGATCTGATCCTGTGCGACGGCGCGCCGGGCATCGGTTGCCCGGTCATCGCCTCGCTGGCTCAGACGGATCTGGCTGTGGTTGTCACGGAACCTACCGTGTCCGGCATGCACGACCTGGAACGGGTGGCCGGACTGTGTGACCACTTCCGCACCAAGGTCGCTGTCATCATCAACAAGCACGATCTCAATTCGGAGCATACCGGTCGAATAGATGCCATATGCCGGGAAAAGGGGTATGCACTGCTTGCCCGGCTGCCACACGATACCGCCGTGACCGAGGCCATGGTGCGCCGTCAGGCGGTCACCGAGGGGCCGGACAGCGAGATTTCCCGTGAGATCCGGGAGGCATGGCACAAGATCACGGATCTTTTGCAATCATAAGCGTTTTGTACAAGGAGAACGATGCATCATGGAAAAGTTTAGAATTGCCGTCCCTTCGGCGTTGCCCGGCGGACTTGAAGCACAGGTCGGAGCCCATTTCGGGCATTGCGACCTGTACACCATCGTCGACGTGGAGAACGGTGCCGTGACCGAAGTCAGCACCCTGCCCAACGTGCCCCACGCCCAGGGTGGCTGCATGGCCCCGGTCAACCACTTGGCCCAGAACGGCGTCAACCTGCTCATTGCCGGCGGTATGGGCATGCGTCCGCTCATGGGTTTCAATCAGGTCGGCATTGATGTCTTT
>CAZQYA010000012.1:0-15790 GCA_964597325.1 uncultured Desulfovibrionaceae bacterium
TGTCGCGCCCTGGTGTTGTGGGGGAGGACCGAGAAGGTGACCTTGAAGGGCAGGTCGGCCAGGCGTCTGGCCGTGGTCATGCTTTCGCCGAGGTCGTCGATGATGATGACGAGCCTGCCGGAGGCCTCTGTGGGGTCGGGGGTGGGCGGGGTCAGGGAGAGGGGCAGGAAGATGTGGTGCGTAGCCTCGCCGAGAATGGATACTTCCAGGTCCCGCGGGCTGTTGTTGACCGCGGTGAGCGTCGCTCCAGGTTCCAGGCGGTTCAGGTTCTGCCGCAGCCGGGCCAGGAATTCGAAGACGTTCTGGCCCAGGGAAATGGTCAGGTTCTGATAGAAGAACTCCTGACCCTTGTGACTTCTCGCTTCCACGGCCTTGTGGCGCAGGATATTTTGGGAATCTTCCCGGTCGCCAAGTGCCTGCAGGATGGCCAGGTCCACGTTGCGGACACGTTTTTCAAAATCGTCCGCCACTACCTCGTAGGCCTGATGCGCCGGCTTCGCTGCTGTTCGGGCAGGAGAGGTCTGCCGGGCGGCCCTGTCCGGACGAGGCCGCTCCTGGTCCTTGCGGGCTACGGGCGCCTTGACGGGTTCGGCCTGCTCGTTGCCGGGGAATCGTATGGGCAGCTTCATGGCAACAAAGAGGCTGAGCCCAGTCAGCAGGATGACGCTGGACCACAGGACTGTCTTGAAGAGAGACAGTCGGGAATTTCTGGGGGTGGTTTTCTTTTTCCCTTTTCGTTTTTTGGGAGGCATGGCGGTATGAGGAATCCGGGGCGGCCGCAGCCGCCCCGGTCGGGATATATGATCAGTTGGTCAGCTGCATGAAGCGCGGAAGGGATTTGACCATGTTCAGGCCGAGGCGCAGTTGGTTGTCCTTGGCCAGGGTCTCCTGGATTTCGGCTTCTACGGTTCCGGGAACTGCGTCTCCATTAGGGTTGTCCAAATGTTTGGACAGGCTTGATTCTCGGAAATCGAGCCCCTCTTCGGCTGGCTCCGATGCGGGCACAAAGGGCAGTTCGAGATCGGGCTCGATGCCCGAAGCCTGGATGGACCGGCCATTGGGCGTGTAATAGAGCGCAATAGTCAGTTTCACTGCGGAGCCGTCCGAGAGAGGCATGATGGTCTGCACGGACCCCTTGCCGAAGGTGCGCTCGCCCACGAGGATGGCTCGCTTGCGATCCTGCAGGGCGCCGGCCACGATTTCGGAGGCCGAAGCCGAACCGGAGTTGATCAGGACCACGACGGGGCAGTTCACGTCCGTGGACTGCCTGGCAGCCATTTCATCTTTTCTGCTTTTGGGGTCGCGTCCCTGGGTGTAGACGATGAGGCCGTCACGCAGGAACGTGTCCGTCACGGAGATGGCCTGGTTCAGGAGCCCGCCCGGGTTGTTGCGCAGGTCGAGCACGATGCCCTTGAGTTCGTTGTCGGCCTTGTAATCGTCGAGCTTGCGGTGCAGGTCCTCGGTGGTGTTGGCCTTGAAATCCGTCAGGCGGACATGGAGATAGCCGGGTTCGAGTTCCTTGACCTTGACGCTGATGAGCGGAATCGTGCCCCGCACGATGGTGACCTTCTCGGGCGCCTTGGAGTCCCGGTGCAGGATGGTCAGCTCCACGGGTTCGCCCTTGGGGCCGCGGATCTTGGTGACGGCTTCTTCAAGGGAGATGTCCAGGGCCGACGCCCCGTCGATTTCGAGGATGATGTCTCCGGCCCGGAGTCCGGCCTTGTCGGCCGGAGTGTCCTCGATGGGGGCGATGACCGTCAGGCGCTTTTCCCGCACACCGATCTGAATGCCGATTCCACCGAATTCGCCCTGGAATTCCTCCTGCATCATCCTGAACTTGTCGAGATCGATGAAGGTGGAGTGCGGATCTATGGAATTGAGCATGCCTTCGATGGCGCCGTGGATGAGATCCGTGCGGTTGACGTCCTGAACGTAGTTCTTCTCGATCAGGTCCAGAACCTGGCTGAACTGCTTCAGGGCCTTGTAGTGGTCCGTGTCGCGGGCCTGGCTGGACGATACCGTGCCGCAGAGGGCGGCCAGGAGAAGGATTGAGCCAAGGATATGGCTGAAGCGCATGAGATCCTCCCTGAGGGATTGGCGAAAAAATGGGGGTTTCACGGGGTGTGCTCGACAGGCAAAAGGGCCGGTGCGACATGGTTGCCGCGCCGTATCACCCCGATTTTAACCATTTCAAAGGATTAATGACTTTCTGCTTAAAACGCAATTCGAAATACAATCCATCCCCCCCCGCTGCGGGGTAGAAACCGCACACGCCGATCTGCTGGCCTTTTTTCACTTCCCGGCCCACCGGCAGGGGGGCGTCGGAGAGAAAGGCGTAGAGGGAGTAGTAGTCGTCGCCATGGAAGATGATGACCACCTGGCCGAAACCGCGCAACTGGTCGTTATGCACCACCTTGCCCCAGGACACGCTGCGAACGGGCGTTCCCGCGGACACCGCGAGCCCGATGCCGTTGCTGGGAGGATTGCCGCCGGGATTGAAGGAAACCACCTTTTTTCCCTTGGCGGGCCAGTCCAGACTGCCCTTGAGCTTGGCGATTTTCCTCTCGGACTGCAGGCTGATCTTGTGCTTGAGGCCGGCAATGGCGCCCATGAGGCCCTGGATTTCCTTCTCGCTCTGCTTTTTTTCCTTGCGCACGGAGGCCAGCTGGCGTTCGAAGCGTGTCCTGCGTTTTTCCAGTTCGGCTTTGGAGGCCTTGATTTTTTCGACCTTGGCTGCGGTGTCCGCAGCGTTCTGATCAAGGGCAGACTGCTGGTCTGCCACGATCTGGCTCTGGCGTTCGATATCCTCCCGCAGGGCCTGGGCCTCGCGGTACAGGGCCGTCAGCCATTCCCCCCTGCGATTGGCCTCGGCCCATTCGTCGGGCGAGGCAAAACCCTCTTCCCGCGATGTCAGGTAGATGGGCCAGAGGGTGCGCATAAGTTCGGCCAGGCGTTTGGTGGTCTTCTCCCGTTCAGAGAGGAGGTCCGAGAGCCGCTTGGCGCCTTCGGTCTGCTTGCGCTTGAGTTCGGCCAGTTCTTTTTCGAGCGTTTCCAGGTTTTTGGCCGCGTCCTTGAAGGAGTCTTCCAGACCGGCCAGATTCTTGTGCAGCTTGCGCTCCTGGGCGGTCAGGGATCGGATGGCCTTTTTTTTCGCTTCGAGCTGCTTGTTCTTGGTCGCCATTTCCTGTTCCAGCGAAGCGCGGCAGGGCGTGGCAGGCATGGAGGCGCAGCACAGGGCGAGGATGAGGACGGCGCACAGGCGCAGTGCGGAAAGGGGTGACGGCCGATTCATGGGTCTGCGATGATGCTTTTTCACATGGAGGTCAAGGGGCGGAACCTTCCAGAAATGGTGACAGGGGACACGACGTGCATTTTCCCGCCTTCTTGGCGCACCAGCCTTTGCCTGTGCGCACGATGAGGGCGTGGTATTCGTTGAAAAGAGCCGGGTCTGGCGGCAGGGCGTCCATGAAGAACTCCCTGAGTTCCTCGTAGCCGATGTCCTCGGGGACCAGCATATGCCTGTTGAAGATGCGGCGCGTATAGGCGTCGACCACGAAGACGGGATGGCCGAGGGCGTAGAGGAGGATGGAGTCGGCCGTCTCCGGTCCGATGCCCGAAATGCCGAGGAGCCTTTCGCGCAGCCGCCAGGTGTCCTCGTCTCGCAAACGGGTCAGCTCCAGGTCGCAGGCATGATCAAGAAAATTCAGAAAATTGCCCACTCTGATCGCCTTGACCCGGAACGCCCCGGACGGTCTGATGAACTCCTCCAGTTCCGCCGCCGGCACGTCACGCAGGGTCTGCGCGTCCAGAAGACCGGCGGAGCGCAGGTTGGCGATGGCCTTTTCCACGTTGGTCCAGGCCGTGTTCTGGGTCAGAATGGCGCCCAGGGCGATCTCGAAGGGCGAGTCCCCGGGCCACCAGTTGCTGGGCCCCAGGCTCTCGGACATGGCTTCGAAGTAGTCGAGCAGCAGGGCGCGCCGTTTCATGTCCGAAAGACGAGCAGGGCCCATTCGCCAGAGGTTGTGATGTCCGGAGCGGGCAGGCCCTGGGCCGTGTAGGCCTGGGCCACGCGTTCGGCCTGCTCGACCAGGATGCCCGAGAGGACCAGGACGCCCGGATGGGCCAGGCGCCGCGCGATATCCTCGGCCATGTCCATGAGCGGGTTGGCCAGAATGTTGGCCAGGATGCAGTCGAAGCGCTTGTCTTCCGATAGGCTGTCGATGCTCCCGGTGCCCAGCTCCAGGCGATCTTCGACTCTGTTCAGGACGGCGTTCTCGCGGGCGTTGTCCACGGCCACCGGGTCGATGTCCAGACCTACTCCCGCCAGGCCGAGTTTCACGGCGGCGATGCCCAGGATGCCCGAGCCCGTGCCCAGGTCCAGGAAGTTCATTCCTGTCCGGATGACGCCAACGCTTGCCAGGTGGTCCAGGGCGCCCAGGCACAGGGCCGTGGTCTGATGGTGTCCGGTTCCGAAAGCCATCTTGGGTTCGATGACGATGGGTTCGGCACTGTGGGGCTCGTCTTTGAGCCAGGACGGCAGGACCACGAAGCGTGAGCCCACGGGGATGGGAGTGAAGTATTTCTTCCAGGCGCTGTTCCAGTCGGCGTTGTCCACGGTCGAGCGTTCCAGAACGATGTCGGGGCATGCTGCCAGGAGGGCGGCCTCTGTCTCGGTGGACTGCTCGGGGCGGTCGAAATGGACGACCAGACGGCGTTTGCCCTCCACAAGGCCGTCATCCTGCCAACCCCATGGCGTGTGCAGGTACAGAAGGCCTTCGACGAGGTCCTCGAAGTCCGGAGCAAAGGCAAGGGTCAGGCGGGCAAGTTTTTCGGGCATGGTGTTTGACCTGTGGACGGGGCGCGGCCCCGTCCGGTTGCTGGTGGAAAGGGGTTCAGGCTTCTGTCTCGCCCAGGACTTCCTCCAGGGCGGCCACGAAGGCGTCGAGTTCCTCTTCGGTGACGATCAACGGAGGGAGCAGGCGAAGCACCGTGTCCTGGGTCAGGTTGAGGACGAAGCCCCTGTCGAGAAGCGCTTTCCAGACGTCGCCGCCCGGCGCGGTCAGCTCGATACCGACCATCAGACCGTGCACGCGGACTTCGGCGATGCGTTCCGGCAATTTTGCCCTGAGGGCTTCGAGCCTGCCGCGCAGGTGTTCGCCCAGGCTGGCGGCGCGCCCGCAGAGGTCATCGCGTTCGATGATCTCGATGACCTTTTTCGCCACCGCGGAGATGAGGGCGTTGCCTCCGAAGGTAGTGCCGTGGCTGCCCGGGGGAAAGCCTTTGGCGATCTCCTCGGTGCACATGACGGCGCCCATGGGCAGGCCGTTGGCGAGTCCTTTGGCCACGGTTACCACGTCGGGTTTGAGCCCCAGGTGCTGGTGAGCCCAGAATTTGCCGGTGCGGCCGACGCCCGTCTGGATCTCGTCGATCATGAGCAGGACCCCGCGCTTGGCGCACAAGGCGGCCAGGCCGCGGGCGTAGTCTTCGGGCAAGGGTTTGACTCCTCCCTCGCCCTGGATCATCTCGATGAGCACGGCGGCGGTGCGGTCGTTCATGGCCGCCTCCATGGCCCCGAGGTCCGCGAAGGGAACCGTGACAAAGCCTTCCGGCAGAGGGCCGAAGCCGGTCTTGATCTTGTCCTGCCCCGTTGCAGTGAGCGTGGCCAGGGTGCGCCCGTGGAACGAGCCGGTCAGGGTGATGATTTCGTAGCGGTCCTGGCCACGTCCCTCGCGCATGTAGCGCCGGGCCAGCTTGATGGCGCCCTCGTTGGCCTCGGCTCCGGAGTTGCAGAAGAATACCCGGTCCAGGCCCGCGGTTTTCAGGAGTTTTTCGGCCAGGGCGACCTGCTCCTCCTGGTAAAAGAGGTTGGAGACATGGATGAGCTTGCGCGCCTGGGTGCAGATCACGTCCACCAGTTCGGGGTGGGAGTGCCCCAGGTTGCAGACGGCGATGCCCGCCAGCAGGTCCGTGTAGACCCTGCCTTCGGGCGAGTGGAGTCTGGTCCCCTCGCCGCGGCTGACGGCCAGGGGGTAGCGGGCATATGTCCGGCACAGGGCCGTGGCTTCGCCTTTGCGTATTTCTTCGGTGTTCATGGAATTCTCCTGGTAATGAAGATCAGACCGTGCCGGTGTGCCCGAAACCTCCGGCGCCCCGGTCGGTTTCAGTAAGCGCCTGCTGGGGCACGATGACGGCCCGGACAATGGGCTGGAAGACAAGCTGCGCGATGCGTTGGCCACGGGTCACGGTGCGGGGTTGGTCCGAAGTGTTCAGGAGGCTGACCAGAATTTCGCCACGATAGTCCGGATCGATGACGCCCACGCCCTGGCTGACCACAAGGCCGTCCTTGGTTCCGAGGCCGCTTCGGGAATAGACAAAACCGGCCACTCCCGGCATCGTGCATTCCACTGCGATGCCCGTGGGGAAGCGGTGCCGTCCGCCGGGCGGTATATCGACCTCGTTTTCCGCGATGCAGGCCCTCAGATCGATGCCCGCCGACTCCGCAGTGGCATAGGTGAATTTTTCAGGCGGACAGGTCTCCGAAAGAAAACGGACTTTGACCTCCACGGTGACATTTCCGGGACGGGGATTCATTTCTTCTCCTTGGCGTGCTAATTCAGGAATCGGACGCACCGCGAGATGCGTCACATTATATTTCAAGGATAGGTGAAATTATGCAGCCGTTGCATGTCTATACTGTTGTTCCCAAGCTTCCCGAGAAGTTGCTGCCCCTGAAGAGGCTGGCCGGCAACCTCTATTTTTCCTGGCAGCACGAGATCGAGGAGTTCTTCGCGCAGATCGACCGGGAGCTTTGGGAAAAGAGCGAACACAACCCGGTCTGGTTCCTGAACCACCTCCCTCAGGGCACCCTCGAGGAACTGGCGGAGGATGAATTCTTTCTGGACCGTCTGTCAACCATCGTGGCGGGTTTCGAGAAATACATGTCCAAGCGCGGGCCCATCAACGGTCTCGACGGTCAGGAGGAGGGGCCCGTGGTGGCCTACTTCAGCGCCGAGTATGGGCTGGCCCAGTGCCTGCCCGTGTATTCGGGCGGCCTGGGTGTTCTGGCCGGCGATCATCTCAAATCCGCCAGCGATCAGAACATCCCCCTCGTAGGTATTGGATTGTGCTACCAGAACGGCTTTTTCCGCCAGTACCTCACCCACGACGGGTGGCAGCAGGAGCGTTATCAGCCCAACGACTTCGAGCAGATGCCCCTGGAGCCGGTCCTCGATGCCGAAGGCGATCCCCTGAAGGTGCGTATCTTCATGCAGGGCAAGCCGCTCTTTTTCCGTATCTGGCGCGTCGAAGTCGGCCGGGTGCCCTTGTATCTCATGGATACGAATGTCTCCGACAACAGTCCCGAGCGCAGGGAACTGACTTTCCAGCTCTACGGCGGCGATCTGGAGATGCGCCTCAAGCAGGAGTACCTCCTCGGCATCGGCGGCATCAAGGCCCTGGCGGCTCTGGGGCTGTCTCCCCGGGTCATCCACATGAACGAGGGGCACTCGGCTTTTGCGGGGCTCGAGCGCATCCGGGCGCTCATGAGCGACCAGCATCTGTCTTTCGAGGCGGCCATGGAGGTGGTGGCCCAGAGTTCGGTTTTCACCACCCACACTCCGGTGCCGGCGGGCAACGACCGCTTTCCTCCGGAGCTTATCGCCAAGTATTTTGAGGAGTACGCCCGTGACCTCGGCCTGTCCTGGAAGGTGTTTATGGCTCTGGGGCGCGAAGACATGCGTAACGACCAGGAGCATTTCTGCATGACGGTCCTGGCCTTGCGGCTGTCCCGGTTCAATAATGGCGTCAGCCGTCTGCACGGCAAGGTTTCGCGCCATATGTGGTCGAAGGTCTGGCCCCGGTATCCCCAGGAAGACGTGCCCATCGGCTCCATCACCAATGGTATCCATTTTCCGACGTGGGTCGCCCCGGAGATGTCTTTGCTTTTTGATCGTTTTCTCGGACAGTCTTGGCGGGAGGACCCCGACTGCGAACGAGTGGGCGAGAAATTCGGATCCATCCCCGATATCGAGCTGTGGAGAACCCACGAGCGCCTGCGTGAACGCCTCGTGGATTTCGTGCGCCGCCGGCTCCAGAGTCAGATCATGTCCCGCGGCGGGCGCAGCTGGGAGCTCGAGGTGGCCGACAACGTCCTGAACCCCGAAGCTTTGACCATTGGTTTTGCCAGGCGCTTCGCCTCCTACAAGCGCGCCTACCTGCTGCTCAGGGACGACGACCGTCTGAAGAGCCTCATCAGGGATGCCGCCCGCCCCGTGCAGTTCATCTTTGCCGGCAAGGCCCACCCCCGCGACAATGAGGGCAAGAAGATCATCCAGGAGCTGGTCAGCCTCTGCCAGTCCAAGGAAAGCAGGGCCTCCATGGTTTTTCTGGAGGACTATGACATGCAGGTGGGCCGCTTTCTGGTCCAGGGCTGCGACGTCTGGCTGAACAATCCCCGCAGGCCCCTGGAGGCCTGCGGCACCAGCGGCATGAAGGCCATGGCCAACGGCGTGCTCAACCTGAGCACCCTGGACGGCTGGTGGGATGAGGCCTGGGTGCCCGACAACAGCGTGGGCTGGGCCATCGGCAACGCCGAGGAGTACGACGACGTCGAATACCAGGACTTCGTGGAGAGCCAGACCCTCTTCAACATCCTGGAGAATGACGTCATCCCGCTCTTCTACGAGCGCACGCAGGGATCCTTTCCCCGGCGCTGGGTTCAGAAGATGAAGCAGGGGCTCAAGACCCTCGGCCCCGTCTTCAACGGACACCGCATGGTGGAGGAATACACGAAACGGGCCTACCTGCCGTCCAGCATCAGCTACGGCAAGCTCGCGGCCGACAGTTACAAACCGGCCATGGAACTGGCCGAATGGCGCATGAATCTGCTGACGCATTGGGGAAATCTCGACATCCGCAATGTCCAGTGCAACACGTCCCACGAGATGTTTGTCGGCGAAAGCCTGGGGGTCAGCGCGGAGGTTCGCGTGGAAGGCCTGGGCATCGAGGACATCCGGGTCGAGATCTACACCGGCCCCCTGGACCACAAGGGCGGGTTCGCCGCCCGCTCGACCTTTCCCATGAGTCCCGAGGAGCGCACCGTGGACGGCTGGTACGTGTATCGCGGTCAGGCCATGCCCAAGGCCACGGGCAAGTTCGGTTTCACCGTGCGCATCCTGCCGAACCACCCCCTGCTGCGGGACGCCCACAGCCTGGGGCTTATCTTCTGGGGCGGAGAGCACGGTCCCCAGCGTCAGGGATAGCATCGTGGCGAAGAATGCGGAGCGGGCCGACGTGGTCCTGGCCGAGCAGGGCCTGGCCGAGAGTCGCGAGAAGGCCAAGCGCCTGATTATGGCCGGTCAGGTCTTTCTGGTGGCGGGCGCGGCCAAGACCCTCGTGGCCAAGCCCGGGCAGCAGGTGCCGCGCGGGGCCCGATTCGAACTCAAGGAGAGCGAGCGTTTCGTGTCTCGCGGCGGGTACAAGCTGCTCACGGCCCTGGAGCATTTCGGCCTGGACGTGACCGGCAAGGTGGCCCTGGATGCCGGGGCTTCCACGGGAGGATTCACGGATTGTCTGCTGCAGTTCGGCGCCGTCCGGGTCTACGCCGTGGACGTGGGGCACGGCCAGCTGCACTGGAAGCTGGTACGAGATCCGCGCGTGGTCAATCTGGAGCGCGTCAACCTTCGGCACGCCGGGCCGGATCTGCTGCCCGAGCCGGTGGATCTGGTCGTGGCCGACTGCTCGTTCATCTCCCTGCGGCTTATCCTCCCGCCCTGTCTGCAGTTTCTCGGAGAACGGGGGCAGGTGCTGGCCCTGGTCAAGCCTCAGTTCGAGCTCGGTCCCGAGCACGCGGTCAAGGGCGTGGTGCGCTCCGAGGAGATGCAGCTCAAAGCCGTGGCCGACATCCAGGATTTTGCCCGCGAGGAGCTCGGCCTCACGCCGCTGGGCGTGGTCGCGGCCGGCATCAAGGGCCCCAAGGGCAACCAGGAATACCTGCTGCATCTGAGGCGCTGACCCCGCCTTTGCCAACACTGCCTGTTCCGGATACAACTCCCCGGCATTGCACCCAACCTCAACCCCTATCGATTCAAATGCCCGACAGATTCATGACCGAAGGCCGCAAAGAGCGGCTCAAATCCGTACTGGCCAGGCGTCAGCACGACCTGACCCTGGTCCTCAACAATATCCACGACCCCCACAACGTTTCCGCCATTCTGCGGAGCTGCGACGCGTTCGGCGTGTTCGGTATCCACCTCTACTACACCAAGGAAACATTCCCTTCACTGGCCAACAGTTCCTCTGGCTCCGCCAAGAAGTGGATCGAGCTGACCCGCCACCGTGAGGCCGGCCCCATGATCGAGACCCTGCGCGGCAAGGGCATGCAGATCGTTGGCACCGGGTTCAGCGACAAGGCCCGTCCGATCATGGACATCGATTTTACCAGGCCTACGGCCATCATCCTCGGAAACGAGCATCGCGGCATGGATCCGGACGTCAAGGTCCACGTGCCCGACGAGATCTATATCCCCATGTTTGGCATGGTGCAGAGCCTCAACGTTTCCGTGGCCGCGGCGACCATACTCTATGAAGCCATGCGCCAGCGCAGGGCAGCGGGCATGTACGAGCAGACCTCCCTGGACGATGAGCGGTTTGCGGAAGTATATGCGGACTGGTGCAAGCGCGGCAAAGACTATTAAGCGGGGCCCGGCCCCTGGAGAGCATATGGCTGGAAACACATTCGGCACGGTCTTTCGACTGACGACCTTCGGCGAATCCCATGGGCCCGCCCTGGGTGGCGTAGTGGACGGCTGTCCCGCAGGCGTCGTCCTCGACGAGGCGGTCATTCAGGCGGAACTCGACAAGCGGCGCCCGGGCCAGGGCGGGCCAGCGGCCACGGCCCGCAAGGAACCAGACCGGATCCGGCTTCTTTCGGGCGTGTTCGAAGGGCGGACAACGGGGACCTCCATCGGTTTCGTCGTCGAGAATACGGACCAGCGCTCCCGCGATTACGGTGAGATCAAGGATGTATTTCGCCCCGGGCATGGCGACATGAGTTATCAGGCCAAGTACGGTGTGCGCGACTATCGCGGCGGCGGGCGGTCATCGGGCCGCGAGACCGTCTCCCGCGTGGCGGGTGGTGCCGTGGCCGGAGCCTTTCTGCATACCCTGGGCATTGCCGTGACCGCGGGGACCGTCGAGCTCGGCGGCATCGCCGCCGAGGGGGCGGACCTGCACGGGGCAGCCGCTCGGCCCTTTTTCGCCGTTGACTCCGGAGTGGTCCCGCGCTGGGAAGAGCATGTCAGGGAAACCGCTGCCAGGGGCGACACCCTCGGCGGCATCGTCGAGGTCCGCGCGGCTGGCGTGCCTGCGGGACTGGGCGAGCCGGTTTTCGACAAGCTCGACGCGCGGCTGGCCGCGGCCCTCATGAGTGTGGGCGCCGTCAAGGGCGTCGAGATCGGCGCCGGCTTTGCCGCGGCGCGCATGACGGGCAGCGAGAGCAACGACGCCATGCGGGAGTCCGGCTTCGCCACCAACAACGCCGGCGGGGTGCTGGCGGGTATATCCAGCGGCCAGGAGATCGTCCTGCGCGCCGCCATCAAACCCATCCCGTCCATCGCCCTGGAGCAGGGCACCCTGGACCGCTTCGGGCAGGAACGCACCATCCGGGTGGGCGGCCGTCACGATATCTGCGCCATCCCGCGCGTCGTCCCTGTCCTGGCGGCCATGGTTCGCCTGGTCCTGGCCGACATGGTCCTGCTGCAGCGGCGCATGGGGCACGGCGGATGAACATTCCCATGGGCTTTCTGCTGAAGAAGATCCTGGGCCTGGCGTTCATGCCGCTCACAGTCTGCCTTCTGCTCTTCGCCCTGGGTCTGGTCTACATCGCCCTGCGCCGGTCCAGGGAGTCCCTGGCCCCTTTCGTCATCGGAATCGTCCTGCTCTATGCGTGTTCCCTCAACACCGTGTCCGCGTTTTTGATCCGTCCCCTGGAGCGTGCCTACCCGGCCCTCGACCTCTCTTCCCCAAACGTGCGCAACCTGCCCGTCAAGTGGGTGGTGGTCCTGGGGTCGGGCCACTGGACCGACCGGTCCATTCCCCCCGGAGCCATGCTTTACGAGGACGCCCTCTACCGGCTGACCGAAGGCATTCGCGTGGCGAACCGTTTTCCCGGGTCCGTCCTCATCCTTTCCGGCGGAAAAATCCTCGACGAGCAGAGTAACGCCCAGGTCATGGCCGCTGCCGCCGCCGGGCTCGGCTTCGACCCGTCGCGCATGGTCCTCTCGGACAAGGCGCTCGACACCCGCGACGAGGCGCTGCACATCAAGAAGATGGTCGGAAAGGAGGCCTTCGTGCTGGTCACCACTGCTTCGCACATGGTTCGGGCGATGAAGCTCTTCGAGAAGGAGGGGCTTTCGCCCATCCCCGCCCCGACCTGTTACCGCGACAAGGGCGGGCCTGAGTATTTCCTGCCCTTCGTGGACAACATCAAGACCTGCCATCTGGCCGTGCACGAGTACCTCGGACTGGCCTGGGCTTTCGTGCGGGGGCAGGTGAGCCTCGGTTCGCCGTGATCGACATTCTGCCGACCCTGGCCTTGTGCACCCCCAGAGCCAACCCCGACAAGGCGGTTGTCAGGGCCTGGTCCCTGGTCTTGTCCAGCCGGAGGTTCCTGAACCGCGCCGATGCGGGGCGCCTGCTGGTGTCTCCGGCCCTGGCCCGCCTGGCCGTCGAGGAGATCCTGGCTTACGAGGCGGAGAACCGCCCCCGGCCGCGTCCCCTGCCCCTGCCCGACAACTCCTGGGTATCCCTGCTTGTGGTCGCCCTGTTCATGGCCGCGACCATGTGGCTGGACAGCCGCGGGCTGGGGCGCAGCATGACGTGGTATTTGGCGGGCCGGGCCGATGCCGGGCTCATTATGGCCGGGGAGTGGTGGCGATGTGTCACGGCCCTGTTCCTGCATGCCGATGCCGGGCATCTGCTGTCCAATGCCGCGTTCGTGGCGGTGCTGGCCTCCATTCTGGGGCGGCGCATCGGTTCGGGACTGGCCTGGGCGTTCTTCCTGGCCACGGGGAGCCTCGGCAACGCCGTCAACGCCTGGGTGCAGGCGCCGGACCATTTGAGCATTGGCGCCTCCACGGGCGTCTTCGGGCTTATCGGGGTTCTGGCCGGGGGAGTCGGCAGGCAGAAGGAATCGCGCATCCGCATCCTGCTGCTGGCCCTGGGGTTCGGGCTCAGCCTCCTGGCCATGCTCGGCGCCGGGGAAGAACGTGTGGATCTGGGAGCGCACCTCTTCGGGTTGCTCTGCGGATTGCCCTTCGGTGCGATGGTGGGGGGATGGCACGGGGCCTGGGGCTGGAAAAGGCGGCTCAATGTGCTGGCGGGCGCGGCGGGCGCGGCGCTGACCTTTCTGGCGTGGTGGGTGGCCCTGGCGCGGGCCGCAGGGTGAGAGCGGCGCGGGGATGTTTCCTCCCCGCGCGGCGTGGCAAGATCAGAACTGCCCGGTGCGCAGCATGACCAGTGTGCAGGCGTGTTGCCAGGGGATTCCCGCCTCGGTCAGGGCCCCTTCCAGGGCCGGGGATTCGGTGCCGGGGTTGAGGATGACGCGACCGGGTTTCAGGGCCAGGATGGCGTCCTGAAGTTGCGCGCTGCGTTCGGGGCCGACGTAGAGCGTCAGGGTGTCCACGGCCCCTTCGATGCTGCCCAGGTCCGGTGACACGGGTAGATTCTCGATGACCTTGCGCCCGGGCGTCACAGGAATGACCTCATGTCCGTATTCCACGAGCATCCGAACGGCCTTGTTGGAATAGCGTTCGGGCTTGTGGCTCGCGCCGAGCACCGCGACTCTTTCCGCCATATCTACGCCCCTGCCTTGCGGCTGACCATGACCTTGGCCGGCCGCAGCAGCCTGTCCTTGAGCATGTAGCCCTTCTGCAGCATCTGGCAGACCGTGTTTTCTTCCACGTCGTCACGCTCCATCTGGCCCAGAGCCTCGTGCCGGGAGGGGTCGAAGGGCACGTCCACGGCAGCAATCTGCTCCAGCCCGTGCCGTTTCATGGTGTCGAGGAAGATATTCATGGTCATCTCGACTCCCGTGACGAGATCCTTGCAGGCCTCGGCCTGTTTGCCGTGGGCCAGGGCCAGATCAAGGTTGTCCATGACCGGGATGATTTCTTCGAGGATGGAGGACGTGGCGAACTTGAAGTACTCTTCCTTTTCGCGCGAGAGGCGCTTCTTGAAGTTTTCGCTGTCGGCCAGGACGCGCAGGTTTTCTTTCTTGAGTTCCTCTATTTCTTCCAGGGCCTGGGCGTACTGCTCTTCCAGAGTCGGCTCCTGGACGTCTTCGACGGCCGCTTCGGCCTGCATTTCTTCGGGGGCCTGCCCTTCATTTTCTTTTTTGGACATGAATATCTCCTGATCCTTGAAATATTTGAGTAATCGTTTCACGAAGTTCCCTAGGAGCGGGATTTGAGGGACTGACTAAGTATTTGAGCGGCAAAGTCAACCATGGGGACGATGCGTGCGTAGTTCATACGCACGGGGCCGAGGACGGCCAGGGTCCCCTGGCTGCAGGAAAAAGCGCTGTAGGGAGAGGTCACCAGGGAGCAGCCCGAGATGCCCGGCACGCTTTCCGTCAGGTTGACGGAGACGGATTTGCCAGCCGACGTCTTGTCCAGGAGTTCCAGAAGGCGCGAACGTTCTTCGATGAGCCGCAGGAGTTCCTGGATGGTGGCCAACTCCGTGAACTCCGGCTGTCCGGCCAGGTGGCTGGCGCCTCCGACGAAGACCTCGGGGAGTCCTTCGTCGGCCAGAGCGTGCGCGGCCAGTTCCCAGGCACGGCGGTAGGCGTTCAGGGCCTCGCGGGCGTTCTGAAGCTGCCGCTCGATCTTGCCGCGGACTTCCTGGGTGGTGTGGCCCTGGAACAGAGTGTTCAGGTAGTTTCCGTACCGGACCAGGTCGTCGGCGTTCAGGGATTCGTCCATCTGGATCATGCGGTTGCTGACCAGCCCCCCCTCCACGACCAGCACTGCGAGCACCATGCCGGGCCGCAGGAGCACGAAGTCGATCTGTCGCCAGCGGGCCAGGTCCTGACGCGGGGCCATGACCACGCAGACCTGGTGGGTGAGCGACGACAGGGTGCTGACGGCTCGGCGCAGCACCTGGGGCAGCTCACCCTCGCCGGGCTGGATGTGCTCGTGCAGGTGGGACTGCTCGCGGCGGGACAGGGGGGAAAGTTTGAAAACCTGGTCCAGGTAGTAGCGGAAGCCCTGGACCGTGGGGATGCGCCCGGCCGAAGTGTGCGGCTGGTCCAGGAAGCCCTTCTCGGCCAGCGCCGCCATGGTCGAACGCAGCGAGGCCGGACTCAGGCCGAGGCCGCTTCCCCGGGCCAGCATTTGGGACGGCACAGGCCCGGCAGTCTCTACATAGGTCTCGATGACCGCGGCGAGGACGTCGGTTTCGCGTTTGTTGAGCATCATGACAGGCAGTCTTCCCTGGAAAAGAGAAATTCGCGCAGGGCCTGGAGCCACGGCCGGGGTGTGATGCCCGTCACTGTCGTGAAGCCGGACAGGTCCAGGACCGAGTAGGCGGGTCGGCAGGCCTTCTGGGGGTATTCCGGGGAGGTGATGGGCTTGATGCGGCAGGGCAGGTCGGCCCCGCGTACGGCCTCTGCGGCCAGTTCGCACCAACTCGCTGGTGCACCACAAGGGCAATCTGCGGAAGGCCTACTTCTTCGTGATGGTGCTGCCGTACTCGGACGCGCTGTTCGTGCAGGCTTGCTACCAGTCCCGGACGG
>CAZQYA010000012.1:15800-20417 GCA_964597325.1 uncultured Desulfovibrionaceae bacterium
GTACGGCCTCTGCGGCCAGTTCGCACCAGCTGGCCTGGCCGGAGTTGGCCAGGTGGAAGATGCCAGTTGCCTCACGGTCCACCAATGCCAGGGAGTTGGCGGCCAGGTCCGGGGTATAGGTAGGACTGCCCACTTGGTCATGCACGATGGAAAGTTCGGAGCGGTCCGCGGCCAGCTCGAGGATGCGGGTCACGAAATTCGTCTTGCAGGGGCCGAAGAGCCAGGAGGTGCGGATGATGAGCAGTCCGGGCAGGTTCAGGGCCGTCAGTTCGCGCTCTCCGAACAGCTTGGTCCGGCCGTAGACCGATCGCGGATCGGGCTGGTCCGCGGTGGTGTAGGGGGTGGTCTTCTTGCCGTTGAACACGAAGTCTGTGCTGTAGTGGATCAGCCTGACGCCTGTCGTCCGCGCCGCCTGCCCCAGGACCAGGGGGAGCTGGCGGTTCAGCCGGGCGGCTTCGGCCGGTTCGTCCTCGGCCTGGTCGACTTTCGTGTAGGCCACGGTGTTGAAAAGAAGATGGGCCCCGGTGCGGTCCAGGAAGTCTTCCACGGCGGGACGGTCAAAAATGTCGAGTTCATCCCTGCCCGGAGCGTGGACGGTCCAGCCCCTGCGGGTCATGGCCATGCACAGGGACTGTCCCAGCAGACCGGTCTTTCCGCCCAGTACGACGGCGCTGTTCATGCCTGCCTCGTTTTGTACCATGAGTCCATGAACTGGCGATAGGCCCCGCTCTGCACTTCGTCAAGCCAGGTGGCGTTGGCCGTGTACCATTTCAGGGTGCGTTCCATGCCCTCCTCGAAGGTGACTTCGGGGCGCCACCCCAGGTCGGCGGTGGAACGTTCGAAGGCCATGGCGTAGCGTCGGTCGTGGCCCGGCCTGTCCGTGACAAAGGTGATGAGATCCTCGTTTTTGCCGGTCAGGCGCAGGATGGTGCGGACCACGTCGAGATTGGTGCGCTCGGCATCGCCTCCGAAATTGTACACGGCGCCCGGGACGCCCCGCAAAAGCGTTGCTTCGACGCCCTTGCAGTGGTCGAGGACGTAGATCCAGTCGCGGACGTTCATGCCGTCCCCGTAGACAGGTATGGGCTGGTTTGCCGAGGCCTTGAGGTAGGTCAGGGGAATGAGCTTTTCCGGGAACTGGTATGGGCCGTAGTTGTTGGAGCAGCGCGTGACCATGACGGGCATGCCATAGGTGTGGAAATACGCCCGCGCCAGGAGATCCGACGAAGCCTTGGAGGCGGAGTAGGGCGAATTGGGGGCGAGGGGCGTGTCTTCGGTGAACTGCCCCGTGGGCCCCAGAGAGCCGTAGACCTCGTCGGTGGAGATGTGCACAAAGCGGGGAACTTCGGCTTTTCGGGCAGCTTCCAGCAGGTTCTGGGTGCCCAGGACGTTGGTGGTGATGAAAGGGAAAGGGTCGCTGATGGACCGGTCCACATGGGACTCGGCCGCGAAGTTGAGCACCGCGTCGAAGGGGAAGCGTCCCAGCAGCTCCGGCACGAGGTCCTGGTCGCAGATGTCCCCGTGCACGAAGTGGTAGCGAGATCCGCCATGCTGCTCCTCCACCTCGCCAAGGTTGCGGCGATTGCCCGCATAGGTCAGTTTGTCGAGGTTGACGATGACGATGTCGTCGTGGACGGCGAGCATGTGCCGGATGAAATTGGTGCCGATGAAGCCGCAGCCTCCGGTGACGAGCAGGTGCATGAATTCTCCGTGTTTTCGCCGTTCTTGACGGAAGTGTGATTGACGGCCAAGTGTCTGGAGGCGCGGAAAACCGCGCCGCCCGGCACGTCATAGAAAATACGCAAAGAGAATCCAAGATGCAAATTACCCTTTATGAACCGGAGATTCCGCCCAACACCGGAACCATAGCCCGCCTCTGCGCCGCCACGACCACGCGTCTCAACCTGATCGAACCCCTTGGATTCAGTCTGGAAGACAGGTATCTCAAGCGCGCGGGCCTGGATTACTGGCCCCATGTGGACAAGGAGGTCTGGCCGTCCTGGGACGCGTACCTGCAGGCCAGGGGGCCGGGGCGGCTCGTGTTTACCAGCGCCCGTCAGGGAACGGCCTACCACTGTTTCGCCTTCCGGCCGGACGATGTCATCGTACTCGGGCCCGAGACCAGGGGCCTCCCGCCGGAGGTTCTCCAGGGCGCAGAGCACCTGGTCCGCATCCCCATCTGGGGTAAGGTCAGAAGCGTCAACCTGGCCAATGCCGCGGCCGTGCTCCTGTACGAGGCATACCGCCAGACCGGGGAACTGGACCGGCGAGAGGACGCCCCTCAGAGATAACCCTTCGCAAGGAACCGCCATGCTCGAAGCCTTCTACGACCTGCCCCTGAATCTCGCTCTCTTCGTCTTTCTGCTGGGCTGCGCCGCCCTTGACCTGCTTTTCGGCGATCCACGCGAGTGGCCCCACCCCGTGCGGCTCATCGGCATGGTTCTGGACCGGCTCGAGGACCGGGCGCGGCGCGTCTGGTGCGGACCGTTGCTGGGCGGTGGCGCGGTGGTCCTGGGTGTGGTTTTGTGCGTTGTCCTGGCGGTGCTGTTTTTTACGGACCTGCCTCTCGTGGGCGAGATCCTGGCCCTGTATCTGGGATACGCGGGTCTGGCCCTGGGCTGCCTGCTGCGCGAGACCGAGGCCGTGCTGTCGCTCCTGCAGGGCGGCCGGCTGGCCGCGGCCCGGGCGCATCTGGCCGGGCTGGTCAGCCGGGACACCGCCGACATGACCGAAGAGGAGGTGCTCCGCGCCCTGGGCGAAACCCTGGCCGAGAATTTCAACGACGGGTTTGTGGCCCCCTTTTTCTGGCTGTCCCTGCTCGGGCCGGCCGCCATGTGGGGCTACAAGGCCGTGAGCACCGTCGACTCCATGTGGGGATACCGCACGGAGCGTTTCGAGGAGCTCGGCAAGGCGGGAGCCCGGGCCGACGACCTTCTGGCCTGGATTCCGGCCCGGCTCGCGGCAGTTCTGATCTGGGTCGCGGGCTGTCTCCAGGGCAGGCGGACGTCCTGGTGGAGCATTGTCGCCGACGCCCGGAGCATGGACAGCCCCAACGCCGGTTGGCCCATGAGCGCCGCGGCCCATGCCGCCGGAGTGAGCATGGGCGGCCCCACGCGGTATTTCGGGAAAATCAAGGACAAGCCCCCCCTTGGGCCCGTGGGCAAGGCCTGGTCCATAGCGGGCATCCGGCGGATGCGACGGATCATCCTGACGGCCGCGTTGTTTGCGATCGCGCTTTTGTCCGTCGCGGGCAGTTTTCTGGGATGGTGGACGTTGGGCTAGCCGGCGGACCGACGCTGATGCGGACGCAGGGAACAATGCATGAAAAGGGATAAGCCGAAACTTCTGGTGACAACGAGCACCCTCCCGCGTCATGAAGGGGATACGGAGCCTCGTTTTGTCTTGGATCTCGCCCGCAACATGCAGGGGTACTTCGATGTGACCATCCTCGCCCCATCGTTTCCCGGAGCGAGGCCGCGAGATCCTCTCATGGGAATCGAGGTGTTGCGGTACAGGTATGCGCCGCGGCAAATTTGGGAGCGGGTGGCCTACCCCGGCGGGATCATGCCCCGGCTGCGGGCGAATCCCGGGTACTGGGCCCTGGTACCGTGTCTGCTGGCGGGCCAGTGGTACGCCCTGCGCCGGCTGCTGCGCACTGAAGCGTTCGATGTCGTTCACGCGCACTGGACGTTGCCGCAGGGGCTCCTGGCTGCGGCCCATGCCTCGATGGGCGTGCCGTTTGTCACGACGGCACACGGCGGTGATGTCCATACCGTGGGGAGTCGCCTCGGCGATCCCCTGCTTCGCTTCGTCATGCGGCGGGCCGCGGCTGTGACAGTGGTTTCGGAGGAACTCCAGCAGCGGCTTTTCCGGCTGGGCGGCACGACGCGGGATAAAATCCGGAACATATCCATGGGGGTTGATTTTCAACACTTTTCAACGGCAGCTCTCGGAGCGCAGATGCCGCAGGATCTGCCGGAAGGCGGCCCCCTGATTCTTTTCGTGGGGCGATTGACCGGCAAGAAAGGGCTCCACGTGTTGATCGACGCCCTGGCCCTGGGTATTCCGGAGCTCGGCAAGGCTCATCTTGCCGTCGTCGGCGAGGGGCCGGCATTGCAGGGCCTCGTCAAACGTATCCGGGAACGTGGGCTGGAGGACCGTGTCCGGTTCCTTGGCGCGCGGAGCCATGACGACCTGCCCGCGTATTTCGCGGCGGCCGATGTCTTTGCGCTGCCGTGCGTCCAGTCGGAAGACGGCGACAAGGACGGGCTTCCCGTGACATTGATGGAGGGGGCCGCCTGCGGCGTTCCCGCAGTGGCCAGCAGCATAGGCGGCATCCCCCAGTTTGTGCGTGACGGGGAGAACGGTCTGCTCGTGCCTCCGGGAGATGCGCGCGCGTTGGCTTTGGCCCTGGGGCGGGTCTTGGGCAGCAGGGAGTTGCGGCAAAGGCTTGGTCACGGGGCTGCCGAAACAGCCAGATCATTCGACTGGGCCGTCATAGCCCGTCGTCATGCCGAGGTGCTGCTGTCCGTCATGGAAAAATCCGTGCGCAATGGTTTTCAAGCATCGCAGGGAGACGCGTGAGCGCAAATGCATATCTGTCTGATCTGCAGTGAA
>CAZQYA010000012.1:20448-34308 GCA_964597325.1 uncultured Desulfovibrionaceae bacterium
GTGTCACCGTGGTGATGCCGCAGCCCGTCGGGCTGGAGGACACCCGGGCCCGGCTGGACGGCATGGACGTGCTGACCTTTCCCAGGAAGGATATTTTCGGCGCGGCAGGTCTCTACCGGGACCTGAATGCCGACGTCTACCATTCCCAGCATCCGTCCCTGAGCACCCATGTGGCCCAGCGCTCGGTGCCCGGTGCCGTGCATGTGGTCACGGTTCGTGATCCGAGAAACCTGCATGACTGGTGGCTGGAACTGGCCTACCCTTCTCGCTCCCGTCTGGGAGTGCTGAAAACCATGGCGTTTTACGAGAATCCCATGGTCTGGTCCGCCGTGCGACGTTCCCTGCGCGTCTTTGTGCCGGCCAGGTGCCTGGTGGAGAAGGTCAGGAAGAAATACCTGCTGGGACGTTCCCCGGGATTTCTGCCGACTCCCCTCGTCATGCCGGAAGGGGAGATTTGCAAGGCCGGGCAGCCGACCCTGTGCTACATAGGACGTCTGGACCGGCGAAAGCGGCCCGACAGGTTCCTCGCCCTTGCACCGGTTTTTCCCGAAGCGGATTTCCTGGTCGTGGGCGGGGCCCAGGACCCCAGGTACGAACGCGAGCTGATGCGGCGCTTCGGTTCGGCCGGGAATGTCCAGCTTCTGGGTTTCGTGGACCAGTTCGCGAGCGACGCCCTGCACAGGGTGCTGACCTCGTCGTGGATCATGGTCAACACGGCCATGCGCGAAGGCCTGCCCAACGTGTTCATCGAGGCCGCGGCCCATGGGTGCGCCATCGTCAGCGCGCACGACCCCGACGGTTTCGCCACGCGTTTCGGACGGCATTGCCCGGACGGGCGCTTCGACCGTGCCGTGGCCTCGCTGCTCGGTGACGGCAGTTGGCGGGAGCGCGGGCAACTGGGCGCTGCCTACGTTCGCGCGACCAACAGCGTGGATACGGCAACGCAGCGCCATCTGGACGAGTATTCGATGTTGCTGGACCCTCGATCGCCGAAGAAGATGGAGATGTCATGAGCGATCCGAAAACCCTGTTCCTTCTTGTCCCTCCAGCGGAGTATACCCGGCACATGCCCAATATGGGCGACAGGGCCCTGCATGACGGCATGCGGGCCCTGTGGTGCGCGAGCCACGGCGGTCCCCTGGTTTTCGACGAATGGAACAGTTTTCCGCGACTGACCTGGAAGCGCCTCGCCGTTGACGGACGCATCGCGCCTGAGCGTTTCGAGGCCCTTCATGCCTCCCTCCTGGGGACACGGCCCGGGGCGTTCAGCAAGGTCCTGGCCGGACTGCTGTTCGGCCAGGCACTGGCCTGGCTGCCGGGATGGTCCGTCCTTGAACGCAAGGCGCGGCAAAACACCGGGCAAAGCGGCCGCGAGGCTCTGGAGCCGCGACTTTTTCCACGCCTGGCGGCACGGCGTTTCGCGGAGAGGATGGGTCGCTGCGATGCCGTGGTCATGAATGCGGGCGGGCTCCTTGCGGATCATCTTGCCCGGTATCTTCCGGGCCGCATCTTCGCCCTGTACGCGGCCATCGAAGCCGGTCTGCCGACGGCCGTCGTCAATTACAGCTTTGCCGTGTCCAGGCCGGAACTGCTGGAATGGGTCGCCCCGGTCATGCGTCGGGTGGGCCTCCATGCCGTGCGTGAAGGCGTTTCCCGGGAGCGTCTTATGGAAATCGGCGTGCCCGCTGAGCGCATCATGGTCGTGGGTGATGCGGCCCTGGCCGTTCCGGGCCCGGACATCAAGAGGCTTGAGCAGCGGGAGCGGACCATCGCCCTGCAGGCCCGCGGGGACTGTGAACAGGACATGGATGCCTGGGCAGAGCTCGCCGTGCGGCTTCGCGAGAGGTTCGAGGCCCGGATCGTGTACCTTGCCGGATGCCGGAAATACGACCTCGGGATCATCGACGGGCTTTCGAGTCGCGGAGTTCTTGATGCGTCCCTGGTCCCGGACTCGCCGCAGGAGCTCAAGGCCGCGATCGGTTCTTCCATGGCCCTTGTCACGGACCGCTATCATGGAGCGATCTTCGCCGCGCAGACGGGCACGCCATTTGTCCCCCTGAGCGGGACGACCCACAAGACAGCGGGACTGCTGCAGGGGATTGGCTATCCCCTCCGGGCCAGGTCGAGGCTTCGGGCGGACCAGGTCGAGGAGCTGCTGGGGGATGTCGGGAGGTGCCTGGTCCGTGGTCCGGAACTTCAAGCGTCACTGCTTGAATATTGCGAGACGGCAAGGGGCAGGCTTCTGCGGGATTATTCGCGAGTGGTCGCCGGCCTGTTCGGAGTCGGGGAGCGTGAGAATGCTGCCGAATTTTTACATAGCCGGAGGGGCCAGATGCGGCTCCACGTCCCTTTTCGCCTACTGCAAGGCGCACCCGCAGATATTCATGGCGCCAATCAAGGAGCCGAATTATTTCAGCTACGGCTATGGAGGGATTCCGTTTGCCGGGCCGGGCCGGGAGCGTTTCTATGCGCCGGCCATCAAGGACCGGCGCACATACGAGGCGTTGTTCGAAGGCGCGGGCGACGCCCTGGCCGTGGGAGAGGCTTCCATCAACTACATGCTGCATCCTGAGGCCTGCGCGGGAATCCGGGCCCTGACGCCTGACGCCAGACTGCTGTTCGTATTGCGGCAGCCGGTGGAACGCGCCTGGTCGTCGTTTCAGCGTTCGCGGCACGAGGGCACGGAAAAGGAACCGGATTTTCTTGCGGCGTGGCACGACGACGAACGCCGCCGCGCCGCCGGCCACTGGTCAAGCATTCACAGATACAAGAGCCTGTACGGCCGGCATCTGAAGGTCTGGTTCGAGACATTTACCCGCGAGCAGATCAAGGTCGTGCTTTTCGACGACATCCTTGCCGACTCCGCGGCGGTCATGCGGGATGTTTACGGGTTTCTCGGTGTCGATCCCGGTTTCGTGCCGGATACTTCCGTTGTGCATAACCGGTCCGGGGAGATTGCGAATCCTGTCCTGCGTTGGCTTTGGCTGGGAACGGGGGGCCTGCGGTCAGTCCTCGTCCCCCTGATGCCGTTGAAATGGCGGGGCCGGCTCTTTCCCTTCATCGCCCGGAACCAGAAGGTCAGGCGGCCGAAGGAGAGGCTTGACCCTGCGCTCAGGGCGGAGTTGACGCAAGAATTGCGGGACGACATTTTAGCCTTGCAGGATCTCATTGGTAGGGATCTTTCGGGGTGGCTCGCGCCGAAGTGAGGGCTCAGCCCCGTACCTCCCATCTCCCCCACGTCCCACTGGGCAGGTCCATGACGTCTTTTCCGCCGCGTAGCAGCATTTCGCCGCACGCGAGCGTGCCCTTGCCGAAGGTCTGTTCCAGCAGGTTTTTGAGCACGATGGGCGAGAAGCCCGGCGTGTGCGAGGTCAGCAGGACGAAGAGCGGCGTGTCGCTCAGGACCTGGCGCACGAGGTCCAGGGTTTCCTGCACGTTTTTTTCCACTTTATAGAGCTCGCCGCGTTTGCCCCGGCCGAAGGACGGCGGATCAAGGAGCACGCAATCGTATTTGCGGCCGCGGCGTACCTCGCGCCGGAGAAAGGCGCTTACATCGTCCACAATGAAGCGCATGTTCGGGCCTTCCAGGCCGTTCAGGGCCGCGTTGGCCTTGGCCCATTCGACCATGCCCTTGGACGCGTCGAGGTGGCAGCACGCGGCTCCGGCCGCGGCCGCGGCCAGGGTGGCGCCGCCGGAATAGGCGAAGAGGTTCAGGAAGCGCGGGGCCGTGCCGCCCTGGGCCGCCTCCTGCACCCTGCCGGCGATCCATTCCCACATGTCCAGCGTCTCGGGGAAGATGCCCAGATGGCCGAAGTCCGTGGTCGAGAGGCGCATGCGTACCCCGCGGACCGTAACGACCCATTCCTCGGGCAGGCGGTCGCGTCCGTGCCAGTTGAGGCCTTCCTTGCGGTCGAAGGAGGCGTTGGCCGAATCCCAGAGTTCGGGCAGCCTCGGCTGCCAGACGGCCTGGGCGCAGGGGCGGGACAGGATGACGGAGCCGAAGCGTTCCAGCTTGTGTCCGTTGCCACTGTCGAGAAGTTCGTAATCGTCCTGAATGCGCATGTGTGCTCCGTAAACGGAAAAAAACCCTTCCGGGCGGATGCCTGGAAGGGTTTTGCTGTCGTGGTGGGCGATACGGGATTTGAACCTGTGACTTCCACCGTGTGAAGATGGCACTCTCACCACTGAGTTAATCGCCCGAGGAAAATGCCTTTAGCTCCGGCCCCCTCGTCTGTCAAGAATTTACACACGCGGATTTGACCGGATCAGAGATTCTTTTCCAGTTCGAGAAATGCATGTCCGTCAGGTGTGAAGCAGCGGGCTCCGCTCATGCCGGTGACGTGGACGAATCCCTGCCTGATCCAGAAGCGCAGGGCGTTCCAGTTCCTGAGGCCCACACCCACCCTGACGCGCGTGGCCGGGCCGAGGCGCAGGATGGCTTCCAGGCGCCGGCAGATCTCCCTGCCGTATCCGGCGCGCTGAAAGTCTGGGTGCAGGAAGAGTTCGCCGATGTAGGCCACGTCCTTTTCCGGGTAACCCATGTAGAGGCTCAAGAGGCCCATGGGGGCCCCGCTGTGCACGTCGCACAGGGTCAGGTTGCGCAGCCCCGCGGCGACGCCTCCCGGTGGCAGGTTGCTGCACTGTGTGAAACGATGGGCGAGGCGTTCGGGGTCGTTCTCCCTGTCCAGCAGGACAAGGAGTTCCCTGTTGCCGTGGTAGATGCCCAGGATGGCGTCGGCGTCCTGTTCGGTCACCGGCCTGGCGAGGATGCGTACGCTGTGGAATGTGTCGGCCATGAAAAAAGGCGGCCCGAGGCCGCCCTAGTCTGCAAGTTCCCTGCTGCGACGGGCGGCCGCCTGGACCGCCTGGGAGAGGGCGAATTTGAATCGGTGTTCGTCCAGGGCATTGAGCCCCGCGATGGTCGTGCCCCCGGGGGAGGTGACCATTTCCTTGAGCAGGGTCGGGTGCGCTCCATCGGCCTCGGCCATGAGAGCGCAGCCGCCGACCAGCCCCGTGACCATGTCCGTGGCCTGTGCCCGGGTCAGCCCCAGAGTCACGCCGGCGTCGATGAGGCCTTCCATGAAGGCATAGACATAAGCCGGCCCGGAGCCGATGAGCCCGGTGTAGGCATCGAAGAGCCTTTCGGGCAGGATGTGGGCTTTTCCGATGGAATCGAAGGCCTCGAAGACAGTCGTACGGAGGTCCTCGTTCACGAGTTCATGGTCGAAGCACAGGGCGTAGACGCCCTTGCCGACCATGGCCGGCGTGTTGGGCATGACCCGGATCACGGGGCTGGCGCCGCCAGACCAGGCGGAGAGCTGGGCCACGGTGATGCCCGCGGCGATGGAAACGAGGCACGTTTCGGGTCCGATGGACTCGGCCAGCCCTGAAAGGACTGCCTTCATGACCTGCGGCTTGACGGCCAGCAGGACGAAGTCGGAATTTTCGACCACGTCCCCAGCAGTCCTGTGAATGGTCATGATGTCGGCGTTCTTGCCGCACATGACTTCGCTGGGGTCGAAGCCGTGAAGTTCGAAGCCACCCAGGGCCGCCAGGCCGCGGGCGATGGCTCCGCCCATGTTCCCAAGTCCGATGAACCCGAATCGTTTCATTATCCCACCAGTTCCAGAGCGTTGAAGAAATACGCGATCTCGGTCGCCGCGGTGTCCTGACCGTCGGAACCGTGGCAGGAGTTCTTTTCGATGTCCAGCGCGTATTTGCGGCGGATGGTGCCTTCGGCGGCGTTGTCCTTATTGGTGGCGCCCATCAGGTCGCGGTATTTCTGCACGGCGTTGTCGCCTTCCAGGCACATGACCACGCAGGGGCCGGAGCACATGTAGTCGGTCAGACTGCCGAAGAAGGGGCGTTCCTTGTGTACTGCGTAGAATCCTTCGGCCTGGGCTTTGGTCATGTGGATCATCTTCATGCCCACGATGCGCAGACCGGCGTTTTGGATCATGGTGATGATTTCACCCTGCAGGTTGCGGGCGACGGCGTCAGGTTTAACGATGGAGAAAGTGCGTTCCATGAGTTGCTCCTCAAGATAGATTTTTTGGGGCCTCCTATCCTCTGGAAACGGAAAAAACAAGGAGAATCAGGAAATATGCTGTTTGGTCGCCCAAATTGTTTTTTGCGCGTCCAGGTGAAAATTTGTTGGTTCCCGCTGTCATGTCGTGTATCCCGTCCGGGAAGCCTTTGACATGAACGGAGGAAATCATGAGCAAAAAACGTCTGTACGAAATTATCTATGAAGTAAGCCGGACGGTGAATTCCAGCCTCGATCCGGGTGAGGTCCTGAATCGCATCGCCGAACAGGTAACGCGGGCCATGGATGTGAAAGGGTGCTTCATCCGCCTGTTGGACCGCGAAGGTAAGGTGCTCAAGCCCGCGGCTTTCTACGGCCTGAGCGACCGTTACGCCAGCAAGGGCGAGGTCGAGGTGGCCAAAAGCGGCCTGGACCGGGAGGCCTTCACGGGCAAGGTGGTCGAGATCTCCGACGCCGGGACCGATCCGCGCTTCCAGTACGGGAAGGAGGCTGCGGCCGAAGGGCTCGTGTCGGTGCTGGTTGCCCCCATGTTCGTTGAGGGACGGCGGCCCATCGGCGTGCTTCGGGTCTACACCGGGGAGCGCCGGGAGTTCTGCGAAGAGGATATCGGCTTTCTGCAGGCCATCGCCGACATCTCCGCCATCGCCATCGAGAATGCCCGAATGCACCAGACTCTGAAGCGGCAGATGGAACTGATCAATGCCTACGACTATCAGGTTTTTGAAGACTAGGGGGATGATATGGGAAAGATACGCATCGGAATCAACGGGTTCGGACGCATCGGCCGCCAGGTCCTGAAGACGGTCTGGGAGCGTCACCGCGATACCCTGGAAGTCGTGGCCATCAATGACCTTTTCGACACCAAAACCAACGCCCATCTGCTGCGGCACGACACGTCCTACGGTCGCTTCGCCCCGGAGGTCGGGGCCGATGACGAGACCATCCGCATCGGCGGGGAGTGGGAGATCGCAAGTTTTGCCCAGCGCGACCCCAAACTCATCCCCTGGAAATCCAGGGGTGTGGACATCGTCATCGAGGCCACGGGCATTTTTCGCACCGGTCCCACTGCGGCCCAGCATCTCGAGGCCGGAGCCCGGAAGGTCATCATCTCCGCCCCGGCCAAGGACGAGGACCTGACCGTGGTCATCGGCGTCAACGAGGACCAGTACGATCCGGCCAGACACCACATCGTGTCCAACGCCTCATGCACCACCAACTGTCTGGCCCCGGCCGTCAAGGTCATGCACGAGCGGTTCGGCGTGGCCAAGGGCGTGCTGACCACGGTCCATGCCTATACCAACGACCAGCGCATCCTGGATCTGCCGCACAAGGACCTGCGCCGGGCCCGGGCCGCGGCGTGCAACATGATCCCGACCTCCACCGGCGCGGCCAAGGCCGTGGCCAAGGTCCTGCCGGAAATGGCGGGCCGTTTTGACGGCTACTCCGTGCGCGTGCCCGTGCCGGCCGTGTCCCTGGTGGATTTCGTGGCCGTGCTCGAGCGCGACGCCACCGCCGAGGAGCTCAAGGCCGCCTTCAGGCAGGCCGCGGAGAACGAGCTCAAGGGCATTCTCGGTTACAGCGAGGAGGCCCTGGTCTCCACGGATTTCATCGCGGACCCGCATTCGGGTGTGGTGGAGGCCGATTTCACCACGGTCCAGTGCGGCAACCTGGCCAAGGTGCTCATCTGGTACGACAACGAGTGGGGGTATTCCTGCCGCGTGGCCGACCTGGCCCACCTCATGGCGCAGAAGGGGCTTTAACCGATTGTTGAAAATCAGAATTCGCAGGCCATTCAAAAATGGTGAGATGCAAGGGCGCGAAAAACGGCTGGACGCGCCGTGTATAGCGTATACGTAGGTGGTTCGGCCTTTTCCGCTGGCGCAGCGGATTGCCATTTTTCTGGTGGCCGGCCAGGGCCGAACCCCTGTCGACGGCTCTGTCGCCCCCTGGCGGAGCGTTCCGGCAGGGGGGCGGGACGCGGGCACTGTGCGCCCGAAGGGGGCGCGTCGATGGGATTCGAATTTCTTGGCGCTGTGCGCACTGCCTGCCCGGCTTGAGGCAACGGCTCCTGCACCGCCGCACAATCACTTTTTTCAGAAGGAGGACATATGGCCAACCCGCTTGATCCGCAAATCATCCAGGGCCTCATCGAGGAAGGCATCACCATGGTCACGACCCACGGGCTCAACATTCTCGTGGCCATTCTTATCTTCGTCATCGGCCGGATGATTTCCGGGAGGCTGGCCGGGCTGGTGAGCTCCGTCATGCTCAAGGCCAAGGTCGACGACACCCTGAGCGACTTTATGCACAACATCGTCTACTACGCGCTCCTGGCGGCCGTGGTGGTCATGGCCCTGGGGCAGGCGGGCATCAACGTCACCAGCTTTCTGGCCGTTCTCGGCGCCGCCGGCCTGGCCGTGGGCCTGGCCCTCAAGGACTCCCTGTCCAATTTCGCGGCGGGCGTCATGCTCATCATGATGAAGTTCTTCAAGAAGGGCGACTACGTCACCGTGGGCGGCGAATCGGGTACGGTCACCGCCATCAAGATTTTCAACACCGTGCTGACCACTCCGGACAATATGCAGATCGTCATCCCCAACTCGTCCGTCCTGAACGGCACCATCACCAACGTCACGGCCAACGATACCCGCCGTGTGGATATGGTGTTCGACATCGGCTACGGCGACGACCTGCTCAAGGCCAAACGGACCCTGGAAAAGATCGTGGCCGAAGAGCCGCGCATCCTGGCGGAACCCAAGCCGGTCATCGAGGTGCTGGAACTGGCGGATTCCTCCGTCAACTTCGTCTGCCGGCCCTGGTGCAGGACCAGCGATTACTGGGGCGTCTATTTCGCCATCACCGAAAAAGTGAAGCTCGTCTTTGACAGCGAAAATATCTCCATTCCCTATCCTCAGACCGACGTTCATCTATACAAGGCGGACAGCTGAGTTCCGAGGCAGAATCAGGAACGGAGAAAGCCCCTTTCGTATCCGGAAGGGGCTTTCTCCGTTTGTCGGGCACGACGCGAGCGGCGCTTGACCCGCTGGCCCGGTGCTGGAGGGTTTCCCCTGGGGGGGCGGGTTCGTGTCGCGGATTCGTCGCGTCTTTTGCCTGTGGACGGCTTCGTATTTCGCCATTTTTTTCCCTGGATTCGAAGGGGGGCTGGTTGGCTCTGAACGGCCTTGCGGAGACGCGGGGCCGCTTTTTTTTGCACAAAAAAAGAACCTTTGCCCTTTACAAGCTGTTTTTAAGCTTTAATTTGTGCCCGATTTTGACACCAACTTTTCGAATCCAAGCGAGAGGAGACCACAATGGGTAAGATTATCGGCATAGATCTGGGTACAACCAACAGCTGTGTCTACGTCATGGAAGGCAAGGAAGCCAAATGTATCGCCAACACCGAGGGTGGCCGGACGACTCCGTCCATCGTCGCCTTTACCGATCAGGACCGCCTCGTCGGCGAGATCGCCAAGCGTCAGGCCGTAACGAATTCGGACAAGACCGTGTTCGCAGTAAAGCGCCTCATGGGCCGTCAGATGGACGATCCCAAACTCAAGGATTGGATCAGCAAGAGCCCCTATAAGATCGTGTCCGGGGCCAACAATGACGCCTACGTCGAGATCGGCGACAAGAAATATAGTCCTGCGGAAATTTCCGCGCTTATCCTGCAGCGCCTGAAGAAGGACGCCGAAACCTACCTGGGCGAGACTGTGTCTGAAGCCGTTATCACGGTCCCGGCCTACTTCAACGATTCCCAGCGCCAGGCCACCAAGGACGCCGGCCGCATCGCGGGCCTCGACGTCAAGCGCATCATCAACGAGCCCACGGCCGCATCCCTGGCTTACGGTTCGGACAAGAAGGCCAACGAAAAGATCGCCGTGTTCGACCTCGGGGGCGGAACCTTCGATATTTCCATCCTTGAAGTGGGCGACAACGTCGTGGAAGTACGCGCCACCAATGGCGACACGTTCCTCGGCGGTGAGGATTTCGACCACGAGGTCATCAACTACCTGGTGGCCGAGTTCAAGAAGGAGAACGGCATCGACCTCTCCAAGGATAAGATGGCCCTTCAGCGTCTGAAAGAAGCTGCGGAAAAGGCCAAGAAGGATCTGTCCGGTTCCATGGAGACGGATATCAACCTGCCCTTTATCACGGCCGACCAGAATGGGCCCAAGCACATGACCATGAAGTTGTCCCGCGCCAAGCTGGAATCTCTGTGCGAGCAGCTGGTGTCCCGCACCATCGATCCCTGCAAGAAGGCCCTGGCCGATGCGGGTCTCAAGGCTTCGGACATCAACGAAGTCATCCTCGTCGGCGGCATGACCCGTATGCCCCTGGTACAGAAGAAAGTGGGCGAGTTTTTCGGCAAGGAGCCCAACCGCAGCGTGAACCCCGACGAGGTCGTGGCCATGGGTGCGGCCATCCAGGGCGGTATCCTGGCCGGCGACGTCAAGGACGTGCTGCTGCTGGACGTGACGCCTCTTTCCCTGGGCATCGAGACCCTGGGCGGCGTGTTCACCAAGCTTATCGACCGCAACACGACCATCCCGACCCGAAAGAGCAACACGTTTACCACGGCGGCCGATAATCAGCCCTCCGTGTCCATCCACGTGCTGCAGGGCGAGCGTCCCATGTGCGCCGACAACATGACCCTGGGCCGCTTCGAACTGACCGGCATCCCGGCAGCCCCCCGCGGCGTGCCGCAGGTCGAGGTTACTTTCGACATCGACGCCAACGGCATCGTCAACGTTTCGGCCAAGGATCTGGGCACCGGCAAGGAACAGTCCATCCGCATCACGGCTTCCAGCGGCCTGAGCGACGCAGATATCGAGCGTCTGGTCAAGGAAGCCGAGGCCAACGCCGAAGACGACAAGAAGAAGCAGAAGCTCATCGAGGTCCGCAACAGCGCAGACACGCTCATCTACACCACCGAGAAGTCCCTGCGTGATCTCGGCGAGAACATCGACGCGGCCCTCAAGGCCGACATCGAATCCAAGGCCGAGGCACTGAAGCAGGTCATGCAGAGCGATGACGCCGAAGCCATCCAGAAGTCCATGGACGAACTGGCCCAGGCGTCCCACAAGCTGGCCGAGAAGCTCTACGCCCAGAAGACCGACGCCGGCGCCCAGGCCGAGGGCCAGGAAGCTCCCGAGCAGGGCGGCGCGGCCAAGGATGACGACGACGTGGTGGATGCCGACTACACTGAAGTGAAGTAGCCTGCCGTCAAGCATTGGCTTGACATGGCAAATTACCGCTCCCTATACTCCCCGCCTGGCCCTTGATGGGCCAGGCTTTTTTTTTCGTATTCAACGTTCATCCCGGGCCGGCCACCGCCTTTTTCGTATGAAACTCCTTCGAATCGCGTCTTGTGTTCTCGTTGCCGCTCTGGCCTTGGCCTCCTGTGCGCCCAAGAAGATCCTTTCTGTCCCAGCTTCTCCCGACCAGTCCGGCCTGCCCGGCTATCGGGCGGAAGATCCCGAGAAGGCCCTGGAAAGATACACCAGGCATCTGGAGTCGACGCGGCCCGGGGATCCCGGCCGCAACCAGGCCTGGCGGGGATCTGTGGGAAGCGCCATCCAGCTGGGGCAGTACGATCTGGCTGAGCGGAACCTGCAGTCCTGGAAGGACGAAAGCGCCGGGGCCGTCGAATCCTGGGACTGGAATCAGGCCTATGCGCAGCTTCTCCTGGCCCGTAAGGGCAACGACGCCTACTCGTCCTTTCTCATCGATCTGGTCGGCCGCGAGGATCTGGACTGGACCGCTCGCGAGGCGGCGGGCATGGAGCTGGTCGATCACTTCTGGGAAATTCCGGAATACGGCCTGGCCTTCGATGCCCTGGGACTCGTGTATCGGTCCGCACCCGACGACGCCGTCAGGAGTTCTCTGGAGGCGACGGCCCTGTCCCGGGCCGAGTCGCTTCCCCTGGATGACCTGCGCAAGGTTCTGGACGCCGCCCTGGGAGCGGATCCCAATGCGTATCCGTGGTCCATGGTCGTCTGGGCCGAGAGCATGAAGCTGTTGGCCAGGGACAAGGGCAACTGGCCCACGGTCTGGCCGAGCCTCTCGGCCATCGTGCGCGCGGGCGATCTGGCCAACAAGGAATTTTTCGCAGGGAACCTCCGCTCCCTGGAGCAGGAACTCGGGCCGGTCAGGCAGAGTCTGGTGCTTCTGCTGCCCCTGTCCGGTCCCTACGCCCAGGTCGGCTGGAAGATCGCCAAGGGCGCTGATGTGGCCTGGCGCGAGAGTCGGGCTCAAACCGCGGCTCCGGCCATCCAGCTTATCAACACCGAATCGCCTTCGTTCATCGATGACCTGAAGGCGCTGGGAGCGGTTCCGATTGTCGGCGGCCCCCTGCGCCGGGATGTCTGGCAGAAGATTCGTCTTGCCGGTCTGCACCACGCGTCGAGATTCCTGACCTTCATGCCCAGCGTCGAGGATGAGGGCGACCAGGCCTGGCGGTTTTTCGGCAGCCCCGAGGATCAGGCCCGCGCCCTGGTGCGCTGGTGCGAGCAGCTCGGCGTGACCTCGTACGCCGTTCTGCACCCCCAGGATCGTTTCGGCACGGGCATGACGGAGATTTTTCAGCAGACGGCCAGGGTGCTCGGGGCGGACATCGCCGCGGTGCGCGGCTATGACCTCGGCAACCCTCCCGGCTGGAGCAAGGCCGTGGCCTCCATCCTGGGCGCCACCGGCGACAAGGATTCCCTGAACCCCGATCCGCCCTATCAGGCGGTGTTTCTGCCTGACTCCCTTTTCCGGGTGCAGCAGCTGGCTCCTCTTTTCCACTATTACGAGGAGACGCGTCTTCTGTTTCTTGGGCCGCAGCTCTGGGGACAGGGGTTGGGTGAAATACATCTCGAAGAGCAATATTTCGATCTGGCGGTCTTTCCGGGTGCCTGGAGCGCCGACCTGCCCACCCAGAGCGCCATGAACCTGGTGCGCGGCATGCAGGACGGTGGCGAGGAGGCGGACCTCTGGGCCGCCCTGGGATATGATTTCGTGCGGTTTTCGGCCCTGGTCGGCGGCAGGCAGGGCTCTGACGAGGTCTTCAACCAGGCCCTGTCCGAGGCCGCGACGCGCATGCCGTGGTCCATGGCCCCCATGCATTGGGACGGGGGACGGGTCGCCCAGGATATGTTTCTGTATCAGCCCAGGCGGTCGGGCATGGCCCTGGCCGACCTGGAAGAGATGCGTCAGGCCCGCGAGAGGCGAGAGGCCCGCCGCGAGCTGCGTCGTCAGCAACTTGAAGAGAAGGAAAACGAGGCCAAACAATGAAGATGACACCTGAGAAAACTCTGGCCATCGCCACCCTTGCCCGGCTGGAGATCAGCTCCGGGCAGGCGGCCCAGCTTGCCGCCCAGATGGACGATATTCTCGGCTACATGGACAAGCTCAATGAAATCGACACGGCCGACGTCGAGCCGATGTACACTCCCGTGGACAAGCCGGGCGCCCTGCGCGCCGACGAGGTCGCCAAGGAGTTCGAGCGTTCGGATATCCTGAAGAATGCGCCCGAGACTGACGGCCAGTATTTCATCGTCCCGCGCATCGTCTGATCCCGGGCGTCACCCAACAGTTCCAAGAGGAATTTTCATGTCACAGCTTTACGATCTTTCCCTGAGCCGGGTCCGCGACATGCTGCGCGATGGCGACGTGTCGGCCGAGGCCGTCACGTCCGCCTGTCTGGAGCGAATCGCCGTCACCGAGCCGAATATCGCCGCCCTGCTGCACCTCGACGGGGAGGCCGCCCTGGAGCAGGCCCGGGCCATGGACGCCGCGGGTCCCGATGCGGCCAGGCCCCTGTGGGGCGTCCC
>CAZQYA010000013.1:0-12368 GCA_964597325.1 uncultured Desulfovibrionaceae bacterium
ACGAACTCAAGAGCAAGTTCACCATCGTCATCGTCACGCACTCCATGCAGCAGGCGGCCCGCGTTTCCGATCGGACGGCCTTTTTCTACATGGGGCGTCTCATCGAGGTCGGACCCACGGACAAGCTGTTCACCCGGCCTGAGAACAAACAGACGGAAGACTATATAACCGGTCGTTTCGGCTGATATTTTCTAACAGACGATGGATTTCGAAAATTTTCAAAGGAAGTGAAGTATGCAGACACATTTGCACGATGAGATCGAAGCCCTGAAGCTCAAGGTCCTCAAGATGGTCGCCTTGACCGAAGAGGCGGTGGAGAAGTCCATCAGAGCCTACGTGAACAAGGACCTGTATCTGGCCGAGGAGGTCCAGGACGGCGACGTCGAGGTCAACCGCCTGGAGGTGGAGATCGACGAGACGGCCCTGAGGCTGCTGGCCCTGGAACAGCCCGTTGCCGGCGACCTGCGTTTCATCCTCGGTTGCATGCGCATCAGCGTGGACCTGGAGCGCATCGCCGACGAGGCCGTGAACATAGCCGCGCGGTCGATCATGCTCAGTTCAAGACCTCCGTTGCCCTTTCACGAGAACGTTCAGGAGATGGGCGCCAAGGCCCTGGCCATGCTCCAGCACGCGGCTCAGGCCTTTTCCTCGGGCAACGTCGAGGCCGCCCTGCAGGTCTGCGGACTCGACAACGAGGTCGACGTCCTCAACCACAAGAACATGCGCGAGGTTATCGAGTACATGGTCAAGGAGACGCCGGCCATCGAGCGCTCCGTGCATACCATCATCCTTATCAGGCGCATCGAGCGCATCGCCGACCTGGCCACCAACATCTCCGAGTCCGTGGTCTTCATCGCCAGAGGCGTGAACATCAAGCACAAGCTGTATTTCGACGAGCGCTGATCGCGCACCGTTTTTAAGGACGCCTGGCCGTTTGTTCCGACCGCTTCAGCCGCGGGCGGGATAAACGGCCTTTTCATTGTGCTGCGGGGCCCCGGCCGCGCGAATCCGATCGCGCCTGTTTCGCTGCCCTGGTATGGCTCGCGGGTGTGACATGCGCGGAGAACAGCCCGCGTGCCCGGTTCCTCCCGCTCCGTTCGGTTTTCTTGCTAAGCCCTGCCGGGTGAAGTAGTGATGAAATGGTATGATATTCATGACCCATACGTTCATCAGGGGGCCGATCAGGCATGTCGCATAAGTTGTTCCGAAAAGACGAAGGGATGAAATATGACAAGGTTGTCGCGGAGTATCTGCGACATAAAGGGTCTTTTTTTCTGGTGACCAATGACGACATGTTCGTCAAAACGGTTCGTGGCGCTCTGCGTGTCATGGGCATGAGCTACGAATCCCTTGCCGTTTATCCCCGTGCCGTTGATCTTGATGGGAAATGCAGGGACATGTTCGGCAGAAATGAGCATGTTGTCATGTTTGCCGAGGTTAAACTGGACGGGAAATCCAATGTCTATGCTTTCAAGAGCCTCAAGGAGACGTACGGGGATAATCTGAAGATCATCTGCCTCACGCCGGAAGTTTCGGAGGCACAGATTTCGCTCATTGCCGAAAACGAGGTCGATTCGATCATCGTCAAACCCATCTCCATTAACAACCTGATCCAGAAGGTTGCTTTCGCCATCAGGCCGTCGAACCGTTTCTCCACGGAAATCGAAAGGATCAAGGGGCTGATAGACAAGGGCGATTTTACCGAGGCCATGGCGGGTATCGAATCTCTTCTGCGGGAGAAGCCGGACAGTTCCATTTGTCTGATGCTCAAAGGCGACATCTTCAAACTACGCAACGATTACAACAACGCGGAGCACTACTACCGGGAGGCATCCAGGAGTGCTCGCCTCAGTCTGAAGCCCCTGCAGCGTCTCGCGGATCTGCACCGGGAGCGCGCCGAGTCGGAAAAATGCGTCAAGTATCTGCTTTTGATGAATAAAATATCTCCTCTGAACCATCACAGAAAAATCGATATCGGTGCCGAGTACGGCAAACTCGGCCAGGAGGACCTGGCCCGGCAGTACTATGAAGAGGCCATAGGTATCGTGAAGAGCCAGGCCGGGGACACGCTCGCCTCGGTCCTGATGGACGTGGGCATCCGACTTCAGGAGTTTAACTCCGACGAGGGCGTTGATTTCATGCGTCAGGCGCTGGATGTGCAGGGCTCCGGGCTGACGCGGGATGATCTGTGGATGGTCAACGAGATGGGTATGTCGCTTCGCAAGGACGGGGACTGGCAGGGGGCTGTTGAGACCTACCGGCAGGTCCTGGATATCATACCCGACGATGGAGGGCTGTATTACAACCTGGGAATGGCCTACGTTCAGGGCAAGGAGCACAGGAGAGCGGTCGAGCAGTTCGAAAAGGCGGTGATCGTTTCCCCGGAAATATTGCAACAGTCGCCTTTGATTCCGTTCAATATCGGCATGGTGTACTTTCAGATGAGGCGATACGAGGAGGCCGAGCGATACATGCAGGTCGCCCTGGATGTCGATCCCGGATATCTCCAGGCGGGGAACATGCTCACACGAATCAGGGCCGAGTCCGGGAAAGGATGATGTCGCCCGTCCGTCGTCGCAGACCTTGCCACGCCGGGACACTCTGGCTAGAAGGCCGAAACGACTTTGTCCGTGGAGATGTCCCCATGCGCTGCGCCCTGTTGTCCCTTTTCATGATCGTCCTGCTCGCTGCCGTCAGCGCGCATGCTTACGATTACCCATTCAAAAATCCGTACACTGCCACGGTCTTCGGCACCCCCCCCCAGGACGAATTCGATCCGGGCGGCATCAGGCCGGCAGCCCTCGGTGCCCTGAACCCCTTCAAGGATCTGGGCGCCGTGCGCGACCGCGAGCTTCTGCTGGACGATCGGCCCGTGCCAGACATTTTCTGGTACGAGGATACGTTTCAGTACTCCACGGCGTTGCAGAGGGATGTGGCTCCCTTGCTGTTCGTCATCGCCGGAACCGGTTCCTCCTACGATTCGGCCAACTGCCGGTTTATTCAGGATGTCTTCTTCCGGGCCGGGTACCACGTGGTGACCCTGTCGTCTCCAACCTATCCGAACTTCATCGTCAGCGCCTCCACGAGCCAGGTGCCGGGCTATATCCCGCAGGATGTGGCCGACATGTACCGGTGCATGGACGTCATCGCCGACGAGATCGGTCGGGACAGGATTTCCGACTTCTTCCTGACCGGGTACAGCCTCGGCGGCACCCAGTCCGCGTTTCTGGCCGAGCTCGACACGCGGGAGAGGCGTTTCGGGTTCCGGAAGGTGCTGCTCCTCAACCCGGCCGTGAGCCTGATGACTTCGGCTGTCAGACTCGACCGTCTGCTGTCCGACAACGTAGCCGACAGGGCCGAGGCGGTGAAGACGGTCGCAGGCCTGATCCGTGAACTTTCCGAGGCGTATCGCTCAAGCGACCATGTGAATTTCGGCGACGAGTTTCTTTTTGCCCTGCATCGCAACAAGCCCATTTCCGAGCGGGAACTCAAGATTCTCATCGGTGTCGCCTTCCGGCTCTCTCTGGCGTCCATGGCCTTTACCAGCGATACCTGCACGGGCGCCGGCTACATCGTCCCGCGCGGCCATCACGTGGGCAAGGACGAGCCGCTTGGTGCGTATCTCGATGCGGCCGTGGGCGTGAGTTTTTCGGACTACGTCGATGAATACCTGATACCCTTCCTGCGTTTTGCCGACCCTGTCCTCACGGCCGAGCAGGCCATCCGGGCGTGCAGCCTCGAGGCCATTGCACCTTTTTTGCGCGAGCATGATGGCATCGCGGTGATGACCAATGCCGACGATCCCATTCTGACCAGGGAAAATTTCGGCTTTCTGGAGCGGACCTTTGGCCCGAGGCTGACCGTTTACCCCGTGGGAGGGCATTGCGGGAACCTTCGCTACAGGGACAACATTGCAGCCATGCTGGACTTTTTCGGAAAATGAGGATTCCCATGCGCGCCATTCTCCTGCTTCTCCTCCTCGTACTGGGCGGCTGCGCCGGCACGTCGGATCATCAGCCCGGCCCGTTTCAGGCTCCCGTGCACAGGGCCGTGACGTCCGATCCCGAGGTTGACCGCCTCTTTCTGGTCGAGGACCCCTGGGAAGGCTTCAATCGCCAGATGTACCATTTCAACGCCCAGCTCGACCGGTACGTGTACCTGCCGGCGGTCAGACTGTATGAGACCCTTCTGCCGGACAGCGTGCAGCAGGGCGTTTCGAATGTTTTTAATAATTTCAAAGAAATACCGATATTCATCAACTGCGTGCTGCAGGGCAAGGCCAAGAAGGCCTCGGTCAGTTTCGGGCGTTTCGTCTTCAACACGACCATTGGTCTCGGTGGCATCATCGACGTTCTCGGGACGGGCGGGATCCCGCAGGAAAACGAGGATTTTGGGCAGACCCTTGGGTTCTGGGGCGTGCCCGCCGGTCCCTTTCTCGTGCTGCCGGTCCTCGGGCCTTCGGGAGTGCGTGACGCAGGAGGTTCCGTCTTCGACGCCGTGCTGACCCTCAACCCTTCGGACATGCTGTTTGATGGTTTGGGTTGGGCGGCCAGAGGGTCCGCCACGATCGGGGTGTACACGCTCAAGGCCATTGACGCCCGGCATCAGGTCAAGTTCCGCTATTACGAGACGGGAAGCCCCTTCGAATATCAGCTGGTACGTTTCGTCTACGCCAAGAAGCGTGAGCTCGATATCGCCAAATAGTTCCTCCCTTGCATGTTTCCGGAGGTTTCCGGTTTTTTGCCACGACGGCGTTTAGCTGCCAACTCGAGTTTGCAGGTGCAAATCCGGGTTGGCGTTCTTTTTGTTGTTTGAAATTATAATATACTGATTTTGTTAGGCACAGAGGTGTCCATCTCCTGGCATGTCTCTTGTTATGTCCTTTGTGATTTACAGCATGGCTCCCCCGGCGAGGGGGACTGGCGAGCAACAATCAAGGAGGAACGTTCATGGCAGGAGAAAGCAACGTCGTCGTCGATCACGGCAAGAGCCAGTGGTCGGATTTGTGGAAGAAAGAGGACTTTCTGGCGATCTGGCTCGGTTTCATCATTATTGCGGTGTGCATCTTCGGCTACACCACCTTCGGCCCCAAGGCCGAATTCGCGGAAAAGATAGCCGCTGCCAACGCCATCCAGGAAGCGGAACTGGCCAAAGCACCCTTCAAAACCGTGGCCTGGCACAAGGCTCAGGACGACAAGGCCAAGCTCAAGGGATCTTCGGCCAGCGCCATCGGCAAGTTCATCGGCCATTGGACCAAGCGTCCCGGTTCCTGGAAGAGCAACCCTGTCGACGCCTTCATCATGAGCGAAGCGCAGGCCAAGGCCCTGAATGACAAGGGTATGCCCAAGTACGAGGACGCCAAGGCCAAGGCTGCGGCAGCGCTGACTGCCGCCGTGGCGGCCGAGACCGCCGCGTCGGCCGCATCCTTCCAGGTCGCCGAGATGAACGATCTGGCCAAGTCCAAGATTTCCGAGTGGCGCGACGCCGAAAGGGCCGTTGCCAGCGCCAAGAAGAAGGTCAGTCACAAGCCTTTCAACTACGTCCCGACCCTGATCGCCCTGGGATTTTTCATCGCCGTGGTCTTCGGGTATGGCGTTTCCATGATGGGCAAGAGCATGCCCGGCTTCATGAAAGGCTTCACCATCGTCTTCCTCGTCTCGGTTCTGGCCTACATGCTCGGCGGGCAGGCCATCTCCAAGCAGTACGGCATCGGCGCCGAGGCCTGGGGCGTGCTTCTGGGCATGATCATCGCCAATACTATCGGGACGCCCAAATGGGTTCTGTCCGCCTGTGAGGTCGAGTTCTTCATCAAGACCGGTCTCGTGCTCCTGGGCGCCGAGGTCCTCTTCAACAAGATCGTGGCCATCGGCATTCCCGGCATCTTCGTGGCCTGGGTGGTTACTCCCGTCGTCCTGATTTCCACCTACATCTTCGGCCAGAAGGTGTTGAAGATTGAGTCCAAGACGCTCAATATCGTCATCTCCTCGGACATGTCCGTGTGCGGCACCTCGGCGGCCATCGCCACGGCCGCGGCCTGCCGGGCCAAGAAGGAGGAACTGACCCTGTCCATCGGTCTGTCCCTGGTCTTCACGGCCATTATGATGATCGCCATGCCTGCCTTCATCAAGGCCGTGGGTATCCCCGAGATCCTTGGCGGCGCCTGGATGGGCGGCACCATCGACGCCACGGGCGCGGTGGCCGCTGCCGGCGCGTTCCTGGGCCAGAAGGCCCTGTATGTGGCCGCGACCATCAAGATGATCCAGAACGTGCTCATCGGTGTGACGGCCTTCTGCGTGGCCGTGTACTGGTGCACCAAGGTCGACTGCGTGGCCGGCAAGGAAGTGGGAGCCGGCGAAATCTGGCACCGCTTTCCCAAGTTCGTTCTCGGCTTCATCGCCGCGTCCATCCTCTTTTCCTTCATGGACGCGAATATGGGTCCGGACCTCGGCAAGGCCGTCGTGGACCAGGGCATCGTGCGCGGCGGCACCCGCCTCATGCGCGGCTGGTTCTTTGCCCTGTCCTTCGCCGCCATCGGCCTGTCCACCAACTTCCGTGAACTGTCCAAGTACTTCAAGGGCGGCAAGCCGTTCATCCTGTACGTCTGCGGACAGAGCCTCAATCTGGTGTTGACCCTGACCATGGCGTATATCATGTTCTATGTGGTCTTCCCCGAGATCACGGCTCAGATCTAACACCGAACCAGGCCGGGAGGTTCGACCTCCCGGCCTGCACAGGAATTTCGATTATGATTGAAGAACGTTTGTCGGTTCGTCTGAAGAAGTTCGTCCTGGTCCTGGGTTCGGCCCTGGCCTTTGTCTACCTGTTTCTGCCCCTGCTGACGAATTCGTTCGGCATCCTGCACCGCATGTCCGTGCATCTGGACAAGAACGGCATCGACCCCAGCCGCTATTACTACACCGATGTCGAACAGGTTCAGGAAGGGGAGGATTACCTCAGGATGGTGCTCCGGCAATAGTCTTGCCCGTCCCCGGATCAGTCGCATCCGGCCCCTTGCTCCATCGCCCGGTTCCGACCTATTGTGGAACGTGCAGCGGCCATGAGGCCGCTGCGCGAATCTGCGGCGCCAGCGCGCCGCGCACACCGCCTTACGCTCTGCGCGGGGGGCACTTATTCCGGGCAGTCCATGCATATTCCCAAGCCTTCGAAGATTCAGACCAAGTTCGTCTCCGGATTGCTGGTGGCGTCCATCATCCTGGGAATCGCCTTTTCCACAGGCTTTTATCTGCACATGAAGAATGTCCTCGAGGAAGAGGTTCGGGACAAGGCCCTGCTTATTTTCGCCCATGTGGACTCCATTCAGCATTACGTGCGCGACGTGCTCCGCCCGACCATGTATGAACGGATTCCGTCGTCTTTCATCATCGAGGCCATGTCTTCGTCCTTCATCTCCCGCGCCATCATGTCGCCGGTCAACGACAACGGGACCATCTACCGCCGGGTGGCCATCGACGCCCGCAACCCGGCCTACGAGGCCAACGAGCAGGAGCGAGAACTGATCCGCTATTTCCGGGCCCATCCCGATCAGGAGATGTGGCAGGGGTACAAGCCCATCGAGGGCAGGAAGTATTACGTCAAGGTCAGGTCCGTGCGCTTCGGCGAGGAGTGCATGTACTGCCACGGCACGCCCGAGAACGCCCCGCCCGAACTCATCTCCATGTACGGTGACCGGGGGTTCGGCAAGCAGCTCGGGGCCATTGCCGGCGTGGATTTCGTGGGCATCTCCGTGCACGGCAGCGTGGCGCGGATACAGCAGACCATCCTGACGTATTTCATGTTTTTCGCCTTCGGGGCCCTGCTCTTCTTTTCCGCCACGAACGTGCTGTTTCGCATTCTTGTGGTCAACAATCTCAAGCGGCTCGGCAGCGTGTTCCGCAGGAACGTGGTCGACGACGCGGGTTCGGCCCTGTTGACCAAGCTGGAGGAGGGCGACGAGATCGAGGAGCTCGTCGAGGGCATGGAGCAGATGGGTGAGCATCTTTTCGAGGCCCGCAGGCAGCTGCAGGACTATGCCGAGAATTTGCGGAGGATGGTCGACGAGCGCACGGAAGCCCTGTCCCGCGAGGCTGAAGCGCGTCAGGCGGACGTGCGCCTTTTCGTACGCCTCCTGGAGGACATGCGTCAGAGCGGGTCCCGCGCCGAGCTGTGGAATTTCGCCCTGCCCCAGATATGCCGTCGCTTCGGTGCCCGGGGCATTGCCTACGTATGCACCATGGCCTCTCAAAATTACTATGTCTGGCCCCAGTCCCAGGAAGCCCCCGAGCTGCCGTCGGATTTTGTGGACGTGCTCACGGGCAGCGCCTGCATCCAGTCGGGTTCGCGCATCTTTGTTCCGGTGGAATCGAGTTCCGGCAACGCAGAAGGCATCCTGTGCCTGTACTGGGAAACCGAGGAGGAGGCCTTGAGCCACGATCGCGGGGTGTTGCTTGCCCTGGGCCGTCAGCTCGGCACCGCCGCCGAGAACCTGACGGCCATCGACAGTCTGCTGCGGCAGATGAGCGTCCTTGAGACCATTGTCGAGGGTATCTCCGACCCCCTGGCCCTGATGGATGCCGGCTGCAGCGTGCTGACCGTGAACGAGGCCGCGAGGCAGCTCACGGCTGAACTCTCCGACGGGGAGCGCATGGACGGGAACCTGCTGGCCATGTTTTTTGACCCGTCCGCGGGCAACTGTCCCATGCGGGAAGCCATCAACGGCAGGACGCCGGTCCTGCGTGAGGTGGAACTGCCTGCCGGCCGGTCCTTTTCCCTGGCCATGTATCCAGTCCAGAGCCAGGCAGAGGGCACCGATCGTGTCGTGGTCTATGTGCGGGAGACGACCATGGAGCGACGCATGCGTACGCAGGTCTGGCATTCCGAGAAGATGGCGACCGTGGGCAAGCTGACCGCCGGATTGGCCCATGAGATCAATAACCCCCTGGGGGTCATCCTCTGCTACGCGGGCCTGCTGCGGCAGACCATCGTTGATCCGCAGCAGATCGCCGACCTGGACATCATCGAGCGTCACACGCGCCAGGCCCAGCGTGTCCTGCAGGAGCTTCTGAATTTCGCACGGCCCAAGGCGGCTGGTTCCGGCACGTCGGACGCCTGCGCCGTGGCTGCCTCCCTGCGCGACGTCTTTTCCGTGCAGGCCGCCAAGAAGCGGACCGAGCTTATTCTGGAGAGCCCGGAAGAACCGCTTCCCGTACGCATGGGCATCGGAGAGCTGGAACAGGTCCTGAGCAACCTCGTCATCAACGCCCTGGACGCCGTGGGTGAAGAGGATGGCCGCATCGTGATACGGGTGGAATCCTGGCTGGGTGACGTCCGCATCAGCGTAGAGGACAACGGGTCCGGGGTGGACGCTTTGGACGCGCCGCATATCTTCGACCCCTTTTTCTCCACCAAGGCCTTTGGCGCCGGAACCGGGCTGGGGCTGGCCGTGGTCTACGGCATGGTCCGGGACGTGGGCGGCGAGGTCGTACTGGAACGGTCGACCCTGGGCGGCGCCAGTTTCGTGGTGACCCTGCCGTCCGCGTCGGGGGAACCGCAGTGAGTCACCATTTTCCGAAGGACGAAAATCTATGAATGCATCATCCCTGCTGGCGTCTGAACACACGGTGCTCATCGTCGATGACGAGGGGGATTTCGCGCGGGGCCTGGCCCGCCTGATCGGTGGTCATTTTCCGGGAATCGACGTCAAGGCGGTGCAGAGCGGGCCAGAGGCATTGAAGGTTCTTGCCGAATCATCGGTGCAGGTCATGGTCACGGACCTGCGCATGCCCGAAATGACCGGGCTGCAGCTTTTGACCGAGGCTCTTGCCCTGCATCCCGGGCTGAGCGTGGTCGTCCTGACGGCCTACGGGACCATCGAGAACGCCGTGGAGGCCGTTCGGATCGGGGCCTACGATTTTCTGACCAAACCCATCGAGCCAGACCACCTTTTCCGAGTAGTGGAAAAAGGGCTGGAGCGCAGTCGGCTCCTGGAAGAGAACAACAGGCTGCGCGAGATCCTCTCCCGCCAGGAGGTTGCAGGCGATCTGGTGGGAGAAGGTCCGGCCATGCGCCAGTTAAAGAGGACCGTGGCCGCCGTGGCCCAGTCCGAATACACGGTGTTGGTCCGGGGCGAGTCCGGTACCGGTAAGGAACTGGTCGCCAGGCTTATCCATCGTCTCGGTGCCAGGGCCGCCCGGCCCTTTCTTTCAGTCAACTGTCCGTCCATCCCAGAAAACCTGCTCGAAAGCGAACTCTTCGGGTACGTCAAGGGCGCCTTCACCGGGGCGGACCGCGATCATAAGGGGCTCTTTACGGCCGCGAACAAGGGCTCCATGCATCTTGACGAGATCGGCGACATCTCGCCGGCAGTACAGACCAAGCTGCTGCGTGTATTGCAGGATGGCGAGGTGCGCCCGGTGGGGTCGAGCCGTTCCGTGCAGACCGACGTGCGGCTCATCGCCTCCACCAATCAGGACCTTGAGGCGGCCATACGTGCTAAAACGTTCCGTGAAGATCTGTATTACCGACTGAACGTCCTGACCATCACCCTGCCCCCCCTGCGCGAGCGGGTCGAGGATATCCCGCTGCTGGCGGCATACTTTTTCCGGAAAGCCTGCCGTGAGATGGGGATGCCGGAAAAGGAGATCGACCCGGAGGTCCTGCACTGGATGTCCGGCAACCCGTGGCCGGGCAATGTGCGGGAATTGCAGAATTTCGTGCGCCGCATGACGGTTTTTTCCACGACCGAGCGGGTGGACATGAACCTCGTGCGCCTGGTCTGCCGGGGAAGCGCTTCCGCCCCGGAGAGCCCCTGTGCCCACGCCTCGGCTTCAGCCCTGGGCGAGTACAAGGCGGCCAAGGCCGAGGCCGTGGCTGCCTTCACCGAAACCTACATCCGTGAGCTCCTGTCCCAGACCCGGGGGAACGTCTCCGAGGCGGCCCGGGTTTCGGGGCTCTCGCGCGTGGCGTTGCAGAAGATTCTGTCGCGAATGGGCGAGAAGGCGGCAAGTTTTCGGGACAGGGGCTGAACCCGGAAGCGCAGGAATACGCGCCTGCACGCTCTGGCCGAACGTGTTCCGAGGCGATGTCGCATCGTCTATTTCCAGATTTTTTTCCAGCGCATGAACTCCGACGGGCGCAACCGGTGGCGGGCGATGTTGTACTCGGTCAGGTTCAGGAGTTCCGTGTCCACCGCCTCCACGAAGCGCTCCCGGTCCTCATGGCTGAGCAGTTCCCGGGCTTTGGCCTGCACGAAGGAGCTGGCCCGGGCCTTGTTCTTCGCCGTCTGCACGACCTCCGCGACCATTTCGGTGATCAGCGCCCGGTATCTGAGCCGGAAGGGATCGGGCTCGCCCAGGGACTGTCGGACGGCGCCGTAGTGGGCGCAGGAACGGCGGTAGGCCCAGACAAAGATGTCGCGCAGGAGTTCGACCCGGCGCAGCTCGTAGACCGCGATCATGGCCAGCAGGTAGGCCTGGCGCGGCACGTCCACGAAGGACAGGGGGCAGAGGTTGCGCCTGATGAGGGGGATGTTGGCCGCCAGGCGGGAGACGCGCTTGTTCACGTCCTCGAAGGGCTGCAGGTAGGGCAGGTGGACCATCGCGAAGAAGGCCTGCTCGAAGGGGTCGGCGATGGCGGACGCTGTTTCGAGTGCGAGGTCGAAGCGCTCTTCGATCAGATGGGGGTTTTCCAGGGGGTGGAAAACCGAATGCGCGATGGCCACCGGGATGGTGCGCAGGCGTCCGCAGGCCTTGGGGTTCGGGAGCAGGTTGTCCGCCAGCAGCGCGTGCAGGTTGAGGATAGTGTAGCGGTTGAAGCGGATATCCTCCGCCGACGAGACCAGAAATTCGATGGCCCCCTTGTGGTTCAGGATCATCTGCGCATCGAAGGCCTCCTTGCCTTCGGTCATTTCCCCGTCCGAGAGCAGGCGTTCGGTTTCGAGCAGGGAATAGGTGTTGCCTTCCAGTCGGCTGGAGTTCCAGGACAGGTCGATGAGCAGGCTGCTGGCGACGAGCCGGGCGTGGGTGCCGGCAGGGGCTTCAGCGCCGACGGCCTGGCCGCAGGCCGCCAGGTCGGCCCTGACGTGTTCCGGCAGATAGGAGGTCGTGTTGGGACGGTAGCTGTCCAGAAACGTGCGATCATAGCCAACCGGCGTGCGGGCATGCAGGGGCGCGAGCATCCGGTCGTGAAGCATGCGCGCCTCGGGCGACAGGTCCAGGGACGGCGTCCCGTATTCGGCGATGGGCGAATGTGCGCGGTGCACAATTGGGGCACGAAAGGGCGCAAGGTAGAGCGTCGCACGTCCGCGGCCGGTTGCGTGCAGCCTCCCCCCGCGGACCAGGTCCGCCAGGCGGCGCTGCAGGGTCCGATGGGGC
>CAZQYA010000013.1:12378-33840 GCA_964597325.1 uncultured Desulfovibrionaceae bacterium
GCAGGCTTGCCGCGATCTGCCTGATGGTCGCGCCTTCTGGGTGCCGGGCGACGGCGTCGAGGATGAGTTCGTTGTCTTTGAGCCGATCTGTCTGCGCCATGTGATTATCCTGACGGAAGAGTTTTCGCGCCACAACTTGGTGCGATTCTTTTTATCGCGCCAAATTATGGCGCGCAAGCAGAAAGTGTGGCGCGAAACCAGCGGCTTCGTCCGAACTTATTCCACGCGTACGGGCCGCGTCACGCGCAGGCCATGTTTCCTGATCTTGTTCAGCAGGGCCGTGTGGGACAGGCCCAGGGCCGTGGCGGCCTGGCGCACGCTTCGGGCACGGCCCAGGGCGGCTTCGAGGACTGCTTTTTCCAGGACGTCGAGCTGTTCTTTGAGGGGTTGGCCGGGCACGGCCCTGGATAGCGTTGGCGTGTGGCCGGGGATGCCCTCGCCCAGCTCGTGGGACAGGATCATGAAGCGCTCGCCGATGACCTCGTCGGGGCAGAGGATGGCCGCGCGGTCCATGACGTTTTTGAGTTCGCGGACGTTGCCGGGCCAGTTGTGGGTGCGCAGCTTGGCCAGGGCGTCGGGGGCGAGGGCTTTGGCCGGGCGGCCCATGCGCGAGGCCAGGGTGAAGAGGAAGTGTTCGGCCAGGAGCGCGATGTCGTCGAGCCGTTCCTGCAGGGGGGGGATGTGGATGGGCAGGACGTTGATGCGGTAGTAGAGGTCCTGACGGAATTCGCCGTCCTCGACCATTTTTTCCAGGTTGCGGTTGGTGGCCGTGATGATCCGTGCCCGGATGGGGATTTCGCGGCTGCCGCCGATGCGCCGCACGCTGTGGTCCTGCATGACGCGCAGGATCTTGGCCTGGGAGGCCAGGGGCATGTCGCCGATCTCGTCCAGGAAGACCGTGCCCTCTCCCGCCACCTCGAAGAGACCGGCCTTGCCGTCCTTGAGCCCGCCCGTGAAGGCGCCCTTGACGTACCCGAAGAGTTCGCTTTCCAGGAGCTGTTCCGGAAGGGCCGCGCAGTTGATGGGCACGAAGGGGCCGGTGCGCCCGCTGGCGGTGTGCATGGCGCGGGCGAAGAGCTCCTTGCCCGTGCCTGAGGCGCCCCGGATGCAGACCACGGAGTCCGTGGTCGCCACGAGCTGGGCGTAGGCGATGAGGTTGTTGATGGCCTGATTCTGGCCGACGATGTCCGAGAAGCTGACCTGCGCGGGCTCCGACAGGCTGCGGGCCAGCATGCGGATTTCCTGCATGTCGCGGGCGATCTCCACGGCACCGATGATGTGTCCGTCGCCGTCGCGGATGGGGCGGCAGGTGGCGAAATACTGGAAGCGGCCGGAGTTCGTGACCAGGGTCTTTTTCACGTCCGCGCATTCCTTTCCCGCAAGGCTCTCCAGGATGGCCGAGTTCGGCAGCCCCAGGTCGCGTACGTCGCGTCCCGGCGTTTCGGACTGCTCAATGCCCAGAATGCGGCAGGCCACTTTGTTGATGGTTGTCACCATGCCCGCGGCGTCCACGGCGATGACGCAGTCGTCGATGTTGTCCAGGACCACGCGGAGCCTCTGAGCCTGCTCTTCCTGGGGCAGCGTGTCGATGGACCGGGAGGAGACGAGTCCGGGGATGCCGGCCAGGGTCCGCACCAGATCATCCGCCGAGGCCTGGGCCTGACGGTTGTCGCACTCCACATAAAGGTGGGCGAGATCGTCCACGCGGTCCACTTCCATGGAGAGGATGTTGAACCTGCGGTCGGCGATGCAGCGGGACAGGTCGGCCACGATGCCGACGCGGTCCTGAAAGACGAGATGCAGCTTGATGGGCATGGGGCCTCCGGGATGTCCCTGCCTATCAGGGGCGGCCCCGGCTGCCAAGGGCGTCTGCCGGGCGCACGTTGAATGCGGATCGGGCGGTGCGGCCCAGGTCGTCCGTGACCGTCACCACGTGGTTGCCCGGTTCGAGAGGCGTGAAGCAGGGCGTCTCGTGAGGGACCTTGCCGGCGAAGCGGCCGTCCACGTACCAGAAATGGACGGAAGCGCCCGGTCCCGGTGCCGCGGAAAGGGCCAGACGCTGGAACTCGGGCGGCGCGTCGGGTCGGGTGGCGTAGGGCGTCAGAGGCGAGGGGGACAGGATGACGGGTCCGGCCTCTTCGGGCACGTCGCGGCAGTCGGGGTGCATGGGCGGCAGGCCGTCCGGGGGCGCGCCCCGGGCATGGAGAAAGGCCGCAAGCTCCGCCGGACGGACCAGGACCGTCTCGGCGCGGGAGGGGTGGTCCACAAGGCAGTCTCCATGCAGACGCAGGCCCGTTTCCGGGTCCACGAAGACCTGCCGGTGCATGTCGCAGTCCGGCAGTCGCGTGACCCCGGCGATGGCCGGGCTCGTGGCGCGTGGACAGAAGGGGCCGGGCCGGGCGCCGCTGACGGCGCAGATTTCGGTGGTGGTCAGGGCCGGGGCCGGGAAGTCCGGCAGTCGCGTGCCGCCCGGGGCCAGGGCGCGGAACAGGTCGAAGAGCAGGGGGCCGGCGTGGCGGGCGCCGGAGATGTTCATGCACTGGGAACCGTCGGGGTTGCCCACCCAGACGCCCACGGCCAGGTCCCGGTTTACGCCCACGGCCCAGGCGTCGCGGTGGCCGAAGGACGTGCCGGTCTTCCAGGCCACGGCCGGGGCGCCCACGGTGAACTGCCAGGCGTCGGGCAGGTCGGGGCGCCGGGTGGTGGTCAGAATGTCCAGGACCATGGCCGCAGCCTCCGGGGAGATGACGCGCTCGCCGGGCGGCGCGCTCGCCGGGTCCTCGGTCAGCGGATCCGGTGGGCTGTGCGTGCCGCCCAGGGCCAGGGTGGCATAGAGGTTGGTCAGTTCCAGCAGGCGCACCTCGCAGCCGCCCAGGGCCAGGGGCAGGCCGTAGTGGCTTGCCGGCCGATCCAGGGTGGTCAGCCCGGCCCGGCGGAGCAGGTCCAGAAAGGCCCCGGGTCCGCAGCGGTTCAGCAGGCGCACGGCCGGGATGTTCAGGGACGTGGCCAGGGCCTGGCGCGCGCTGACCAGGCCCTGGAAGTCTTGGCTGTAGTTTTCGGGCGCGTAGCCCGCGAAATCCGTGGGCACGTCCAGAAGCATGGAGCCGGGGACGAGATCGCCCCGGTCGAAGGCCATGGCGTAGAGAAAGGGTTTGAGGGTCGAGCCCGGCGAGCGTCTGGACAGGACGTTGTCGACCTGGCCCTCCCGTTCGTCCCAGAAGTCGGCCGAACCCACATGGGCCAGGATGCGGCGGGTGGCCACGTCCAGGACGACCACGGCCGCATTGCCGATGGCCTCCCGGCGCAGGGATTTCATGCGCCCGGCCACCAGGGACTCGGTCACGCCCTGGACCCGGGCGTCCAGGCTGGTGCGGATGACGCTCGCGCCGGGCTGCAGGGCGCGCACCCAGCGGGTGAAATGCGGGGCTTCCTGGGGCACCGGGGAGCGTCCGGCAAGCAGGGGCCTGGACATGCTCTCGGCCACACGGGCTGCGTCGAAGACCCCGTGGGCCGCGAAGCGTCGCAGAACCCGGTCGCGCACGGCACGGGCCGCCTTGGGGTGGCGCAGCGGGTCGTAGCGTGCCGGGGACCGGGGCAGGACCGAGAGCAGGGCGATCTCCCCCAGGGACAGGGTGCGCGGGTCCTTGCCGAAATAGTGCCAGGCTGCAGCCCCGACGCCGACCACGTTGGACCCGAAGGGCGCGAGATTCACGTACCAGCGCAGGACTTCGGCCTTGGAGTGGCGGGCGCAGAGTTGCAGGGCCCGGAAGGACTCGATGGCCTTGGCCGCCAGGGTGCGGGGCCGGGGTTCGGCCAGGCGGGCGACCTGCATGGGGATGGTCGAGGCGCCGCTGACCACCCGCCCGGCGCGCAGGTTGGTCCACAAGGCGCGCAGCACGGCCAGGGGATTGACCCCGGGGTGGCGGTGAAAGTGCCGGTCCTCGGAGTCGATGAGGGCGGCGGTCAGTTGCGGCGAGATGTCCTCCAGGTCCAGGGGAAAGCGCCACATGCCGTCTTCGGCCAGGAAGAAGCGCAAGGGGCGCCCGTCCCTGTCCAGCACCCGCGTGGCGGCCGGGGGTTCCAGCCGCTCCATGGGGAAGGGGAAGATGCGGTCCAGGGCCAGGCCGAGCAGGGCGGCCAGGGCCAGAATCGCCCCCAGGCAGGCGGCGGCCCTGCTCGCTCCGGCGCGTGTCATGGCGCCGGTTCGTCCCGCACGACGCGGATCTCGCCCAGCGGGCCCACGGCGCGCAGGCTGGGCACGTACATGGCCTCGGCCTGGACCGGCGGGCAGGCGTAGCTCCCCGGCGTCACGGCCCGCAGCACGGCGTAGCGTTCGCGCCAGTCCGCGTCGTCGAGGTCGGTGAATACCAGGATGCGGTCGTCGCGCAGGTCCTGGTGGCCCTCCATGGCCTTGCCTTCTTCCATCCAGTCCAGTCGTTCCGTGGTGGCCAGTCGCGGGTTCTCGACCTCCAGCCCTGCCGGCAGCAGGCTCTGCACGGCCACGTTGTCCACGGGTCCCGTGAGGCTTCTGACCCGGGTGCGCATGACCACGAGCTGGCCCTGGCGTACAGCCGAGAGGTCCAGGGGACGTCCCTTCTCATCCAGAAAGACCTGTTCGACTTCCAGACCCTCCGTTCGCGGAGCATGGGCGTCCGGTCGCGGGGTGCCTGTGGTCAGGACGCCGGCGAACACGGTTCCTTCGACCTGGAGGGCGTTCAGGCGGATTTCGCCGGCCGTGCGGATGTCGTCGGCCGTGAACAGCGTGACCGGTCCGAAGTCCCGCGCTCCGCCGGGCCAGGTCAGGGAGCCGGAGAAGGGCTGCGGGTCGGGCTGTGCCGCGAGGTATTTGCCCAGGGCCATGAAGCCCAGGCTCGTCTCCTGAGTCGTGCGCCGGTCCGGGCTTCCCAGGTCGGCGGCCAGGCGTGCCGCCAGTTCCGGCAGGAGCGGGTCGTCGGGCGCGGCGGCCATGAGGACCAGCGCGGCCAGGGCCCTGTCGCGCAGGCCCGAGCCGAGGTTCGCGCCGCTTGGACGGTCTGTGTCGTTAAAGGACGGTTCCGTGTGCAGGAGCGCGAAGCCCGCGTCCGGCGCGTTTGTCTCCAGATACGCTCCGGCCAGAAGCGTGCGGGCCACGCCGTTTAAGGATGCGCCGAACGTGTCGCGCAGATAGTCCTGGCCGCCGAGGTCCGGGCGCTTGGCCAGGGCCAGGGTGTAGAGGGCGTAGGCGGCCTGTTCGACCCGGTCGGCCTTGCTGCCGGGCTCCGGCGTCGAGAGGCTGCCCAGGTAGTCGATGCCCGAGGCGATCATGCGCCCGGGCACGGCGTATCCGGCCTGTCGGGCCTCCAGCAGGAAGTGGCAGACATAGGCCGAAACCCACGGGTTCGGGTCGTTTTCCCCTGGCCAGAAGCCGAACCCGCCCGAGGCCGTTTGCATGGTCTGCAAGCGTCGTATGGCGGTCTGGACCAGCCCGGCCGGGCCCGTGGCCGTGAACCGGCCCGGGGCCAAGTCGCGGGCCAGGGCCGCGAAATGGAGCAGCGGGAAGGCCTTGGACACGGTCTGTTCGGCGCAGCCGTACGGATAGCCCAGCAGTTCTTCCAGATGCCCGGCGAAGCGTGCCACGGGTGACGTCGACAGGCGCACGGTGCGCGTCACCGTTTCCGGCAGAAGATGTCCGGGGACGGCCACGGCCACCACGGCGGATTCGCCTTCCAGGGCCGCGATTTCGAAACTCCGCTGCCGCGGCAGGGGCTGACGCTGGTCGAGGTCCACCCTGGCCGAGGCTGTCTCGCCGCCGCCCGTCACCGCGAAGGACAGGCCGACCTTACCCTCTCCGACGCCGCAACGCAGGGGCAGGTACGCCGTTCCCTCACGGCCCGGCTCCAGGAACAGGGCCGCCGGCATATCGCCCAGGGTGGCGGGTCCGGTGGCCCTGGCCGTGATGCGGAACTCGGCGGCGGTGTCCGAGTCGTTGCGTACGGTCAGGGGGATTTCAACGGTGTCGCCCGCGCACAGGAAGCGGGGCAGGGTCGGGGTCAGGACCAGGGGGCCGCGGACCCGTGTCATGGCCGTGGCCGTGCCGAAGGATTTGCCGGCGCTGCCCACGGCCACGATGCGCAGGGCGCCCTGGAAATCGGGCAGACGCACGTCGTGGCTCACGGCCCCGTCGGGTCCGGCCGTGAGCACCCCGGACCAGAAGGTCACGGGTCTGACCCTGCGGATGCCCTCGGTGCGCATGAAGGACGAGGCCGCGGCCAGGGCGTCGCCGCCGCCGGCCAGGGGCCGGTGCACGGCCAGATGCGGGAAGAGGAAGGCGAAGTTGTCGAAGCCGGCCACGTCCAGGGCCCGCTGGGCGTAGAAGTGCCCGTATGGGTCGGGATTCTTGCCGCCGGCCAGTTGCATGATGCCTTCATCCACCATGGCCAGGGTCACGCGCGCCCCGGGGACTGCCTGGACGCGTACGCTTAAGTCCGTCTCGGGACGGACCTCTTCCGGGGCGTCGACAGCGAGGTCCATGCGGTTGGACAGGCTGTCCACGAACAGGGGGATGGCCCCGAAGGCCCGGCCTGGGCTGCCCGGGGCGATGTCCCCGGCCCGGCGCACCAGGGTGGCCGTGAGGTGGACGTTGGGTTGCCAGCCGTGGCGCACGGGGATGCGCAGTTGCGCGGTGTTGCCGGTCAACTCCACGATCTGCAGCAGTTCAACGCCCCGGCCTTCCACCGCTACCAGCGCCTTGCCCGGGAAGGGCGAGCGCAGTTGGACCGAGGCGGTTTCGCCGGCCCTGTAGCCCTCCCTGTCCGGGACGAGCTCCAGCCTGGCCGGGTTCCTGACGGCCCAGGGCGAGTAGCCCCAGCCGCCGCAGTAGAATTCCACCTCGGACGCGGCCCCGCCGGACGGGTCCGACAGCCGCACACGGTAGGAGCCGAAGTCCGGAGGAACCACGGTGAAGGATTCCTGGCCCGGCGTCACGCGGAGGGTGGAGACCTCCTCGGGGTTGCGTACGGACTCGTAACTGAAGCCCGCCCCGGTGCGGCGCATGAACGTTTCCCAGCGGTCGTGGAACAGGGTGGCGACCAGTTCGGGGCTTGGGACGCGTCTGCCCTGCGCGTCCACGGTGACGAATTCGAAAACCGCGGCCTTGCCGGGATCGAACGCCATGGATCGCGGCCGCATGATGCCTGGGTAGAGGCTGTAGGCATGGACGGGCACGCGTCGCATGGCCGTCACCCCGCGTCCGCCCTGCTCGCGTACGCGGCTGGTCATTTCCGCCGTCAGGGCTGCGGGTGGGGCCAGGTCCTCGGGGATTTCGGTCGCAAAGGCGGCGCGGCCCTCTGCATCGAGGCGCGCCTCGGCGTTCAGGACGGGCAGGGGTTTGAAGGTCCGCTCCGGGTCGCCAAAGGCGTAGGCTTTAAAGCCCTTGGGCGCGAAGGGCGCGGCCACGAGCCGCACCCTGGCCGTGACGGGCAGGTTCGAGGCCGGAGGGCCGAACAGGTAGCGCGAGGCCACGTCAAAGGGCAGCGTGTCGCCGGGCGCGGCCGGGTCGTTGTCTGCGGCGATCTCCACGCTGATGCGGTCGGGGATGAATTCTTCCACCTGGTAGGTCCAGGAGCCGATGGTCTGCTCTGCGCTTAAGACCTGCAGCAGGTACCGTCCGGTCAGGGACCAGTCCGGGATGTCCAGGCTGAAGGAGGCCAGCCCGCGGTCCGGGGCCAGGTTCAGGGTGCGCAGCAGCCGGCCTTCGGGATCGAACTGCTCCACGGTCAGGGGCGTGTCCGGCGGGATTTCGAGGCGGCCGTCGCGGACCAGCACGGCGCCCTCAACGGTCTCGCCGGGCCGGAAGATGTCGCGTTTGCCGTAGACGTAGGCCTGCAGGCCCGTGGGGCTCAGGGACGCGCCGCTGACGTCGAGGCCCGTGGTGTCGATGCGGAAGCGGTCCAGAAAAATGAAGCTCAGGTCCTCGCCACGGCGGGCCAGGATCATGGCCGGGGCGCCGCGTTCGTGGTCGTCTGCGTCGAAGGGGATGCGGGCCAGGCCCAGGGCGTCGGTGCGCGCCGTGGCCAGGACTTGGTTGCGGAAACTGACGAGTTTGAGGTCAACGCCTTCCATGGCCCCCAGATCCTGCATGGAGGCCGCCCAGACAAGAAAGGCCCCGGCCTCCTGCTTGGCCACCAGGCCGATGTCCGTGCGCAGAACCCAGCGCGTGGCGCCGCGGTAGTCGCCGGGCAGGCTCAGTCCCAGCTTGTAGAGGCCCGGGCGGCCGTCGGGGATAAGATCCGACATGGACAGGGTCTTTTCCAGGACGATGTTGGGCGGGGAGGACAGGGCGATGGTCCTGCGCAGGATTTCGCTGCCCAGGTGGTAGGGCACCGAGTCCCGGGCTCCGCTGTCGTCGAAGACCGAATACCCGTACTGCTGGAACAGGGCCGTCAGGTTGTTAGGGAAGACGCGGCTTACGGTCAGGTCCACGCTGTCGGCGTTGACGTGTTCGACGCCGACGAGGCCCCGGCCCTGACGGGGCAGGAACATGCCGCTGTCGGTGAAGTCCACGCCTGGGGGGAGGTTGGGCATGCGCAGGGCCTCTTGGACCCCTTCCTCAAGCACGGCCCCGTCTTCGGCCGTGAGCCCCTTGGCGATGCGCAGCGAGTAGCTCCCGCCGGGCACGAAGGGGCCGCTGACGGTGGCGGACGCGCCATGGGCCGAGACCGACAGGTCCGTTTCGGGTTCCACGCGCAGGCGTTCGCGCAGCGCGGCCGCGTTCACGGGTGCCGAGAACTCCAGGCGGATGCGGGTCTGGCCCTTGTCGGCCTCGGGCGAGACGCCCGTGACGCGCAGCACCGGGTCCAGGCGCAGGGTGATCTCGCGCCGGACTTCGCGCCCCAGGGTCAGGGGCTTGTCTGCGACGTTCAGGTCCGGGTCCAGGCGCAGGGTCAGGGTGCGGCCTTCGACCGTCTTGCGCACGGGGGCGCTGCGGAAGCCGAAGCTCGCGGACCTCCAGCGCGTCTGCAGGGTCATTTCCACCCTGGTGCCGTTGACCTCGGAAAGCCGCATGGCGTCCAGAAGCCGCTGCGGGTCCACGGGCGCGTTGAAGGTCACCCGGCCCTCCAGTTCGACCATGTCCGGCCCGGCCGCCGAGGGCAGTTCATTCACGGTCAGTTTCCGGACGTCGAAGCTGCCCGTGCGTACGGCCAGGGTGCGTTCGCCCGTCAGGACGCCTTCGGGAAAGACTTCAGGGCTCAGGGTCAGGGCATACTGCATGTCCAGGGGAAGGGGGGACGCGGCCAGGAATTTGAGGGTATAGGGGTTGGCCCAGACCCACTGGCCGTCGATCGCCGGGTCGATCCCGGCCGGGGCGGGCAGGCGCCGCGTTTCCTCGGGCACGGGGTTGCCGAATTCCACGGTGATGGCCGTGCGCATGGCGCTGTCCAGGCTGACGGCGGCCACGGACAGGTCGTCTGGCCGGGGTGTCCGGGAGTTGTCCCGGAGCATCCAGGCCTGGCCGGCGACAACGAGCAGAAGCAGGACAATGATCCAGTTCTTGGCGGTGGACATGGGCACCTCGCGCGGGCGGTAGAAGGATGTCGTGATGTTCACGGTCTGGCAAGGTCCGCGTCAAAAAGCAAGGCCGCGCTTTTCAACGATCCGCCTTTTGACTACGAACATTTGAAAATCAGCACTTTTCCGGAGGGAATATGATCGCTTTGCTCGTGGTGCTCGCCCTGGCTGCGGCCGTGGTCGTGTGGGTTGTCGTCATGTACAACAGTCTGGTGCGGATGCGCAGCATGGTCGAGGAGGCCTGGAGCGGCATCGATGTGCAGCTCAAGCGCCGCACGGACCTGATCCCGAATCTCGTGTCCACGGTCAAAGGCTATGCGGCCCATGAAAAGGAGACCCTGGAAGAGGTCATCCGCATGCGCAACCAGGCCCAGAGCGCCCAGGGGGTCGGGGAGACCGCCCAGGCCCAGGGGCTTCTCGGCCAGGCCCTGGGGCGCCTTTTCGCCCTGGCCGAGAGTTATCCGGACCTGAAGGCCAACGAGAACTTTACGCAGCTGCAGGCCTCCCTCGGCGAGATCGAGGACCAGATCCAGCTGTCCCGCCGCTACTACAACGGCGCCGTGCGCAACCTGAACGTCGCCGTGGAGTCCTTTCCATCCAACCTCGTGGCCGGGCGCTTCGGTTTTACCAAGGCCGAGTACTTTGAGCTGGAGAGCGCGGCCGAGCGAACCGTTCCAACGGTCTCGTTCTAGGGGGGAGAGATGCGGATTCGTGTTTTTTTCGCCGTCCTGCTGATCCTGGCCCTGGCCGCGCCCCTGGGGGCGCAGACCGAGCGCATTCTCGATTTTAAATCCACGGTCATCGTCGATGCCGAGGGCATGCTCACGGTTTCCGAGACCATTACGGTCCAGGCTGCCGGGGATCAGATCCGGCGCGGCATCGTACGCGAGTTCCCCACGGTCTACGAGGGGCGGGCAGGGAAGAAGGTCAGGGTGGGCTTCAAGCTGGTCGACGTCACACGCGACGGGCGCCCCGAACCCCACCATGTGGAAAAACGTTCCAACGGCGTGGCCATTTATGCCGGGCAGAAGGACGTCTTCCTGCCGCCCGGCCGCTACACCTACACCTTTGTCTACACTACGACGCGCCAGCTGGGTTTCTTCGAGGATCACGACGAACTCTACTGGAACGTCAACGGCAACGGCTGGCGTCTGCCCCTGGACCGTGTCGCCTGCGAGGTCATTCTTCCCGCGGGCGCTTCGGCCATGGAGGCCGTCGTGTACGAAGGCCCCAAGGGCAGCACCGACAGCCGCCGTTTCGAGGGCGGGGGCGGTCGCGTCGTCCTGGAATCGTCGAGGCCCTATGCCCCGGGCGAGGGCCTGACCATCGCCGTGTCCTGGCCCAAGGGGTTCGTGACGCCGCCGCCCGAGCCCGGTCTGACCGAGACCGTGCTGGAGGAGGGCGGCGGGCTCGCTTTCGCGGGCCTCGGCGCGGTCCTGCTCCTGGCCTATTACGTGCTGGCCTGGATGCGGGTCGGGCGCGATCCGGCGAAGGGCGTGATCATCCCGCGTTTCGGACCTCCACGCGGGTTTTCACCGGCCATGGTGCGCATGCTGTGGCGCATGAAGTTCGACAATGCCGCCTTTACGGCGGCTGTGGTCGACATCGCGGGCAAGGGCGGGTTGAAGATTTCCGACAATGCGAAAATGCGGCTGGACCTGGCCCCGGCGCCGCCTGCGGACCTGTCCGCCGGGGAACGCGCCCTGTGGGAGGAGTTGCGCAAGGGCGGCTCTTCCATCACGCTTAAGAACACGAACCACAGGATCGTGAATCGGGCCCGCCAGGCCCTGAAAGGGAAGCTCTCCAAGGAGCTGTCGGCCACGTATTTCCTGAGCAATACGGGCTGGCTCGCGCCGGGCCTGGTCATTACCCTGGCGACGGTGGCCGCCCTGGCCCTGAGCGCGCCCGAGCCGCCCGCTCTGCTCTTTCTGAGCGTCTGGCTCACGGGCTGGACGTTCGGCTGCGTCATGCTCGTACGTAAGGCCTGGGCTGCCTGGCAGGCCCGCGGCGTCATGGGCAAGTTCGGCGCGCTGGTGTTTTCGGCCTTCACCGTGCCCTTTCTGGGAGGTGAACTCGTGGGCCTGTGGTTTCTGTCCAGCCAGATAAGCCTGCCCGCGACCCTGGTTTTCCTGGGCATGATCTTCATGAACGCCCTGTTTTACGAACTGCTCAAGGCCCCCACCCAGGTCGGCAGGAGGGTTCTGGACGAGATCGAGGGTTTCCGCCTCTATCTTTCGGTGGCCGAGGAGGACCGGCTCAATTTCATTCATCCTCCCGACGAGACGCCCGAACTGTTCGAGAGGTTTCTGCCCTACGCCATGGCGCTGGACGTGGAAAACCAGTGGGGTGAACGTTTCTCGGGCATCCTGAATCGGGCCGGCTACGAGCCTCGCTGGTATTCGGGGCGCCACTGGAACAGCATGCATCCTGGCGGATTCGCCTCTGGTCTGGGCAGCGGCATGCAGTCGGCCGTGTCCTCGGCTTCGTCTGCGCCGGGAAGCTCGTCAGGCATGAGCGGCGGCTCCTCCGGCGGCGGAGGCGGTGGCGGAGGCGGTGGCGGCTGGTAAAAACGAAACGGGCCGGTTCCTGATGGAGCCGGCCCGTTTTACGTCACGGTGTGTTTTTCTAGGCGTTGCCTTCTTTGATGAAGGCCACGTAGTCCTCCACGGTCAGTTCCAGCTCCGCCACCTTGATCTCCGAAAGATCGAGCTGGATGGCCTCCTGGCTGGTGGCCAGGTCGATGTCCGGGGTGTGGGTGATGCCGATGCCGGCCTTGGCCAGGACCTTGTTGGCCAGGCTGACCATGAGCAGGATGGTGTCCTTTTCGTGCATGTCCTCGTCGTGGTGCTGCCTGGCCACCATGCAGTACACTTCGGGCAGGTTCCACATCTTCAGCAACTGAGCCCCCAAGGCCGCGTGCAGCGAGTCCATGGCCTCCTCGATGAAGGTGTGGGGCAGGTCCTGGCTGATCTGGCCGGCCTTCTTGAGGTCGGCAATGGCCAGCAGCAGAAAGGCCTTGCCGATGTCGTGGAGCAGACCAGCGAAAAAGGCTTCGTTCATTTTGCTGGGCAGCCGGCATTCCTTGGCGATCCATTTGGCCCCGAGGGCGCAGGCCACGGAGTGGATCCAGAGTTCGTCCATGTAATTGCTGATGAACGGGTCTTCGGTTGAGAAGGATTTCTTCTGGGTCAGCATGGTGACCAGGTTGGCGACTTCGGCCAGGCCAAGACGCACGATCGCGTTGCGCACCGTGGTCACTTCCTGCATGCCGCGGTAGAAGGACGAGTTGGCCATCTTGAGGAGCTGGCCACTCAAGGACGGGTCGCGCAGGATGTGTTTTTCGATGACCTGCATGTCCGGATCGGATTTGGCCATTTCTTCCTGGATGGCCAGGCCCGTCCTGTCGAAGGCCGGAAGCTGGGCCTTGCCCGAGATGACGTGTTCCTTGAGGGTGTCGAGAAAGGATTTTTCCTGGTTCATGTGTTCAGACTCCGAGCAGACGGCGTGTTTCTTCGAGAGGGCGGGGTTTGAGGACCAGTGGCAGGCAGCGCATGACCTCCTCCAGGGAGGTGATGCCTTCGGACGCCTTGACCAGTCCTTCCTCGAAAAGGGTGACCAGGCCTGCACTTTCCAGGGCGATCTTGCGGATGTCGAAGCTGGTGCGGCGCTCCAGGATGGCGTTGCGAACCATCTCGTCGAGGATGAGCAGTTCGAAAACGGCCACGCGGCCGCGGTAGCCCGTATAACGGCAATGGGGGCAACCGGCGCCCTTTCGGAAGTCGGCGCCCTGGATCATGGCCTGGGTGTAGCCGAACATCTGCAGTTCGCCCGGAGTGGGCTTGTAGGGCTTGGAGCATTCCGGACAGACGCGTCGCAGGAGGCGCTGGGCCACGACGCTGACGACCGTGGAGGAGATGAGGAAGGCCTCGATGTCCATGTTCATGAGCCGGATGAGGCCGCCGATGGAATCCTCGGTGTGGAAGGTCGTCAGGACCTTGTGCCCGGTCAGGGCGGCCTGGACGGCCACCTCGGCCGAGTAGTTGTCGCGAATTTCGCCGATGAGGATGACGTCGGGGTCCTGGCGCACGATGTGGCGCAGGGTCTCCTCGAAGGTCAGGTTGATCTTGGGGTCGATGGAGCACTGGGAAATGCCCGGAATGACGTACTCGACGGGTTCCTCGGCGGTGATGATGGAGAGAAGCGGCGTGTTCAGATGATGGACGCAGCTGTAGGCCGTGGTGGTTTTGCCGGAGCCCGTGGGGCCCGTGACGATGACCACGCCGCTGGGCCTGGACAGGGCCCCCTCGAGGAACCGCTTGAGGATCTTCGGGTACATTCCGATGCCGGCGATGTCGATGAGGTTGCCCTGACGGTTCAGCAGGCGCAGGACGATGCACTCGCCATGGATGGTCACGTAGAAGGACGCGCGCATGTCCAGTTCGCCGCCGGGGTATTCGAAGAGGATGCGGCCACCCTGGTGCCGCCGTTTTTCGGCGATGTCGGCCTTGCACATGATCTTGAGGCGGCTTGAAATGTTGGGAATGATCTCGCGGGGGAACTCCTTGTAGGGTTCCAACACGCCGTCCCGACGGAAGCGGACTCGCAGGCGGTCGGGAAGGGGCTCCATGTGGATGTCGCTGACATCGAGTTCGATAGCGTCCTGGATGATGCGTTCGACGATGCCCGTGGCGGAGTCTTCGTCGGAGGCTTCCTTGGGCTGGGCCCCGCGTTCGAATCGCTGATAGGCCTCGACGATGGCCACCTGGGTGGCGATGGCGGGGCTGATGCCTTCGGGGAAAATGGTGCGGACTTCATCGATGTCGTCCTGGTCCAGGGCGTTGGCAAAGGCCACGAGGATCTTTCCCTCTTCGCGCGCGATGGGAATGTAGGCACCCTTGGCCCGGTAGGTGGGCGGAATCTGGTGCAGCAGGGAGATGTCCAGGCTGACGAACCGGGGATCGACGAAAGGGTAGCCGAGCTGCAGGGAGAGGGCTTCGAGGAGCTTGTATTCCTTGATGAAGTTGTTTTTGACCAGCACCTCGCCGAGCTTCAGGGGCGTCTGGCTCTGTCGCTGGAGCTGGAACGCGGCCTCCAGGTCGGCCTCCGAAATAAGCCCGAGCTCCACCAGAAGGCTGCCGATGCGCATGGACAGCTTGTTTTTGCGAATGGCCGCGGTGACCTGCTCGTCGGTGACGTAGTCAAGTTCCTTGACGATCTCCAGCAGCGGTTTCGGGCGGGTCAGCTTGCTTCGCAGCCTGGCCGCGTGGTTCGCCTGTTTCTCTGTCAGCAGGTCTTCCTTGATCAGGATGTCGATGAGTTCGCCATGGGCGGATGTATGACGAATCGTGCTGTCCTCGGGCATGGGGACTCCGCATTATGTGTTGGATGGTGCGCAACGGTCTTATCCGTAGACAATTGTTGAGTCAAATAGGTGGAGTAGATTAGAGCGTGGACGTTATGAATTCGCGTCATACCACTTCGGTCAACGGCAGGCGTACCTGAAAGACCGATCCCCGTCCGGGAGTGGAATCGACACGGATGGTGCCGTCCATCTTGGTCAGGATGTCCCTGCAGATGGCCAGGCCCAGCCCGGTGCCTTGTCCCTCGGCCTTGGTGGTGAAGAAGGGGTCGAAGATGCGGGGCAGGATGTCCGCGGGGATGCCTTGGCCGTTGTCGCGGATGAGGATCGAGACGGCGTCGTCTTCCCGGGCGGAGCGCAGTTCCACCACGCCGCCCGGCTTGTCGATGGCGTCGATGGCGTTGTTGACCAGGTTGAGGATGATCTGCTGCAACTCCGTGGGGGACGCTTCGACCTCTTCCACCGCAGGGTCGAGGGCGAGTCTTAGCTCCACGTTCCTGTATTTGGCTTTCTGGCGTGCGAATCCTGCAATATCCTGGAGCAGCGGGTTGACCCGGACTTTTTTCGACGCGTTGTCGGCTTTCCGGGCAAAGCTCAGAAGCTTATGGGTGATTTCCCGGCATCGTTGCCCCTGGGTGGCGATGGTTTGCAGGGATGTCTGAATTTCGGCCATGTTCTCTTCGCTTTGCGGATCTTCGGACGTCAGCAGGTCCTGAATCCATCCGGCATTTTCCATCATGATGGCCAGTGGATTGTTGATTTCGTGGGCCACTCCCGCCGCCAGTTCTCCGATGGCGGCCAGCTTTCCCGCATCAACAAGCTGTCTTTGCATCTTCTGCCGGTCGATTTCAGCTTTGCGCAGGCGTTGCTCAGTACGGCGGGCCAGGGCCAGGGCTGTTGCCACGATGCCCACCAGGCCTGCCAGGATGATGCCCAGGGCCAGGAGGCGCGCGTTGGTCAGGGGGCGCAGAACATCGGCGTTTGGCTGATGGATGACGAGGATGTCTTCAGAGGACTTCAGGGGCGCGCATCCATACAGGCTGGATTCACCCAAGGCGTCCCGGGCTTCGACCACGACGGGGCGTCCCTCCGGGAAGATCTGGCGCGCCAGGAGTGACGTCGTTTGCGGAGTGCCCGAGTCGTTCGGGCTGGCTTGGCCCTGGCGGTTTAGGAAAAAAGTTCCACCGGCGCCTCCGGGGAGGGAGAGGCGGATGGCGCTTTCGATCTGTGCGGGGTCGAGGTGCGCGCGTAGCAGCCAGGGCTCCTGCGGGGAGGCGACGCGCAGCACGATGAAGAATTGGATTTCGGACATGACCGGACTGCTGACGTATTCGGGACGACTGATGGCCTGCCGGAACCAGGTGATTTCCGCGTTCCTGACGCCTGGGGCATCGGACAGGTCGGTGCTGGCCACGATTCGACCCGAGGCGTCCGTCACGTCGAGGGCGAGGTAGACGCCTGGATAGGCGTCCTGCAGGGCGTGCAGACGTTTGATCAGATGGTCGGAATTCGAGAGTTGTTCGAAGCCGGCGGTTGCCTCCTGGCGGAGGTTCGAAAATTTTTCATCCAGGAAGGCGTCAACGCGCTGGGCTGCGCTCATGGCCTGAATACCTAGAATGGAACGTGTTTTTTCGCGGTAGGCCGAGTCGTGAAAGACGTAGCCGAGAATGGCAAGGCTCAAAAGCGGAATCAGGGCCACCATGATGGACAGGGCGGTCATCTGTCCGCTCATGAGCCTGGGGGAGGAGACTTTCGTCTCAAACGGAGGCGGGGCGTTCGTTTCGGACGGGGCTTGCGTCATGCGTTGTCCGGTCGATGCGGTTTCATGTGTCCCGGTTGCGAACGTCCTGTCGCCAGGAGTTGAGCGGGGCGCAGCAGCCCTTGCCTGTATGTTGGTTGAATCTCACCGTGTCTTGCGACTCGCCTTCGAGCATGGCTCGGCACAAATACCTCCTCTGTTCGTTGCTCCAGAGCAGGTCAGGGCATCGGGGCATGTATCCGTACCTGCGCATGGAGTCCGTGCACTGGTCGTGTAAACAGCACCATCCGCAACCAACGCATGGGAGATATGGCAAGGCGATTCTCCTCAGGTTGGGGGGAACGTTGAGATGACGGTTTTTCGACGGGGTCTTTGTGAAGGTTAGCGCAAGGTCTGGGAGGGGTAAAGAAGATTCTTGTCCTGCGAAGAAGCGTTTTGGTTTTGAAAAAGTTCCGCCCGGGCCGGGATGGCCGGCCCAGGCGGAAGGGCTGTCAGAAGTTTCCCAGGATGTTGGGATGGTGGAATTCGTAGTCCATGTCCACGGTATGGCAGACGCCGCAGTTCCCTCCCGAACCGATGGGGCCGTTGGCGCCCTGGTACTGCAGGGGCTGAATGGCATCGAGGTCGGCGTGGAAGGCGTTTGTGGCCGGGTACTCCGCGTGGGTCGGACCGTGGCAGGCCTCGCACATGATCCCTGCGTCATCGCTGCGGGTCCTGTAGAGGCCCTCGGGGCCGCGCGTCCATACGTTGAAGGCGCTGTCGGTCTGGGGCGCCTGGAAGTCCACATGGCAGGTCAGGCAGTCGGGTTCGTCCTTCCAGGGCTGGCGCGGTTCGATTTCTTCGACCGTGTCCACGAGACGAGGCTTGACGTGTCGCATCAGAACGTCTGCCTTGGCCTTGCCGGCCTGCTGCTCCGCGCGCAGCAGGGTCAGGGCGTGGTCCTCGAGGGTGCCGTGACAGTTGACGCAGGTCAGGCCTATCTGGGCGTGCACGCCCCTGGCGCAGTACGTATAGCTGTCGGGCCCCGTGGGATGGCAGGCATGGCAGGCTTCGGCCTCTTCCATGTCGGTCATGTAGTTGGCGTGGAACCCGTGGATCGATGCCGGCAGGTTCAGCAGCTCCGGGCGTCCCTCAGACTTGAGGAGCGGGTCGGGATGGCAGCTCTGGCAGAGCACGGGCCGGCCGGCCTCGGCTTCGTCCAGGAGCGCGGTCTTGTGGCGCCGGTCGTGCCGGGCCAGGACGTCGGAGGCCGTGACGGCCGAGATGCCCATGACCCCGTCCTTGCGCCATGTGCCCCCGTGGCAGTTCTTGCAGCCGATTTCCGTGGACACGGGGGCGACGACGCTGGTCGTGGCCAGGAGACGTCCGCTGGAGACGTCCCGGGCCTCGATGGTGAAGACGGGATAGGGGTTGATCTCTCCGCCGTCCGTGTAGGGCAGCACAGGGATGCCGTCAGCCATGAACGTCTGGTTCTTGGCGTTCAGTTTCATGGCGCCGGACATGCCCAGACCTTTGGCGCTGATGTTGAGGGGCACTTCTTTTCCCACCAGGGAGGGGGCGTATTTCCAGAATTCGACATGGTTGCTCGGGTTCTCGAAACCGGCCGGGGGGATGAAGGTGAGCTCCACACCTTCGGTCACGAGCTCCGGCAGCAGGTCGCGGCGCACGAGTTGGGCCGAGAGGGTGCTGCCGGGGGGGAGCATGGAGAAGTGGGCATCACTGTCGGAGATGCATTTCTCGCCCAGGGTGCACCAGGCCAGAAGTACGTATTCGTCGGCATCGGCGTCAAAGGCGGGGATTTCGAGGGAGAGTTCGGGGCGCGAGACCTTCTCTGCGTCGGCGGGGATGTTCTCGTTGAGCTCTTCGACGATATACGTTGCCAGGGCGGCGCGCTCCTGATCAGAGCCGGCGAAACGCGGCATGTAGGTGTGCACTCTGCCCATGCCGGTAATCATGGCTTCCATGCCGAACTGGTCGAACATGCCCGTCAGGGGGCGGATGTCGTTCAGGGGACCGCCGATGGAGTGGCAGGACGAGCACAGGCCGCGAAAGATTTCACGCCCGGCTTCGAGCCTGTTTTCCGGGGTGATCTCCTGATTGTTGTTCCAGCCGGAACTGGCCAGGTAGCCTTGGGCCGCAATGGCTTCTTCGGTGCCGGCGATGATGGAGTTGGAGTACATGTGGCCATAGATGAGGTACGGCCTGCGACCGGCCTCGCGCATCCATTCGAAAGTGCCCATGTACATCAGGCCGATGATGAGGAGCGCCACGGCTGCGGGGCGTTTGATCGAGGCGGGCATTCGGATGGCCATGAAGAGTCCGCCGGCGAAGAGGATGGCGGAGATCCATATGAAACCCTTGAGGAAGGGGGCGATTTCGGGATTTGCGCCCAGAATCATGGCCTTGGCTCCCTCAGGCAATACCTGAAGATACCACCAGCCCGAGAGCAGGAGCAGGGCAAAGGGGATTACGAGCCACAGGGCGCAGTACCGGACCATGGCTTCGCGCGTGGTCGCGTCCTTTTCCCAGGTGGCGGTGACGAAGCCGTAGAGTCCGGCGAAGATGATGGCGATGAACGTTCTGAAGGCCAGCGACGGCCAGAACGAGGGGTTGAAGAAACCGTCCCAGAAATCCCTGGTGGTCAGCCAGTCGCCGGGAGTGAGCATGAATCCGATGATGCCGTTGATCATGAAGAGCGACATCCATCCGAAGAAGAAATAGAGCCAGCCGATGGTGAGGTGATTGCGCCGGTTCATCTTCCCGAACATGTAGAAGTAGATGAACAGGGATACGATTTCGCTCAAGAAGAAGACCCACTCGATGCCCCAGCCAAAGACGAAGGTGTGGATGAGGCTCGTGGTGGCCGCCGGAGACACGAGGGAAATGATGAACCAGATGCCCACGCCGGTGATGCCGCCCAGGACCATGGTCACCAGGAGGAAGAATTTGGTGTGACGTTTGGTGTAGTCGAGAATTTCCGGAGAATTTCGGCGATAGGCCAGATGTTCCGTCAGGACGAGAAAGAGTCCCCCGCCCACGGCGAAGTGGGCGATGTAGACGTGGAATACGGCAATGAGGGCGATGAGCAGTCCGCCCCCGGCCCATTGGAGTTCCCAGATTGGAAAGTTCATGAGCGCACCTCCTGGTCGGCCGATGCGGCACGGATCATCCAGACGATGACGGCAAGTCCGGCCGCAAGGGTCAGAATGAAGAGGATGAAGGGCAGATATTCACCTGTGACCACGCGCTCCGCGACATCGTAATGCGGTGCCAGGTATGCGTCCCGGACCAGGTCGCGCAGGTAGACCATGAGGGATATGGTGGTCACGGAGATGATGGCCGTGGTGCCGACATTGTAGCGCAGGGCATTGCTGATGCTGAATATGCCGAGAATGGCGCCGGTGGCGAAGACCACGGTATGCAGCAGGGAGCCACCCAGCAGCAGGTGCGACACCCGTTCGGGCAGGGCCGAGAGGAACCACAGGCCCAGGGCCATCTGCACCATGGTCGAGAAGGCGTACCAGTTCACGCCGTGGCGCACCCAGCGCTCGGCGCCGGGGTCGCTTCTGCGGTAGCGGTACAGGAGGGCGAGGGCCAGGCCGCCCAGGGCGGTGGATGAGGCGACGATGTGCAGGAAACGCGGCATAAGGGTCGGGTCGCCCAGGTTCAGAATTGTACCGCGCGCGTTGTCAAAGTACGCTGTCCAGCTTTCCGGCGTGAGCATGAGCGTCATGTTGTTGGTGAAGATGAAGGCTGTGGCCAGCAGGCAAAGGGCCGTCACGGCGATGAAGAAGGTCTTCAGGCCGCCCAGGGTCGTGTATCGGAAATCGTAGATGTAGGCGCTTGCGTATGCGACGATGACCAGGCCGATTACGGCAAGCCAGTACACGGCCATGAGCACGCTGCTGGTGTAGAGGAATTGGCCGTAAAGGACCTGCATGAACAGCAGAGGGGCCACGCCGAAGTTGACGGCAAAGGCTATGGTGAAGGGCAGTTTGACCGAAATGGTCTTGGTCAGCGGTTCCGTTTCCCTGGCGCCGCGCAGATGGTGAACCAGGGCGATGATGGACGCCCCAAGCATGACGTTCATAACCAGGATGTGGACGATGAAGGTCAGTACCTGGAAGAGGTAGAACCATCCCCACTCGACGGGAATGGGTAGGGCCTCGGGAATGAGCCGGGTGGGATCCATTGTTTTCTCTCCGTGGTTGCGGTCCGTCTCGAGCGGGGAAAAAGAAAAGCACGCATCCTCATATAGGTGAATTGACGGCACGCGTCAAAAGTTGCCTTGGATAATCGGATTTCTTTGGTCGGAAACGCGGTGCGGAGGTGGTTCGAGAACGCAAGAAAGCCCCGGGTGGATACCCGAGGCCTTGTGAAAAAAAGTGGCGTCCCCAAGGGGATTTGAACCCCTGTTATCGGCGTGAAAGGCCGGTGTCCTGGACCTAGCTAGACGATGGGGACGCGTTGGCTGGGCGACTAGGATTTGAACCTAGATTGACGGAGTCAGAGTCCGCTGTCCTGCCGTTGAACGATCGCCCAGAAATATGGTTTTTATTGGCGTCCCCAAGGGGATTTGAACCCCTGTTATCGGCGTGAAAGGCCGGTGTCCTGGACCTAGCTAGACGATGGGGACGCAAGCGCGCGTCAAAAAAAAAGTGGCGTCCCCAAGGGGGTTTGAACCCCTGTTTGCGGCGTGAGAGGCCGCCGTCCTAGACCACTAGACGATGGGGACGCATACTATGGTGGGCCGTGAAGGGATCGAACCTTCGACTCTCTGCTTAAAAGGCAGATACTC
>CAZQYA010000014.1:0-31797 GCA_964597325.1 uncultured Desulfovibrionaceae bacterium
GTCGGCGTGGCGCTCGGCGAAGACGATGGCCGCGTCGCAGGCGATGTCCATGGCCTTCAGGTTTTCGGCGCGGTCCGGCGCCTGCGGGTCGTTCATGTAGTCCAGTCGGGCCAAGCGGTCGGCGATGCGCGCCTTGAAGTCGATCATGCCGGTGGTGTAGATGGTGCCATCCAGGGCCGTGTGCCCGGGGGCGCGCTGTTCCATGAATTCGGTGAACAGGCCGGCCTCGTAGGCGGCTCGCCAGTCGTCCGGCACCTGGGAGAAGACGCGGTCGCGCATGGAGCGGCCGGCCCAGTAGGGGATGATCTCGCGTGCGGAGATGTCGATATCGGCCTCAGCCACGTGGTGGCGGGGCATGGGCCGGGAATTCAGAACGCGCAGGGCTGCGGCCGAGTGGCAGGTTAGTTCGGGAAAGGTCGGCACACATTTGGGGCGCGGTCCGCGTTCGCCGACGATGATTTCGTCGTCGCCCAGCCAGATGGTTTTCTTTTCGCAGAGGTCTTTGAAGACGAGGGCGCGCAGGACGGGCAAGGAGTGCTTGCCGTAATGTTCCCGGTAGAAGGCAGTTTCGAGCAGGGCCCGCTCGATGGAAATGGACGGCTCGGTCTCGAAGCTTTCCTGGCGCAGGCGGGAGATCCTGGAATTCATCTATCCTCCGATGCGGACGCGCAGCCCGCAGCTTCTCAGTATGTCGGCGGCCTGTTCCTCATCTCCGGGTTGCGAGGAGGGGATGTTTTCCCCTGGATAGGGCAGGTCGAGTTTTGCGTATTTGCTCCGTGCCGTGGCGTGGTAGGGCAGCACGTCTATGTCGTGCAGACCCGGCAGGGAAGCTGCCAGTCTTCCTGTCGCGAGAATGTTTTCCTTCGAGTCGTTGAGGCCCGGAATAAGGGGCAGTCTCAGATGCACACAGGCACCCGATTCCGTGAGCAGTCGCAGGTTGGACAGGATCAGGGCATTGTCCACGCCGGTGATCCGTTGGTGGGCGACGGGATCCATATGCTTGAGGTCGAAGAGGAACAGGTCCGCGAGCGGGGCGATACGGCGGATCGTGTCCTCGTCTGCGAAGCCGCTGGTGTCCACGGCGCGGTGCAGTCCGAGGCTTCCGCAGGCTTCGAGGAGCGCTTCCAGGAAGCGCGGCTGGTTCAGCGGTTCGCCACCGGAGAAGGTCACCCCGCCGCTGGTACCTGTGAAGAAGGGGATCTCCTTCTCGATTTCAGCCATGACTTCTTCTACGCTCCAGGTCCTGCCCACGGCTTCGTGGGCCAGGGCCGGGCATACATCGGCGCACGTCCCGCAGACATTGCAGGCGGAGGCGTCGCGTTGGATGGCGTTTTTCGACACGGTCAGGGCGTTTTCGGGACACGCCTCCAGGCATTCGCCGCATCTGGTGCATTTCCCCGGGAGGGTCAGGATTGTACGCTCCGGGCTCAACCCTTCGGGATTGTGGCACCACAGACACGTCAGAGGGCAACCTTTGAGAAAGATGCTGATGCGCAGGCCCGGACCGTCGTGCAGGGCGTAGCGTTTGATGGCGAATATGGTTCCGGAAGGCTGAATTGGCATGAATTTATATGATAATAAATACTGTTAGTTTGTACAAGGGTAGCGTTTTTTCGGATACTGGATACCGGCAACGGTCCTTTTTGAAAAGGTGGGTGAAACCGGGTTGCTTTTTTTAAAGAAGTTCTTGCGTCTTTCATGTAAAGCACGTATTTTTCGCAACCATGTATCAGTTGTTTGGGACTGATACGTGGTATGAGGAGACGGGAAGGGGTTTGGCCCAAAGGCGCGACATCCGATGGGAGACTCAACCTGGATTGTTCAGCTTTTTTACAGGAGACAAGTGCATCATGTCGAAGAACATTTATGTCGGAAACCTGCCCTGGAGTGCCACCGAGCAGGATGTGGAAAATCTGTTTGCCACCTATGGCCAGGTTGCCAATGTGAAACTTATTTCCGACCGTGAGACAGGCAGAGCCCGTGGATTTGGTTTCGTGGAAATGGAGAGCGGTGCTGAAGAAGCCATCGCCGCCCTGGATGGGGCCGATTTCGGCGGTCGTTCCCTGAAGGTCAACGAAGCACGTCCGCGCCCTGAGCGTCGGCCCAGATGGTAGTCGCGTCGATCTGAGCCTGAAACCCTGCTTCGGCAGGGTTTTTTTTGTCTGGCGGGCGGGGTGGAGTCTCCGACATGTCAAATTCCGAGGGATTTCGGCAGCGGCACAATGCCTCTTGGAAGTCGGTTGCCGGATCGAAGGGGACTTACAATGAGGCATCCGCTAAACAGTTCATTGCGAGCGCAGCAATCCTCTTTATTTCAAAATACTGTAACAGGCCGGTAAGGGCATGGATTCACGTCGAAGACTCTTCGCAATGACGCTTTAGCCAATCTGCCATTGTCTGTTAAGCGCTTGAATCCATTGTGTTCTATTGCCTCAATGTCTTTAGGACCGCGAATCCGCTTCCTCCTTCTCCTCCCCTTCCTCCGGAAGAGGCTCCCGCACCCCTCACGGCCGGTGATTCATGCGGCGGTTGCCGTTGACCACACCGTCCACCCAGAACCAGCCCAGGACGACGCCCGCGGCGGCCAGGGCAATGAGCACTCCGAACTCCATTTCGCCTCCTATGCGGCAAACCTTCGGAGGAAGCGCTTGATGTCTTCGAGAATCATGTACAGCGAAGGCACGATCCCGAGGGTGATGAATGTGGCGAATACAATGCCGAATCCCAGAGACAGGGCCATGGGGATGAGGAAGCGCGCCTGCCTGGACGTTTCCCAGATCATGGGCGCGAGCCCTCCGAATGTGGTCACCGTAGTCAGCAGGATGGGGCGAAAGCGCTGGAGCGCGGCCTCGTGAATGGAGCAAAACGACGGTTTTCCCAGGCGCCTCTTGCCGTTGGCGCAGTCGATGAGGACCAGGGAGTCGTTGACCACGACGCCGGACAGGGCGACGATGCCGAAGAGGGAGACCAGGCTCAGACTGTAGCCCATGATCAGGTGGCCGAACACGGCCCCGACGATGCCGAATGGGATGCTGGCCATGATCATCATGGGCTGGACATAGCTGCGCAGAGGGACCGCCAGCAGGGCGTATATGCCCATGCAGGCCATGCCCAGACCGAAGATCAGGGCGCGTACGCCTTCCTGGATGTCGGCCTGCCTGCCCTCGAAGCTGAACTCCAGGCCCTGGTAGCGTTCACGCAGTTCCGGCAGATAGGTGGTCTTGAGCACATCCTGGATGCCTGCGGCTTCCGATGGCGGGTTGACGTCGGCCGTGACCGAGATGACCCTGCGTCCTGCCCGGCGTTCGATGCTTGTATAGGAGCGGCCGGCTGTCACGTCGGCCACCTCGCGCAGCAGCACACTGGTGCCGGCCGGCGTCCGGACCATGAAGTCCTCGATGTTCTGGAGGGAAATACGTTCCTGTTTGGGCAGGCGGACCATGACCTTGAGCTCGTTGCGACCGCGTTGCTGGCGCAGGGCTTCGGCTCCGTAGAAAGCGGCGCGGATCTGTCGTGCTACGTCCTCGGATGTCAGCCCCAGGCTGCGGCCTTCGGGGCGGACGCTCACGTCGAGTTGGACCTTGCCGGCCGAGAAGCCGTCGTCGATGTCCGAGATCTGGGCGTATTTGGACAAGGCCTCTGCCAGGTCCCGTCCGGCCTGTTCCAGGGTGTCCGTGGATCTGTGGGACAGTTCCACGGTCAGGGCGGCGCCTGAGCCGGGTCCTCCGCGGTCGGACTGGAATTTGACATACTCGGCGCCGGCGATGGGCCCGACCCGTTCACGCCACATGCGCGTGAAGTCCGCCGTGGGCAGGGGGCGCTTTTCGGGCGGAGTGAGGAAGACACGGATGGAGCCCTCGTGACCGCCGCTGCGTGTGCCGACCTGGGAGTGGATGCCTTCCACCAGTTCGTCCCCGCCGTATTCGTCGGCCAGTTCCCGGGCAATGCTGACCATGCGGGTGATGGCCGCTTCCGTCCTGGCCACGGGGGAGCCGAAGGGCATGGCGATTTCCACGTAGGCGTAGTCCGATTCCACCTTGGGGAACATGACCATGCCCATGCGGCCGCTGGCCACGAACCCCATTGTCCCCGCCAGCACGGCCAGGGCCACGGCCACCGTCAGGTAGCGCAGGCGGATGGTCCACATGAGCAGGGGGGAGATCACGTTCTGGACAAGGCGCATGAAGCCCGTGCTGAAACTGCTCTGGGCCCGCTGCACGAAACAGAACCAGGACTTGCCCCCGGCCTTCTGGTGTCCCAGATGGGCTGGCAGCACGAAGAGGCTTTCCACCAGGGAGATGAGAAACACGCCGACCACCACGGCGGGCACGACTCTGAATATTTTGCCCATGACGCCGGGGATGAAGAACATGGGCAGGAAGGCCGCGATGTTGGTCAGCACCGAGAAGGTCACGGGCACAACGACTTCGCGGGCACCGGCCATGGCCGCCTTGAGGTACGACAAGCCCTGTTCCTGCTGCTGGTAGACGTTTTCGCCTACCACGACGGCGTCGTCCACCACGATGCCCAGGGTGATGATGAAGGCGAACATGGAAACCATGTTGAAGCTGACATCCAGGCCCGGAAGGATCAGGAAGGAGCCCATGATGGAGATGGGGATGCCCATGCTGACCCAGAAGGCCAGGCGGATTTCCAGAAAAAGGGCCAGCAGGAGGAATACGAGGCACAGGCCGATCAGGCCGTTGCGCGTCAGGAGGTCCATGCGCTGCCGGAAGATGTTCGAGCTGTCGCTGCGCTTGGCGAGATGGACGCCTGGGGGCAGGATGCGCTCCAGTCGGTCCATGTGTTTTTTCACGGCCTCGGACACGGAGATGGGCGTTTGGTCTCCCACCCGGTAGACGTTCAGGAGCACCGCGGGCTGGTTGTTGTAGTGGGAGAAGACGTCGGCATCCTCGAAGCCGTCCGTGACCGTGCCCAGATCCTCGAGACGGACCACGGAGCCCTCGGCCGTGGTGATGATGGGCAAGGTGGCGAATTCCAGGCCCAGTTCCCTGCGGTCCTTGACGCGCACCAGGATTTCACCCTGGTCCGTCTTGACGCTGCCGCCGGGGAGTTCCAGGGCCGACCTGCCGATGATGTCGGCCACTTGGCGCAGGGTCAGGCCGTGGGCCCGCAGACGTTCCTCGGAAATCTCCACGGATATTTCCAGATCCCGGATTCCGCTCATCTCCACCTGGGTGATTTCGGGGTCCTGGAGGAACTCGTCGCGCACCGTCTCGGCCGCCTCGCGCAGAACGCGTTCGTCGAGGTCGCCGTAAATGGCGATGGACATGGTCTGGCGGCGGTTGGAGGCGATGACCACTTCGGGCCTTTCGGCGTCGTCCGGAAAGGAGGTGATGCGGTTCACCTCGCTCTCCACGTCCTGGGCCAGGCGGTCCATGTCCGTTCCGGCCAGGGCTTCGACGGTGACGGTCCCAGAGCCCTCCACCGAGGAGGACGTGACCTTTTTGATTCCGTCCACGCCCGTGACCCGCTCCTCGATGGCCAGGACAATGCCCTTTTCCACCTCTTCGGGGCTGGCGCCGGGATAGGCCACGGAGACGGTCACGATGTCGGACTCGAATTCCGGGAAGACCTCCTGCTTCATCTGGGTGCTCATGATGAAGCCGCCCACCAGGCAGACGATCATGATCAGATTGGCGGCCACTGGGTTCGAGGCCATCCAGGCTATGGCGCCGTGCTGGATCTTTTCACGCATGGGTCAGTTTTCCGTGTCCCGGGGGAGGGTCAGGGGCATGTTCTGGATGGGCGTGGCCAGCTCGCTGGTCACGACCTGGTCCCCGGTGGTGAGGCCGCGTCCCACCAGCACCGTTTCCGTGTCCTTCCAGGCGACGGTGACGGGCCTGATGTCCAGGGTGGCGTTGGTCACGGTCCAGACAGTGTCGTTGTCGCGCAGGGCTGCCCGGGGGATGCGCACCACGTTGTCCAGCTGACGGCCTTCGATTTCCAGGCGCACGTATTCGCCAAGGAGAATCGGCACTGGCTCGGCCTCGAGAGGGCGCGGCAGGGTGATCAGGATGCGGGCCAGGCGGCCCTGTTCTTCCAGATCGCCCCGAAGGCGGAGAATGCGGCCCTGGAGCTTGGAGCCGCTGGCCTGGGAGCGCACATGCACCATCGATCCCTCCTGTCCCTGGCCCGGGAGGAAAATCCAAGGCAGCCGGTCCAGGGGAATGGTGGCGTCGACCCAGTATTCCCGTGCGTCTACCAGGGTGGTCAGGGTATCGGTCACTCCGACCCTGTCGCCGACCTCCACGTCCTTGGTCAGCACCAGTCCGGTGAAGGGAGCTGTCACTGTGGTTCGTTTCAGGTCGAGCCTGGCCTGGTTCAGGGCCGTCTCGGCCTGCTGGACCTTGGCCCGGGCCTGGGCAAGCTGCGGTTCGCGCAGCGCGAGGCTCGCGTCTTCCAGCGGTTTGTCGGATTGCTGCAGCATTTTCAGTTCGTGCCTGGCCACGTTCTGATATCCGATCTCCAGGTCAAGGGCTGCCCTGGCGCTGTCCAGTTCGGCTTGGCGGGTGGCCACGTCCAGTCGGAAATCCTCGGCTTCCAGGCGCAGCAGTGGGGTTCCTTTGCGCAGGGTGGAGCCGGGCTGAAACTCGGGGGCGATCTCGCGGACCACGCCCGCCACTTCGGCCCGGATGTGGGCCTGGCGGGAGGGAATCACGGTGCCCATGACGTTGATCAGGACCGTTTCGTTGCTGGCGCGGGCCTCCATCACCTCCACCAGGGGGGAGATGGCCACAGGTGGGCGCTGGGGTGGCTTGGGTCTGGATTTGATGAATCGCACTGCCGTGAATGCTCCTGCGCCCAGAATGAGCGCACACAGCAGGATAATGAGCAATTTTGCCTTGGACGGCAGCGGCTTGGTGCCGTCACATTCGGGTATGATCATGACGCTTCCGGTTCGGGGGTTGAAGTCTGATCGGCAATGGCCTGGCGCCAGCCCCGTCCCAGGGCACGGCACAGGCCGGTCTGGAGGGTCAGCAGGGCTGCCCGTTCCTGAATGCGGCTGCGTTCGAGCTGTTGGACCTTGAGCAGCAGGGAGAGCACGGTGTCGTATTCGAGGACTCCGTTTCGGTAGCGAATCCGGGCGCTGTCCAGGGCCGAGCGTGCAGCGTCGAACTGTTGTTCGAGCGCTTCCAGCAGTTCCGTCTGTCGAAGCACGTCGCTCAGGCCCGAGTCCACCTCGGACAGAGCCGTGAAGACCGTCTTTTCGTAGGTGGTCAGACGTTCCTCCCGGATTGCGGCCTGACGCCTGACCTCGGCTGCGCGGCTGCCGCCGTCGAAGATGGGCGCGGTCAGGGACGCGGCCAGGCTGGCCAGCCAATTGTCGAAAATGCGTTCCACGTCGCCTCCGTCCTGTTCGAATCTGCCCGTCAGGCGGAGGGCGGGCAGACGATCGGCCTGTGCCGCGGCCACGTCCCAGCCGGATTCCTGAACCTTCTGCCAGGCGGAGCGGATGTCGGGCCTGTTGGCGAGCAGATCCACAGGGAGGCCGGCGTCCGGCAGTCCGAGGGAGCGGGGCAGGGTGGTCGCGGAAGAAAGATCCAGGGCGCCGGGGCTTTTACCCAGGAGCAAGTTCAGACGATTTTCCAGCCGTACGATTTCGGCTTGCTGGTCGATGATGCGTCCGGAGGTCTCGGCCACTGCTTCGCGCTGCTGCAGAACGTCCAGGGCCGAAGCCAGGGAGTTGGCAAAACGCAGGGTCAGGGCGGATTCAATGTCGGTGTTGGTACGCTGCTGGGCTTCCAGCACCTTGAGCTGCCGGCGCGCCGAGCAGAGGGATATCCAGGCCTGGGCGATCTCGCCGCTCAGTGACAGGGCCGCGGTACGAAGGTCTTCGAGGCTGGCCGCCGCCCCCAGGGCGTCGGCCCGGCGCAGGGCGTCGACGCGTCCCCACAGATCGAGTTCGTAGCTTGCGGCCAGGCTCAGTCCGTAGGCGTCGGTTTCCGCCACGTTGCCTCCCTTGGCCTTGGACCAGCTTTGGGATGCGTCCCCCCCCGCCGTGAGGGAGGGCCACAGGGCCGCGCCGGATTTTGTCGCCGCGGCCCGGGCCTGCTCCAGTCTGGCCCTGGCCGCACGCAGGTCCGGGGCGGACCGGAAAGCCTCCTCCATGAGCGCGTCGAGTTCGGGGCTGCCAAGGTCTTTCCACCAGGCTTCGGCCGGCAGGGTGGTTCCGGCCTCAAGACGGTAGGCCTGCGGCAGTCGCGGCTGCGGCGCCGGTTCAGGGGTGTAGGCGTGGCAGCCGCCAAGAATAAGAAGGAGAAGCATCAGTATTTTCATACGTTCCATTCCGGTGACATCGATTCGTCGGGCATCGGGGACGTTGACTTGTACGGGACGTCGCGGGGGACTGGTCCGAAGTGTCGGAAATCAGCCGTCGATTTCCGAGGCGAATTTTTTGTCGACGACGAGGATGTGATTGGTCAGCCATTCGCGAAGAAATTGGTGCATGTCCCAGGCCAATCCTTCGGAGGCGAGAATGACATCCAGATCAAAGAGCAGGACCTGGTCCACGAAGTTGGCATGTTCGGCACGATGCCCCTGCAGGCCCCGGTAGCTGGCGTCTTCCATGATCTTTTCCTCAGTCTGGAAGTGATACAGCGCGTAATCCTTGAGCTTTCCCACGATATCCTTGAGGGTTTCCATCGACGTGTGGCCGATGGAGTCGGCGAGGGAATTGATGATGTCGACCAGATGCTTGTGCTGGGTATCGACCTCGGGGATGCCTGTTTCGAAGTTGGAATCCCAAATGATTTTTGCAGTCATGGGCGGCTCCTGGAAAGGACGGAAGTGAAGGATGCCGATTTCTAGCGCAGATCGTTGTGCGGGGAAAGGGGCAAAAGCCCGCAATCGTTTTCAGGATTTCTTTTGCCGCCTGCGCCGGGTCAGTTTTCTGGGTGCCTGCAACCGGGGTAGACGAGGATTTCGTCAGGGTTCGCCAGGGCGCGCAGGGCGCTGCGGGCCAGGGCGGCCATCTCGTCTTCCCCCGCGTGGACCACGATGCTGCCCAGATATGCGACCCGTGCGGAAATGAGTTCCACAAGCGTGGCGTCATGGGCCAGGCCGCCGGTGAGGATGACGGCGTCCACCTGTCCCGCGAGGACCGCGCCCATGGCCCCGATCTCCTTGGCCACCTGATAGGCCATGGCCTCACGCACCTCGCGGGCCGTGTCGTCTCCTGCGCGCACGCGCCGGTCGATTTCCTCACCGTCGGTCGTGCCGAGGTAGGCCGCGAAGCCTCCCCGGCCTGTTATCCTGCTTCGGATCTCGGTCTCGTCGGCTCCCGGCGCGAAGCACCAATCCACTACCGCGCCCGCCGGCAGCCCGCCGCTGCGTTCCGGGGAAAAGGGGCCGTCGCCGTCCAGGGCGTTGTTGACATCCACCACGCGGCCCAGTTCGTGGGCGGCCACGGACACGCCGCCGCCCAGGTGGGCCACGACGAGGCGCAGTCCCTCGTAGGGACGACCGAGGCGCGCCGCCGCGAGTCGTGCCACGGCCTTGTGGTTCAGGGCGTGAAAGATGCTGCGTCGTGCAATGTCCGGATGGCCGGAGTAGCGCGCCAAGGGCGACATTTCGTCGACGACCACGGGGTCGGCGGTGAGGGCGGGGATGCCTGACGTTCCTGTCAGGTCGCGGGCCAGGATTGCGCCGAGGTTGGAGGCGTGGGTTCCGTACCGGCAGGAGCGCAGGTCCGAGAGCATGGCCTCGTTGACGGCATACACCCCGCCCGCGATGGGGCGCATGAGCCCTCCGCGGCCGATGACCGCCTGCAGGTTGCCCGTGGTCAGGCCATGTCGCGAAAGGGCTGCGAGTATAAGGTCGCGCCTGTACGATTCCTGGGCCATGACCGGCCCCAGGGCGGCCAGTTCCGCCGCATCGTGGCGGATGGTCTCCGTGAAGACCGGCTTCTCGCCCGCGAAGACCGCGATCTTGGTGGAGGTGGAGCCGGGATTGATGACCAGGATGCGCGCCGTCATGCCTGCCCCCCGGCGCGGGCCGCGGCGATGATGACGCCCAGGGCCACGGCGTTGATTTTGGTTTCGTGGGAGTCGGCCCGCGAATTGAGCAGCACCGGGGCCCTGGTGCCCATGACCACGCCGGCCGAGCGGGCATGGGCGAAGTACATGAGGCTCTTGTAGAAAATATTGCCGGCCGCCAGGTCCGGAGCCAGGAGGATGTCGGCCTTGCCGGCCAGGGGGTCGTCCATACCCTTGTGCCTGGCCGCGCGTTCACTGATGGCGTTGTCCAGGGCGTAGGGGCCGCCCACGCGACAGCCTGTGATGCGTCCGTCGCGGTTCATTTCCACCAGGGCCGCCGCGTCCATGGTGGCCGGCATCTTCGGATTGACCTTCTCGGACTCGCACAGCACGCCGACCACGGGGTCGGGGTTGCCCAGGGCGCGGGCCACCCTGGCGGCGTTGAGCACGATCTGGCGTTTGGTCTCCAGGTCGGGCCTGATGATCATGGCCGCGTCGGTCAGCAGGTAGAGTTTGTCGAAGCCCGGCACGTCCATGACCACGGTGTGGCTGACGGTGCAGCCGTTGCGCAGGCCGGTGTCGCGGTCCAGCACGGCCCTGAAGAGCACCGAGGAGTCCACGAAGCCCTTGAGCAGGATCTGGGCCCGACCCGAGGCCACGACCTGCACGGTGGCCGCAGCACCCTCGGCCTCGCCGCAGGCCTCCACCAGTTCGAACTGCGAAACGTCCAGACCGATATCCCCGGCCAGGCTGCGAATTTTGCCTGTGTCGCCGACCAGGATAAAGCGGGCCAGTCCCAGGGCATGGGCTTCGGCCACGGCCTTGAGGGCTTCGGTATCATGGGCACAGGCCACGGCCACGGTCTGGACGGGCAGGGTCAGGGCTTTGTCCCGGATCTGTTGCATCGATGTGAGCATCTCGCCTCCTTTCGAGCACAGGCGATAGATCATCGATTTGTCCAAGACAAGTGGTCGACAACGGGAATTGACATTTTTGGCACCCTTTGTTGCGGGCCTTGCGGCCGCGAGCGGGGCGGGCTAACCAAGTCGTGATTCCCGGAGGTAACATGCGTACTCAGACCGCCGCCTTGGCCGCCGGATCCGTGGCCAGCTTTCTCGTTCCGTTCATGATGTCCGCCGTGGCCATCACCCTGCCCGTGGTGCAGAACGAACTCGGGGCCACGGCCGTGGAACTGAGCTGGGTGGCCGGCAGCTATATCCTCGTCCTGGCGGCGATTCTGTTGCCCGTGGGGAGGCTGGCCGACATCATGGGGCGCAGGAGGGCCTTTGTGGCGGGCGTGGCGGCATTTGTCGTGTTTTCCCTGTTTGCGTCCATGGCCTGGTCCGTGGTCAGCCTGGTGGCCCTGCGCATCCTGCAGGGCGTGGGTGCGGCGCTGATTCTGTCCACGGGCGTGGCCATTGTGACCGATGTCTTCCCTCGCCAGGAGCGGGGCAAGGCCATGGGCGTTCTCGTGGCCTGCGTGTACCTGGGCCTTTCCGTGGGGCCCCTGGTGGGCGGGCTGATGACGGACCTGGCAGGGTGGCGTTCGGTCTTTTTTCTGAGCCTTCCCCCCGGGCTGGTGTGCTGGGTGCTGGCCCTGCGCATCGACGGCGAATGGCGTCCGGCCGAGGGCGAACATTTCGACACCCTCGGAGCTCTCTATTATTTCTTTTCCGTTATCTGTTTCATCAACGGGCTGACCGGTCTGGCCCGCCCGGAGCGGGGCCTGCCGCTGCTTCTGGGGGCCGGGGCCCTGGGCCTGCTCTTCGTCCTGCGCTCGCGTCGCGCTGTCCATCCCATCATCGACCTTTCCCTGTTTACGTCCAACCGCGTGTTCGTCCTTTCCAGCCTGGCGACGCTCATCAACTATGCCGGAACCTTCGCCGTCAGTTTCATGCTCAGTCTCTACCTGCAGGTGGTCAAAGGATTTTCGCCCATGAACGCGGGTTTCATTCTGGTCATTCAGCCCGTTGTGCAGAGCCTGCTTTCACCCTTGGCCGGGACGCTCTCCGACCGGTTCAACGCGGCCGGAATGGCCAGCCTGGGCATGGCCCTGTGCGCTCTGGGCCTGTTCGGCATATGCTGTGTGGACGCGGGCACGTCCCTGTGGACCATTGGCGGGGTTTTGAGCCTGCTGGGGCTGGGTTTCGCCCTGTTCGCTTCGCCAAATATGAGCGTCATCATGGGCAGTGTTCAGCCTCGGCAATACAGCATCGCATCAAGCCTGGTGGCCACTATGCGGACCTTTGGCATGTCCCTGTCCATGGGCATCGCCACGGTGGTTTTCGGCATACTGCTGCAGGGGCGTCAGGTCAGTGCCGAGACCGTGCCGCAATTTTTGGAGAGCATGCATGTTGTTTTCGCCGTGTGCGCCGCCCTGTGCGTGCTCGGGGTGTTCTGCTCTCTGGGCCGGGTCCGTGGACGGTGAATTCTGACGCTGCCGGGCGGGACGGTGTTTTCTTTGCTTTCGGTCCGGCCTCGGGGTACGCTTTTGCAGTTGGCAGGAAACGCAACCGGAGGGATTGGTATGCACAAGGTCTGTGCCGCGTGGGTGTGCGCGCTGGTGCTGTGTCTGGGGACGGTCTTGGCTTTTGCCGGCGACGGCGGGGAACTGGTGCGTACGACATGCACCCGGTGTCACGATCTGGGCAGGGTGCGCGCGGCTTTCGGCATCAAGGACAGGACAGCCTGGTCGGCCACGGTGGCCCGTATGCTGGCCAAGCCCGAAGCGCCGGCAGTATCCCATGAGGAGTACGGGACCATCGTCGACTGGCTTGCGGAACAGAAGTAGAAACATCGAAGGGTCTGCCGGCGCTCCGGGCGGCTGCAGGCCGTTTTTCGGGTTCCTTTCGACCATGTTCCAGTTTTTTTTGACGACTGGCGCCAGTGCAGAGTCCTACTCTTTTAGGCGGAATAATAGACTGTCTTTGTTGACATAAATGCTTTTGGGGGCATAATTGCCGGGTCCCTTTCTCAACCTGGAGGTACCCATGAACAGTATTGTGAATTTCTGGTCCCTGAAGGCCCTGCTGGCCGCCGTATTCGTTGTCCTTCTCCTCGCTCCGTCCGCATTTGCCCAGCCCTCGGGCAAGCTCGTGGTCTTCCACGCCGGAAGCCTGACCGTGCCATTCACCGCCATGGAGAAGGCCTTTGAGGCCATGTATCCCGAGGTGGACGTGCAGCGTCAATCCGGCGGCAGCACCAAGCTGGCGCGCATGATTTCCGAACTCGGCAAACCCGCCGACATCATGGCTTCGGCCGACTATCTGGTCATCGACAAGATGCTCGTGCCCCAGTTGGCCGACTGGAACGCCCGCTTCGCCACCAACCAGATCGTGCTCTGCTACACGCCGTCGAGCAGGTACGCGACCGAGATCAACGACAAGAACTGGACCGAGATCCTGCAGCGTCCCGACGTGGTCTGGGGACATTCCGACCCCAACCTGGACCCCTGCGGCTACCGCAGCCTCATGACGCTTCAGCTGGCCGAAAAGTTTTCGGGGCAGCCGGGCCTGTACGACAAGATTCTGGCCAACCGGCCCGAAAAGAACGTGCGCCCCAAGTCCGTGGAGCTTATCTCCATGATGGAGTCCGGCAACATGGATTATGCTTTTGAATACATGTCCGTGGCCGTGCAGCATAACCTCAAGTATGTCGTCTTCGACGACCACATCAATCTTGGCAACTATGCCATGGACCCCTTCTACAAGAATGCCGTTGTCAAGGTCACGGGCAAGAAACCCGGCACGTTCATGGAGCTCAAGGGCAGTTCCATCACCTACGGCGTGACCATGCTCAAGGCCGCTGCCAATCCAGAGGCCGCCGAGGCCTTCCTGGCCTATCTGCTTGACGAGAACGGCGGGCTCAAGGTGCTTAAGGAGCAGGGACAGCCGCCCATCGTGCCGCCCAGCGTGGCCTCAGCTTCCATGCATGATGCCCTGCCCCAGGGACTCAAGGCCAAAGTCAAGGTCGCCGAATAGATGCATTCCCCCGTCGAGGTGCAAAGCCGGGGCGGCTTTTTCGGAAGCCTCCCCGGCCGTGTTTTCCAGGTCTGGCTGGTCGCCTCGTGTTTCCTGGTGCCGCTTTTCATCGTTGCTCCGCTGTTCAAGACCGTCGCCTCCCCTGGGGCGGAGCAGATGTGGGAGACCCTGAGGGACCCGGAAGTTCTGCGGTCGGTGGGGCTGTCCGTGGGCGCCTCGGCCATGGCAGCAGCCCTCTCGCTCGTCCTCGGGACGCCCCTTGCCTATGTTCTGGCCAGACGCGATTTTTCCGGCAAAAAGGTCGTGGAGAGTCTCATCGACCTGCCCATCATGATCCCCCATCCGGTCATCGGAATCGCCTTTCTGACCCTGGCCGGGCGCACCAACTGGTTCGGCCGGCTGCTCGCGGATATGGGCATCGAGATCATGGGGTCGGTCACGGGTATAACCATTGTTCTTTTCTTCGTGGGACTGCCTTTCTACATCAACACCGCCAAGGCTGGCTTCGAGAGCGTGCCCGTGCGGCTGGAACGCGTGTCCAGGTCCCTCGGCGCCGGGGGAGGAGCCACCTTTTTCCGTGTGACGCTGCCCCTGTGCCGCCGCTCCATGCTTGTGGGCATGATCATGTGCATGGCACGGGCCCTGAGCGAATTCGGGGCCGTGGTCATTGTCGCCTACCATCCCATGATTGCTCCCGTGCTCATGTTCGAGCGTTTCACGGCCTATGGCCTCAAATATTCGCAACCCGTGGCTGTAATCCTCATCCTCGTCAGCCTGCTTTTCTTTTTTCTGCTGCGTTTCCTGTCACGGACTTCCGGAGGTGATTCGTGATCCGTGTGCGCGACCTGGGGCTGCGCTTCGCCGGCTTCAGCTTGGAGGACGTAAATTTTCATGTTGCGCCGGGCGAATTTTTTGCCCTCATGGGCCCCACGGGATCGGGCAAGACTCTGGTGCTCGAGTCCGTGGCCGGTCTGGTAGAGCATCACCGCGGGACCATTCATGTGGCGGGACAGGATGTCGGCTCCCTGCCCCCGGAGCGACGCAGGGTCAGTCTGGTCTATCAGGACCACGCCCTGTTCCCGCATTTGACCGTGCTCGAGAACGTTATGTACGGTCAGCGCTACCACGGCATCTCCGAATCCGAAGGCCTTCGGGAGGCCCGGGAACTCCTGGAACGGCTCGGTCTTGCCGGGCTCACGTCGCGTACGCCCGCCCGTCTGAGCGGAGGCGAGAAGCAGCGCGTGTCCCTGGCCCGCGCCCTGGCGTGCCGGCCGGACGTTGTGCTGCTGGACGAACCCCTCTCCTCGCTGGATCCACAGTTTCGCGACGATCTGCGGACCGAGCTCAAGAGTCTGCACCGGCAGTCCGGCCTTACTTTTCTGATGGTCACCCATGACTTCGTGGACGCGCTGACCCTGGCGGATCGTGCCGCCGTCATCCGGGGCGGGCGCCTTGAACAGATCGGCCCCGTCGCCGAGGTCTTCCGCAGGCCGGCCTCGACGTTCGTGGCGTCCTTTGTTGGCATGCGCAATATTTTTCCCCTCACGTCGCAGGGGGAGTGCGCCCTTGGCGACGGTGCTGTATTTCCCGTTCCCGGTAGAATTTTTCCGGGCAACGTGGCCCTGCGTCCCGAAGACGTGTTCGTCTCGCGCGGCGGTGCTTTTCCGTCGGACTGGATCAGCCTGCAGGGACGCCTTGCGGCTGTCCGGCACGAAGGGTTTTCCTGGTTTGCGGAGGTCACCTGCGGACGGGCGCGGTTTACCGCGGCCCTGGACCGGCAGTTTCTGGCCGACGGCACTCCGGAGAACGGCACGCCGGTGTGCCTGGGCTTCGCTCCGGAAAGCCTGCACGTCATTCCGTCTGAAGATTGACTTTGGGTTGTTTGGGGAAATAGGTTCCATAGGACCCATGGGATCTATGAGACCTATTCTTTTACAGGAGGCGTCATGCCGGATTTGCCCGTTCAGCACCAATACCCCGAAGATCTCAGCCACTGCTACGGCTGCGGCACCAATAACCCCGCCGGTCTGCATATCGCCACCCACTGGGATGGGCAGCATGGCCTGGCCAGCTTCACGCCCCGACCCGAGCATATCGCGCTGCCGGGGTATGTCTACGGAGGTTTGCTGGCTTCGCTGGTGGACTGCCATGGCGTGGCCACGGCTTCGGCCGCCGAGGCGGCCGAGGGAGAGGGACCCCGTCGGTATGTGACTGCATCTCTGCATGTGGATTTTCTTCGCCCCACCCCCCTGGGACCGGAACTCACGCTTCGGGCCAGGGTCTCGGAACGCCGCGGTAGGAAGGTCGTCGTGGAGGTCGAGATCTTCGCCCAGGACGAACTGCGTGTCCGGGGGAGCGTGGTCGCCGCGCCCATGCCCCGGGCCATGGCGCCCGAAGACGGGTCTGCGGTCTAGTCCAGGAGCATGATGATCTTGGCAGACATGATCATGCCCACCAGAGCCACGGGGTAGACCGAGGCGTAGGCCGTGGCCGAGTAGGACGTCGTGCTCAAAGACGAGGCCGCGGCCAGGCCCGGCGTGGACGTCATGCCGCCGGTGATGACGCCGAGCATGCGCAGGAAGGGGATGCGCAGCACCGCGGTGCAGAAGGGCACGGCCGCAATCATGGGGGTCAGGGTCATGGCGGCTCCGGCCAGGAAGAGGGGGAGACCGTATTCGCGCAGGGTTGGCAGGAAAGCCCCTCCCGCTGACGTGCCCACCACAGCCAGGAAGAGTCCGAGGCCCAGGTCGCGGATCATGGCGTTGGAGGTGCTTGGCAGCTCCGTTATCATGGGGCCGATCTGGCGCACAGCGCCGAAGAACAGACCCGCCAGGAGCACCCCCCCTGTGGAGCCGAGGGTGAAGATGCCGATTCCGGGCAGGAAGAGGGGGACCGCGCCGAGGGCCAGCCCGCAGAAGAGGCCTGCCAAGAGCACCATGACGCTGGTGGCGAACAGGGCCCGGACATCGTCTCCCAGCAGACTTTTCACATTCTCCAGAGCTTCGGGATTTCCCACCACATGCAGCACGTCTCCCTGCCGCAGGCGGACATTGGCGCCGGCCGGACAGTCGAAGCCGTTGCGGGTGATCCGCGACACCTGCACGCCGTACACATGCCCCAAGCCCAGGGCGCGCAGGGTCTTGCCGGCCACTTCGGGTCGGGAAAGCAGGAATTTTTTCTTGATGAGCGCAGAGTTGAAAGCCAGGTCCGCATCGACCTTGGGTCCGATGAGGATTTCGGCGTTGTGCAAGGACTCGCGCGTTCCCACGACACGGATGGTGTCGTTCATGCCCAGCACGGTTTCCGCCTTGGCCAGCTCCGGCGCACAGCCTCCCGCCCGCAACACGCGCGTGATGGTCACCTCGGCCATGCTGTCGGGCAGCACCTCCGACAGGGGGCCGGTGCACAGGTTGGGGTTGGTGACCCGCAGGTGCGTGAATTTCATCTGGGGGTGCAGGGCGCAGAGTTCCTGATCAAGCAGTTCCTCCTCCCGTGCGATGTCCCGGCCCATGAGTTTTGGCAACAGCTTGACCGTCAGCACCACTCCGACAACGCCAAAGGTGTAGGCCACCCCATAGGCCGCGGGGGCAGCGCTGCCCCGGGCCAGTTCCACGGCAACGGCCAGTCCCGGAGTGGAGGTCAGGGCTCCGGCGAAGAGTCCGGCCGTGATTTCGTTTGAGAAGCCGAACCAGGCCTTGCACCCCAGGGCCGTGAGCAGGCCCGTGGCGATCATGGCCAGGGCGCCCAGTGTCAGAGTCAGGCCACCGTGCTTCATGGACTGCACGAAGCCAGGCCCGGCCTGCTGGCCCACGGAATAGATGAAGAGGATGAGCCCCAGGCTCTGGATGACCCCAGGCAGGCTGAAACCGGCGAATCCAGCCAGCAGGCCGGTAAAGACGATACCCGAAGATCCCAGGGAAAAGGACAGGATGCGCACCTTGCCCAGCAGGTGTCCGGACAGGATGACGGCGAGCAGGACGAAGAGAGGATTGTGGAAAAGGCCCATGACAGCGGCTCCGAGGCATTGTTCACTGGATCAATGCGGGTGGCCTACGCCTTTCACCGTGCATTGCAAGCGAAAATCCGCTTTTTGGTTGAATGGGGCCGCCCTGCGGGCGTCAGTTCGGGAGATGGTTAGATTCCGGGACCCTGGGCCGCCGAGATGACCAGTCCGTGCCCGGGTGATGCAAGCCCGGAAGACCAGGACAGGGCGGTGCCGGCCCCTGGCAGCCGCGACACGCGGCCACGCCGGGAATATTTTCGTGAACAGGGAGGCGTGCAGGATTTTGGAGCGCAACTGCCAAGGAGAATCTGGGCAGGAGCTGCCACCGCCATGGTAGGGGTTTGGGTCCATACCTCCACGTGTTTTGGTTTTTGGAGGGGTGAGAGCAGAATTTTTTCGCGGTTCAGGCCGGGTCCGAGAGGTCTGAAGGTGAAAAATTTGACCGCGTTCATGACCGGTTCACCCGCCCCGGCCCCACTGATGCGGGTCTGAGGGTGTCTCATGACACTCTCTCCCAGGGCTTTCCGTTCAAGGGACGCATGAGGCACAATTTTTCGGACATGGAGCCGGGGATGGGCGCCGGTGGTTTGGACACAGGTACAATTTCGATTTTTTCCGTATTTCTTCCCGCCCGCATTGTCGGTGTTACGGGAATTTTTCGGCATGGCGTTTGATTGCCTGGCGGGTTTTCGGACACATCGAACGAAATTGTATTGCCGCGCAATACGGAATTACTCCTTTTTCACGCCACGTTCCTTGAGCAGGGCATAGAGCCTGGGACGTGACAGGCCCGAAAGGCGGCAGGCCACAGGGATCTTGCCCTTGCTGACCAGCAGGAGGTTCTTCAGGTACCATCTTTCGAGTTCGGCGATGTGCTTCTGACGGTAGGTTCGCAGGTCCGGGAAGTTTTCGGCTTCCGTGATGGGTGGAGTGCGGTCATCAAGGGGAGGAAGGTCCGCGATCTGCAGCCTGACCACGCTGGCGCGGATGTTTCTGGACAGATGCTGTGGGAAGAGGATGGGTTCGCTCCCGGCCCGCACCACGGCCTGGTCGATGGCGTTGACCAGCTCCCGGATGTTGCCCGGCCAGTCGTACTGCAGGAGGGTGTCCATGAAGTCCGGCGAGGTTCCTTTGTTGTTGATGCCCTGACGCTGGCAGGCGCGTCTGATGAAATGGCAGACCAGGTCGTTCATGTCGTCCAGGAGTTCGCGCAGCGGAGAGAGCTCCAGCCGGAGGCCGCGCAGGCGGTAGTAGAGGTCACGCCGGAAGGTCTCGGCTTGGACCATGGCTTTCAGGTCCCGGTTGGTGGCGGCCACCAGCCTGAAGTTGCTGCTGATCTCCTTGGCGCCTCCCACGGGGCGGAAGCTGCGCCCTTCGAGCACGCGCAGGAAGACCTTCTGGATGGCCAGGGGCAACTCGCCCACCTCGTCCAGGAACAGGGTACCCCCGTCCGCCTGCTTGATGAGGCCCACGGATCGCGTCTCGGCGCTGGTGAAGGCGCCCCGTTCATGGCCGAAGAGCATGCTTTCCACCAGCGTGTCGGGCAGGGCGGCGCAGTCCACCACGACGAAGGAGCTCTTGGACCGTCCGCTGTTGGAATGGATGGCGCGGGCAAAGAGCTCCTTGCCCGTGCCCGTCTCCCCGGTGATGAGCACGTTGGCGTCGGTGGCGGCTGCCTGGGCCACGATGTCCAGGCAGGAGTTGAGCAGACGGCTGTTGCCGATGATGCCCTCCCGGCGGAGGGAGACCGGTGCGCTCTTGGACGGGCGTTCGCGGTGGTATTCCAGGGCCCGCTGCACGAGGACCAGTATCCGCTGGATGTTGACGGGTTTGGGCACGTAGTTCCAGGCGCCGCTGCGTATGGCCGCTTCGGCCGCATCCGGGTCGCGGTTGCCTGAGACCACGATGATCTCCGGCCGCGAAGGGATTTCGCGCAGTGTTGCCAGGTATTCCAGACAATTCTTTCGATCCTCCTCGCCCAGCAGAACCAGCCTGAAATCCCCCACGTGAAGCATGGCCAGGCCCTTGGAAAGGGTCTGGCAATGGGCGGCGTGCAGGTTTTCCTTGGCCAGTTTCGACATCAGATCCAGAGCGAAATCTTTGTCCTGGTCGATGATCAGAATGTTGCTCATGGCGAATTTCCGGATGGGTCGTCTTGCAAAATAAGACGGCTTTTTGGGCTCGTTGGCCCTTTCCCAAGGTGAGAGGCCATGCCATCATGGCGGCTTACTTCGGTCGATTTATGATAGTGCCACTCTCATACACGTATGACGTGTCTCGTCAAGTAAGAATTATCTTTTTCTCCAAGATGTATTCTGGTTCTCTCTCTCCTAACATCTCTCTTTCTCTCAATATGTATATTAGGCTTACATGTTTGTTATGCTTCATGAAAATATGCTTCGGCATGTATCATGTAGAAGAAGGCGTTGAGAGTCGGCGAGATATTGTCGTCTTGTCGTTGAAGAGTTCATTTACAGTTCAATATTCGGAGAATGCATATGATGGGGACGTTGTTCGGGAAAGGCGGACAGGTTGCTTTCCTGGAGCGCGGTCCATGATTGCGGGGCAGGAAGCCGCCCTGAGGGGAGGTGTTGAGGATGAAACGCAAATGGGACGCGAGAACCAAGGCGCGGATCGTGCTCGAAGGGCTCATGGGCGGGTGCGTGAACGAGATCTGTCGCACCCATGAACTGCGGCCGGGACTGTACTACAAGTGGCGGACGCACTTCCTCGAGAACTGTCATTTGATTTTCGAGGAGCAGCCCAAGCCGCCGAGCCAGTCCGAGCTGGCCGTCGAGAACGAGAAACTCAAGCGTCTGGTGGGCGAGTTGACCCTGGAACTCAATAGTGGCGGAAGCCATAGGTGATCACGGGACAAGGGGGATGTCATGGCCAGAAAGATCGGTGTTTACGTATGCCACTGCGGATCGAACATCGCAGGAAGAGTGGACTGTCCGGAGGTGGCGCGCTTTGCAGCTGGATTGAATAACGTGAAGGTGTCGCGAGACTACCAGTTCATGTGTTCGGACCCGGGTCAGGATATGATCATCCGGGACATCCGTGAACACGGCCTGGATCGCGTGGTGGTCGCATCCTGTTCGCCGCGTCTGCATGAAAAGACATTTCAGAAGGCCTGCGCCAGGGCAGGACTCAATCCCTATCTCATGCAGCACTGCTGCATCCGCGAGCACTGCTCCTGGGTGACGGCCGACAAGGCGGAGGCCACGCTCAAGGCCAAGCATATCGTCGAGGCCGCGGTCCTGCGCGTTGGTCGTCATCAGGAACTGCACTCCCGCGAGGTCGACGTCCTGCCGGACGTCATGGTCGTGGGAGCCGGCATCGCCGGCATCCAGGCGGCCCTGGACATCTCCAAGTCCGGCCACCGCGTCATCCTTGTCGAGAAGTCGCCTTCCATCGGCGGCCATATGGCCCAGTTCGACAAAACTTTTCCAACCCTCGACTGCGCGGCGTGCATCTCGACACCCAAGATGGTTGCCGTGGCACAGGAGCCGAACATCGACCTGTTGACCTGGACCGAGGTTGAGGAGGTCTCGGGCTTTGTGGGGAACTACACGGTCAAGGTCCGACGCAAGGCGCGCTATGTTCACGAGGACATCTGCACTGGCTGCGGCGCTTGTCTGGAGAAATGTCCGACCAAGGTCATCAGCGAGTTCGAAGAGGGCTTGAGCACGCGTCGGGCTATCTTCCGCAACTCCCCGCAGGCCGTTCCCAGCACCCCGGTCATAGACCGCGACCACTGTAAGATGCTCACCAAAGGCAAGTGCGGCGCCTGTCAGAAGACCTGTCCCACGGGTGCCATCGATTTTACCATGCAGGACCGCATGGAGGTCTACAATGTAGGCAGCGTGGTCCTGGCCACGGGGTACGACACCCTCGATCCCACGCCCATGCGCGAGTACGGGTACGGGCGCTATCCAGATGTGTACACGGCTCTCCAGTTCGAGCGCCTCAACAACGCCGTGGGCCCCACCGCCGGCAAGATCGTCCTGAAGAACGGCGAGGCCCCGAAGAGCATTGGCATCATCCATTGCGTGGGCAGCCGGGACACGAACTACCACGAATACTGCTCGCGCACATGCTGCATGTATGCGCTTAAGTACGACCACCTGCTCAAGGACAAGCTCGGGCACGACTGCGAGGTCTACAACTTCTACATCGACATGCGTTGCTTCGGCAAAGGCTACGAGGAATTTTACAAGCGTGTTCAGGAGGAGGGCGTGACCTTTGTGCGCGGCAGGCCTTCGGAAGTGGTCCAGGAGAACGGCAGGCTCGTGGTCGTGGGTGAGGACACCCTGCTCGGGACTCGAGTGCGGGTGCCCGTGGACATGGTCATTCTCTGCACGGCCATGGAGGCCCGGGCCGACAGCATCGATGTCGCCCGCATCTTCGGCGTGGCCCAGGGCCGAGACGGTTTCTTTCTGGAAGAGCACCCCAAGCTGGGGCCGGTGTCCACGGCCTCGGACGGCATATATCTGGCCGGCACCTGCCAGGGGCCCAAGGATATCCCCGACGCCGTGGCCCACGCCGCCGGCGGCGCCGCCCAGGCGCTGGCCCTGGCCGCGCGGGGCGTGGTGTCCATCTCTCCGACCACTTCGTGGATCAACCCCGACATCTGCGTGGGCTGCAAGGTCTGCATCGGCCTGTGTCCGTATTCGGCCATCGAGTTCGATGAGCGCCGGCGCATCGCAGTCATCAACGAGGCCATGTGCAAGGGGTGCGGGAGTTGCGCGGGATACTGCCCGAGCGGGGCGGCCCAGGTGAAACACTTCCGCCAGACTCAGGTTTTCGACGAAATAGACGGAATGCTGGATCCGTTGCCGGACATGTCGGTCCCGGCCGCGGAAGTCCGCGAAACCACGACACAAGCCCAGGCGTGAGGAGGATCGCATGAACCAGGATTATGAACCCGCCATTCTGGCCTTTGTCTGCAATTGGTGTACGTACACGGCCGCCGATCTGGCCGGTACCTCGCGCCTGTCCCAGCAGCCCAACGTGCGGCTGGTCCGCATGATGTGCACGGGCATGGTCGACCCCAAATACGTCATCAAGTCGCTGCTGTCCGGGGCCGACGGCGTGCTCATCAGCGGCTGCCATCCAGGCGACTGCCACTACCAGAACGGCAATTACAAGGCCCGGCGACGGGTCAAGCTGTTGAACGAGATCCTGTCCCAGTTCGGTATCGACCGGCGGCGCGTGCGTCTGACCTGGGTCGGCGCCAGCGAAGGCCAGGAATTTGCGGCTACCGTGAACAATTTCATCAACGATCTTCGGGAGCTCGGTCCGCTCGAAACGCGCGGACTGGCCGCCCTGTAGCAGGAAGGGGAGGAAAACCATGGCCACCACGGCACGGATACAGATTGACGGACAGGGTCCAGTCGTCGCCCTCCAGGGGTTCTTCAAGAAATTGCTGGAGGACGAGTCCCTCTCCGGGGTCATGCTGCCGGTGCATCTTTTCAAGCACGGCATGCCCATGCCGACCCTGGTCACCAGGGCCGAAGAACTGGACAAGGCTGATCCCCTGGCGCCGGCTTTTCCCATGAACAGCGCCAAGCTGGTCTCACGGTTGACCCGGGGGGCCTCGGGCGGACGCACCGCCGTTGTGATGCGGCCGTGCGAAATCCGGGCATTCATCGAACTGGTCAAACTCAACCAGGGCTCCCTGGAGGAGGTCATCCTCATCGGCATGGATTGCCCTGGCGCCTTTGACAACACCACGTACAAGACTTTTCTCGGGGACCGCGACGGCATGGAGGCCACCCTCGATTTTCACAAGTCCCTGTCCAGCGGGGGATTGTCCGGGGGGCTCGAACTGGCCTCGGCCTGCAAGGTTTGCGAATACCCGTCTCCGTATGGCGCGGACATGGTCATCGGCCTGCACGGTTCGGATCTGGGCAGCGCCATGCCGGTCATGGCCACCAGTGCCCGCGGCGAGGCCCTGCTCGGGGCCATGGGGCTGCCTGCGGAAGAACCCGGCGATCGCCGGGACAAGGCCCTGGCGGCGCTTACCGAAAAGCGCGTTCAGGCCCGAGACGCCATGATGGCTGATGTGGCCGGGCGTACCACCACCCTCGAACAACTGGCCGAGTACCTTTCGGACTGCGTGAACTGCTACAACTGCCGCGTGGCCTGTCCGGTCTGCTACTGCAAAGAGTGTGTCTTCAACACCGACGTCTTCGAGCACAAACCCTGGCAATACCTGGGTTGGGCCAAGCGCAAGGGCAGCCTCAAGCTGCCGACGGACACGGTTTTTTACCATCTGACGCGTATGGCCCACATGAGCACGGCCTGCATCGGCTGCGGTCAGTGGTCCAACGCGTGGCCCAACGGGGTGGACGTCATGGAGCTTTTCCGCACGGTGGCGGCGAAGACCCAGGCCGGCTTCGACTATCTGCCGGGCCTGAATCTGGACCAGGCGCCACCGCTGACGGTTTTCAAGGAAGATGAATATCAGGATACGGTCTCGCACCTGGGCTGAGCCCCTAGGAGGACGAAATGAGGAAGCAATATGGCGCGCTGGTTGTCGGCGCCGGGATAGGCGGAATACGGGCCGCCCTGGATCTGGCCGTAACGGGGCACAAGGTCGCGCTCATCGACAAACGGCCCAGTCATGGTGGCATCCTGGCCCAACTGGACTACCAGTTCCCCTCGGACCACTGCGGCATGTGCCGCATGCTGCCGCTCATGAACCGCGATTCGGCCAGCCAGTTCTGTCTCCGCAAGGGGCTTTTTCACGAGAACATCGACCTCATGCTGAATACTGAGCTGGACTCCCTGGAAGGGGAACCGGGCAAGTTCTTTTTGACGCTCAAGCGGCGTTCGCCCCTGATCAATCCGAACAAGTGCGTGAGCTGCGGCAAGTGCTCCGAGGTCTGCCCGGTCAGGGTCCCGAGTGAATTCAACGCCGGGTTGACTGAGCGGGCCGCCGTGTATCTGCCCGTGCCCCACGCAATTCCAAATCATTATGTGCTGGATCTGGAAAACTGCATCCGCTGCTGGAAATGTCACGAGGCATGTCCCACCGGGGCCATCGACCTCAAGCTCGAGGAGCGGGCGCAGTTCAACATCCTCGTGGCGGACGCCGACGGGGAGACGCGTACCCTGATCCGGGAAAGCCTGGAGCATCTGCATTTTCCGGTGCTTGAGGCCGCCGACGGGCAGTCCGCCCTGGACATGCTCGAATCCGGGGCCGAGGTGCACTTTCTTCTTGTGGGTCTCAATCTTGAAGGCGTCGACGCCCAGCGTGTCATGGCACGTGCCCGTGAACTGCGTCCCGACCTGCCCGTGGCAGTGCTGGCCGAGGCCGGACAGGAGGAGCAGGCCGAGGAACTCGTCAAGCGCGGGGCCCGCGACATGCTCATGAAGCCCCTGGCGGTCAAGACCTTTGTACCCTGGCTGGACAAGCATTACATGCGCATCGTTTCCGACACCACGGAGGACCTGCAGGTCAGCGCCGTGATCATGGCCGGGGGGTTTGACTGCTACAACCCGAACATGGACCCCAACGGTGCCCGCGACGTCTTCGGCTACGGGCATCCTGCGGTGCTGACGGCCGTGGAGTTCGAGCGGCTTGTCAGCGGCACAGGGCCCACGGGCGGCAAGCTGCTCCGGCCCGGGGACGACAAGCCCGTGCGTTCCATCGCCTGGATCCAGTGCGTGGGCTCGCGCGACCTTCAGAAGAATGCGGATTTCTGCTCCTCCATGTGCTGCATGTTTTCCATGAAGGAGGCCATGCTGGCCAGGAAGGTCACGGGCGGGGAGGTGGAAACGTCCATCTTCTATATGGATATGCGCACCTTCGGCAAAGGCTGGGACGAATATCGTCAGCGCGCCGTCGACAGCGGAGTCCGCTTCGTACGCACAAGGCCGCATTCGGTCATTCCCGAGAAGGACGGTGGCGTGCGTCTGGAGTGCCTGCACGACGACGGCACCCGGAAGAGCGAATCCTTCGACATGGTGGTCCTGGCCGTGGGTGCCAGACCGCCGGCCGGTATGGACGCCCTGGCCCTGACTGCGGGCATCGACACCAACCCGTGGGGGTTCTGCCAGACCCAGCCCTACGCGCCCGAACGCACGAGCCGCGTCGGCGTGTTCGCCGCCGGAGCCTTTGGCGAGCCCAAGGACATCTCCGAATCCATCATGCAGGCCGGGGCCGCCTCCGAGGCCGCGGCGCGCATGATCAAGATCTATGACGTGCTCGGTCCGGCGTCGCCGCCTCCCGAGCCGGATTATCCCGACGTCTCGCGCGAGCCGGCCAAGACCATGATCGCCGTGTGCACATCCTGTCCGACCCTCGGATCCAATGTGGATATGGCGGAACTGACGCGCACCGTAGCCCGGGTACACTCCGTATGCGACGTGGTCGCCGTGCAGCAGGCCTGCACCGAGCAGGGCTGGAATCAGATTCGTGAGCGGGCCCAGGCCGAACATCCCAACCGCATCCTGCTCGGGGCGTGCATGCCCTACGCCTATATCCCGCGGCTCAAGGAGCTTGGCCGCACCGTGGGCCTCAACCCGGCACTTATGGATGTGGTTGACGTACATACCCCGACCTTTGGCGATCGCGATGCCGTGGATGTGGCGCGGGAGATCTTTTCCTCGCTGTCCATGGCCGTAGCCAAACTGCAGGGTGCCGATCCCACTCCTCCGCCCGTCATGGTCGACGTGTCCCGTTCGGCCCTGGTGGTCGGGGGCGGTCTGGCCGGGCTGACCGCGTCCATGGCCATCGCGGACCAGGGGTTCGGCGTTTGCCTCGTGGAGAGCGAGGAGGAGCTCGGCGGCATGGCCATGCGCCTGCATACCCAGCTCGATGGAACCGATCCGCGCAAATACATGGAGGATCTCGTGGCCCAGGTGGAGAAGCATCCACAGATCAAGGTCTTCAAGGATGCGCGCGTGGTGCTTTCCCGCGGCAGCGCCGGGCGCTTTCGCTCGGCCATCAGCAATGACGGCGGGATTTTTCCCCTTGAGCACGGCGTGACCATCCTGGCCACGGGCGGTCATGAGGCAAAAATCTACGAGAGCGGCTTCTGCGTACACAAGTCGGTCATGACCCATTTCGGGCTCGAGGATAAGCTGGCCACCGGCGCCCTGGACGTCGGGGCGCTCGGCGCCGTGGCCATGATCCAGTGCTGGCGCTCCCGCAAGGAAGGCGAGCGCAACTACTGCAGCCGCATCTGCTGCCCGGAGATGCTCAAGAACGTGTTGACGATGAAGGAGCGTAACCCTGACCTGCCCATCTATGTCTTCTACCGCGATATCATGGCCCAGGGGTTCCTGGAGACCTATTACACGCAGGCACGCAAGGCAGGAGTCATCTTCATTCGTTACGACCTGGACAATCCTCCGCAGGTATCCTTCGTCGATGAAAAGCCCGTCATTACGGCCATGGATCCGGTCCTGGGCGCACAGATCCGCGTGGAAGCGGATATCCTGTCCCTGTCCAGCGGCGTGGAGCCCAACGACGTGGAGGACCTGGTGGAGATATTCGGGGTGGAGACGGATCACAACGGCTTCTTCCAGGAAGCCGACAGCAAGTGGCGGCCCGTGGAGTTCATGAAGCAGGGCATCTACCTCTGCGGTCTGGCCCATTCGCCGCGGCGGATGTCCGAGACCGTGGCCTCGGCCAAGGCCGCGGCCCAGCGGGCCCTCAGAATTCTCGCGGCCGGCAAGGTGGCCCGGGAGAATGTGGTGGCGACGGTCAGGCCGTCCCTGTGCTCCCTCTGTCAGGCCTGCATCGCGGCCTGTCCCTTCGGGGCGCGCAGCGTGGACCTGGACAACGAGGTCATCCGCGTCGACGAAATGCTCTGCCAGGGCTGCGGCGCCTGCGCGGCCGTGTGCCCCAACAGCGCCACGGTCCTGAGCAGTTTCCACGACGGACCCATCATGGCGGTCATCGACGCCGCCCTGGAACAACTGGCGTAAGCCAAGGGAAGGTGGACCATGAATGAGACGAAAGCCTGGAGCCCGGATCCCGTCACCCGGGAGATCCTCGAGGAGCTGCGCGGCGAGCTTGGCGCCTGCATGCAATGCGGGACATGCACGGCCTCGTGCCCGAACGGGTTCGCCATGGACATCACGCCCAGGCAGATGTGGCGCATGGTGCAGTTCGGGATGCTGGACCGCATTCTGGAGAGCTCGACCTTCTGGATGTGTTCATCCTGCTACCTGTGCACCCTGCGCTGCCCCAGGGGCCTGAAATTGACCAAGGCCATGGGCTCCCTGAAACGCCTGGCCCGGCAACGGGGGACGTGGAAGGTCCGAAAGAACAGCGCCTTCTATGATGCCTTTATGGAGAACGTGGAGAAATACGGCCGGGTGCAGGAGACGAGCCTCATGCCCGGATATTTTCTCAAGAGCCGTGATCCGCTGCTGCCTTTGCACTACCTGCCGCTTGGCGTGCGCATGATGCGGGTCGGCAAGCTGCATGTGCCCGACGGCAGCCAGAAGGGACGGCTCAAGGCCCTTTTCGCCAAGATACGCGAAATGGAGGAGGAAGTATGAAGTACGCCTACTATCCGGGCTGTTCCCTGCAGGAAAGCGCACAGGAGTTCGATGTCTCCGTGCGGGCCGTGATGGAGCGGTTGGGAGTGGAGCTTGTCGACATTCCGGACTGGACCTGCTGCGGTGCAAGCGCGGCCGAACCGGTCAGCGAACTCATGAATTATGCTCTTCCGGCCCGCAATCTGGCCCTGGCCGAAAAGGAGCTGGGGGGTCTCGACGTACTGGCCCCGTGCAGCGCCTGCTATCTCAACCTGCTCAAGGTCAACCGGGAGGTCATCGGCCACAAGGTTTTGCACGAGCGTGTCAACGAGGCCCTGGGCGCCTCCGGGCTGAGCTACGAGGGCAATGTGCGCGTTCGGCACATCCTCGACGTCCTGGTCAACGACATCACGCTGGATGTCATCGCCAACGCGGTCCAGGGGGATCTGAACGGCATGCGGGTGGCTCCCTATTACGGATGCCAGATTCTGCGGCCATACGAGGTTTTCGACGACCCTCGCAACCCCGTGAGCATGGACAATGTGCTCGGGGCCATGGGGGCTAAAATCCACGCCTGGGACATGGGCGCCCGCTGTTGCGGAGCGTCCCTGATGGTCACCCATCCCGAGGTGGCCATGCATTCCGTGGAGGCCATTCTCGGTGCGGCCGAGGGGGCGGATGCCATCGCGACGGTCTGTCCCCTGTGCCAGATGAATCTGGAGGCCTATCAGAACCAGTCGGCCGCGGGCGGGCATCATGTGCCGGTCCTTTATCTGACCCAGCTCATGGGGTTGGCCTTTGGGCTGGAGGAGCCGGCCGTGCAGCTGGACAAGAACATGAGCATGAACGGGAGCATGCGCGCCGGGATCAGAGCGCGCGCCTGGCTGCATGAGCAGCCGGGCGAAGCCGAGGAGACGCAGGCCCGAGGAACCTGAGATAACAAATGAAAGGGGGTAGTTATGTTCAAGGACATCATCGTAGGCGTGACGCCCACCGGAGTGGATGCGTGCGCGGTCGAAGCCGCAGTGGGTTTCGCCAAGAAGTTCGAATCCAATCTGTATCTGGTTCACGTGGCCGGCATGGAACAGGGGTGGGGATCCATCGAGACACTGGAGGCCTCCGGGGAGACCGGCAAGCTTGAGGCGCGTATTCGCGAGATGTACGCGTCCATGCTGGCAGAGGTGCCGAATGCGGCAGTCCAGGTCGTGGCCGGCATTCCCCACAACGAACTCCTGCGCCTGGCCCGCAAGAAGGACACGGACCTGGTGGTCATGGGACCGCACACCAAGGAGCATGAGGAAAAGCGTGCCCAGATGTGGGGCATGGCCGGCAGCACCCTGGAGCGCGTCAGCCAGAAGGCCCGTTGCCCGGTCATGATCGTGCATCAGGCCGTGGAATGCAAGGACCCGGCATTTTGCAACATTCTGGTAGCAACGGACTTTTCCGAGCAGTCCGAGTGCGCCGTGAGCTATGGCGGCCAGATGGCCCGTCAGTACAAGGCGGCGCTCACGGTCATGAACGTCAGCGAGACGGCCACTGATTCGCCAGAGGGGCGGGCCCAGCTCGAAGAGCGCCTGCGCGCTGAATACGGCACCAGGCTGCAGGGCGTAGAGAAGTGTTCCTTTTTGGGCCGCTTCGGGCGTCCGGCCATGGAGATTCTGAATATGGCCAAGCAGCAGGGATGCGATCTGGTCATCATGGCCCATCACTCCAGGGCCGACGACCCCGAGGAGGCCTTTCTCGGCTCCACGGTGGTTCAGGTCTCGGTCAATGCGCCATGTCCGACCATGAGCGTCAACCGTCACTTCGACCTGCGTTGCGGGTTGATGTACGACCAGACGGGTGCGGCCGTGCAGGTTACGGCCACGGCATAGAGGGTGACGGCGGGCCCGGCAGGGCCCGCTGCTGCCGCAACCATTCATTTCGGGGGTTACCGGGATGCTGAACGGAAAAACAATCGACCTTGGCCGAGGGCCAAGCATCTTCATGCGCAAGGTCCAGGACCTCCTGCCCGAGGGCGGAAATCTGAACATGTGCCTGACCTGTGGCGCATGTTCAGCCGGATGCCCGGCCACGGGGCTCGCGGGTATGGATCCGCGCAAGTTCCTGCGCATGGCTGCCATGGGCATGGACGAGGAGGTTACCTCCACGCCGTGGGTCTGGATGTGCACCATGTGCCAGCGCTGCATCTACGTCTGTCCCATGAAGATCGACATCCCGCGTCTGGTCTACGAGGCCAGGGCCTCTTGGCCGCGGGAGACCCGTCCCAAGGGGATCATGGGGTCCTGCGATATGGCCCTCAAGAACGAGAGCGGCAGCGCCATGGGTACGGCGCCCCAGGATTTCGCCTTCGTGGTGGACGACATCCTCGAGGAGTGCCGGGAGGCACAGCCCGAGTTCGCGGAGATGGAAGCGCCCATAGACAAGCAGGGCGCCGAGTTCTTCCTGAACCAGAACTCGCGCGAGCCCGTGACCGAACCGGACGAACTGCTTCCCCTGTGGAAGATTCTGCACTTGGTCGGGGCCGACTGGACCTATGGTTCCAGGGGGTGGGCTGGCGAGAACTACTGCATGTTTCTTGCCGACGACGCGGCATGGCAGGGCCTGACGCGACAGTCCGCGGAAAAGGCTACGGAACTGGGGTGTCGGGTCTTTCTCAATACCGAGTGAGGCCATGTGACCTATTCAGTCCGGGCCGGACTGGAAAAATTCGGCATAGAGCACCCTTTTGAAGTCAAAAACATCTATGAGTATTACGCAAAATGGATCAGGGAGGGTAAACTCAAGGTCAACTCCGATTGGAACAAGGAGCTTGGCATTACCTTTACGGTCCAGGATCCATGTCAGATTGTGCGGAAGAGTTACGGTGATCCCATCGCAGACGATCTGCGCTTCGTGGTTAAGTCTGTGGTGGGCGAGGAGAACTTCATCGATATGGTTCCCAACCGTTCCGACAACTATTGTTGCGGTGGCGGTGGCGGATTCCTGCAGTCGGGTTTCAAGGATGAGCGTCTGGCCTACGGCAAGATCAAGGACGACCAGATCAAGGCCACGGGGGCGGACTACTGCATCGCCGCCTGTCACAATTGCCACGCCCAGATTCACGAATTGAGCGAGCATTACGGCGGGCACTACGGTGTCGTGCATCTGTGGACGCTGATCTGCCTGTCCCTGGGTGTCCTGGGGCCGAACGAGCGTGCCTACCTGGGTGAGGATCTTATCAACGTGAACGTGTTCCATCCCGAGATAGCCCTCTAGGCTACAGGGCAGGAAAGGGGGAGGACGGCCGCTTTACCGGAAGGGGAGCGGCCGTTTT
>CAZQYA010000015.1:0-7499 GCA_964597325.1 uncultured Desulfovibrionaceae bacterium
CCGTTCTTGCCTTGTGTGCTGAAATTGTGCGATAATCATTACGTAATTCGGTTTTTTTGCACAATCTTCACCACATAAGGAGAATAAGATGGCTGGGAAATTTGAAATGTACAAGGACAAGGCCGGGGGATTTCGTTTTCGACTCAAGTCGGGCAATGGGCAGATCATTCTCGGAAGCGAAGGGTATAAGGACAAAAGTGGATGTAAAAACGGGATTGAATCAGTAAAGAAGAATGCGGTCGCGGAAGGGCGGTTTAAAAAAATTGAAACAAAGTCCGGAAAATATGCGTTCAGTCTTCTTGCCGCAAACCATCAGGTCATTGGCACCAGCCAGCAGTACGAAACTCTGGCTTCAAGGGATAAGGGGATTCAATCCGTCATGGCTAACGCTCCAGAAGCCGCAGTCGTGGAGGTTGAAGCATAGACTGCAAAAAGATCGTGAAGAAAGGCTGGTTTTGGGCACGGTTTGACAAGCTTGCCGTCGCGAACGAGGGTGAGAAAAAGAGTACGTGAATGGCGGGCAGGGGACGAGTCCCCTGCCCGCCGGAGGCTCTTTTATCTGGGTGTCATGGCCTTTTTGGTCTTGGCCGTGGGCATGGCCGTGGCCGGGTCTTCGGGCCAGGGGTGTTTGGGGTAGCGGCCGCGCATTTCGGCGCGCACGAGGGGGTAGCCGTTTTTCCAGAAGGAGGGCAGGTCGCGGGTGACCTGGAGGGGGCGGCCGGCGGGGGAGAGGAGGTGGAGGACGAGTGGGTATCGGCCGTTGGCCAGGGTTGGCGTGTCGGCGCAGCCGAACATTTCCTGGAGTTTGACGGGCAGGACGGGGCCGGATTCGGGGGCGTAGTCGATCCTGCGGCGGGCACCGGAGGGAACGTCCAGGTATTCCGGGGCCAACCGGTCGAGTTCCTTGAGCTTGTCCCACCCGATGCGGTTCTTGAGGGCGTCGGCCAGGGGGATACGGGCGAGGTCCGTCATGGAGCGTGCGCCTGTGGCGTAGGGTGCGAGCCATTCGGGCAGGGTTTCGAGGAGGGCTGTGTCGGACATGTCCGGCCAGGCCGACTGGTCCAGGGCGTGCAGGAAGCGTACGCGGTCGCGCAGGGATCGGCACTGGTCGTTCCAGGGCAGGCGCGAGATGTCCTTCAGGCCTGCCAGCAGGGCGCCGGTGAGGGCGTCGCGGTCGGCGGTGAGGGGTTCTTCGTTCAGGCACAGGCTGTCGAGCATGAGTTTTCGCCGGCTGACGACGCGGTCGCGGGCTGGGTCGAAGCGAATTTCGTCTTCGAGGCGCATGCGTTTGGCGAAGTGTGTCTCCAGGTCCTGGCGTGACAGGGGGGCGGCTTGCCAGATTCGTGCGATGTCGGCGTTGCCGTCGAGTTCGGCGATGGCCAGGAGTTCGTTTGCGGCCAGGGTGCTCGGGCCGGGCCAGACGGCCTTGCGGCCGCTGGTCAGTCGGTAGCTGCCGTCTTCCTGTCGCCGTGCGATGCGGTCGGGGTAGGCCAGAGCGGCGAGGAGGCCGGCGTCTTCGGGGTTTGTTTTGCCGGGTTTTGTGGATGCGAGCCTGGCGATCTGTTCCATCCCGGCGCGCAGGGTGTCGGACATGGCGCGTGGGCGCACGGCGTCGCGCAGGTCCTGGGAGCTGCGCATGATGCGTCCCGGTTCGGCCAGGACGGCTGCCAGGTGTGCGGCCGTGGCGGCCATGCCGTGTTTGCGGGCGGTGAGGACCATGTGCCCCAGGCGCGGGTGCAGCGGCAGGATGGCCATTTCTCTGCCGTGGGCGGTGATGCGGCCTTTTTGATCCAGTGCTCCGAGGCTGTGCAGCAGGCGTCTGGCGCTTTGGAAATTTCCGGCGGGCGGCGGGGTGAGCCAAGCGAGTTCAGCGGGGTCTGCGGCTCCCCAGAGCGCCAGGTCCAGAGCCAGCGGGGCCAGGTCGGCCTCCAGCATCTCGGGTGCGGGGAAGGGTTTGCGGCTGATTTCGTCTGCGTGATCCCATATACGCAGGCACAGGCCGGGCCCAGTGCGACCGGCGCGTCCGCAGCGCTGGGCGATGGTGGCCATGGATGCCGGTTCCGTGACCAGGACGGTCATGCCGCTTGCGGGGTCGAAGCGCGGCAGTCGTGCGAGACCGCTGTCAACAACCACGCGAACGCCTTCGATGGTCAGGGATGTTTCGGCGATGGCCGTGGCGAGGACGACCTTGCGCGTTCCGGGTTCGGGCGGGGCGATGGCCTTGTCCTGTTCGGCGGCGGTCAGGGCGCCCAGCAGGGGGTGGATCTCGATGCCGGGTCCTGGCGCCCCGAGCAGTTCCTGGGTGCGCCGGATTTCCCGCGCGCCGGGCAGGAAGGCCAGGATGCCGCCCTGTTCGGTGGTCAAGGCCAGGGAGATGGCCCGGGCCATGCGTTCTTCGGTGAAGCGCTCCGGCAGCCGCAGGTATCTGGTTTCCACGTCGAAGGGTTGTCCCGGACAGGTCAGGACGTGGCAGGGTTTTAGGAGTTCGGACACGTTTTCCGCGTCCAGGGTGGCGGACATGACGATGAGGCGCAGGTCCGGCCGCAGTGCGGCGCGCACTTCCAGGCACAGGGCCAGGCCAAGGTCGGCCTGGAGGCTTCTTTCGTGGAATTCGTCGAAGATGACGCAGGCGTATCCGGAGAGTTCCGGGTCGTTTTGCAGCATGCGCGTGAGGATGCCCTCGGTGACGACTTCCACGCGCGTGGCGCCGGAGACCCGGATGTCGAGGCGGGTGCGGTAGCCGATGCGCTGTCCGGCTTTTTCGTTCAGGAGGTTTGCCATGTGCCTGGCTGCGGCCCGGGCCGCCAGGCGTCGTGGTTCGAGCATGAGGATTTTGCAGCCCGCGAGCCAGGGTGCGTTCATGAGCGCCAGGGGGATGCGCGTGGTCTTGCCGCTTCCGGGCGGCGCCTGGACCACACAGGCTGTATCCGTTTTCAGGATCGATTGGAGTTCCGGCAGGACGGTGTCGATGGGCAGGGCGGGAACGGGCATGGTGCTCAGAGCAGGGCGCGGCAGGCGAGGACGGCGAGCATGGCGTACAGGCCGGCGAACCCGTCGTCGATCATGACGCCTCGGCCACCGCGCAGCCATCGTTCCGAGGCGCGGACGGGCCAGGGTTTGGCGATGTCGAAGAGGCGGAAGAAGAGGAAGGCGGGGATAACCCAGATGGCCTGACCGGCGGTCAGGGGGAGCAGGGCGATCCATTGTCCCCAGAGTTCGTCCACGACCACGTGTCCCGGGTCCTTTCTGCCGACGATGAGTTCGGCCCGTCCTGCAGCCCATGAACCGATGGGGAAGATGGCTGCGAGCACGATGATTCGCGCCCACAGGGGGAGCGGCAGGAACACGATGGGCGCCAGGAGGGCGGCGGCCAGGGAACCCCATGTGCCCGGGGCCTTGGGCATGCGTCCGGCCGGGCCAAGGGTGGCCAGGTTCATGGCCACCCTGTCGGTGAGGCCGGTGGGGCGGGGGAGGTCAGCGAGCATCTGTTACTCCTGTGACGCCATTTTCCAAAAGGATGTTCAGCACCGCGCGCAGGGGCAATCCCACAACGTTGGTATAGGAGCCTTGCACCTCGTCCACCAGGAAGGCGCCGATGCCCTGGATGCCGTAGGCGCCGGCCTTGTCCATGGGTTCGCCTGTGGCGATGTAGGCTTCGAGCATTTCCGGGGAGCTTTCTGTCATGTGCACGCGAGTGCTGACGGTACGGCAGACCTCCAAACCTTCGTTTCCGCACAGGGCGCAGAATCCGGTCGTGACCTCGTGCCAGCCTCCGGCCAGAGCGGTGAGCATGGTCATGGCCTCCTGTTTGTCCGCGGGTTTGCCGAGGATGTCTGCGCCCTGCACGACGATGGTATCGGCCGAGAGAACGACTTTGTCGGGGTGCCGGGCGGCGATGTCTTCGCCCTTGAGGCGCGCCATGCGGGCCGCATAGCCTGCCGGGGATTCACCGGGCTCGGGTGCTGGTTCCTTCAGGGCGCTGGGAATGACCTCGAAGTGAAGCCCCTGTGCGGCCAGAAGAGCCTGGCGTCGGGGTGAGGCCGACGCCAGGACCAGGGGCCGCAGGGTGCGGAAGGGGCCCTGGCTCATTTGTCCTCCAGGGGGGCGGTCAGGGCGTCGCGCAGGGCTTCGTCCAGGGTGGGATGCGCGAAGATGTGTTCGTGGGCGGTTTCGCGTGTCCAGCCGTCGCGGACCATGATTTCCGCCAGAGTGACCAGATGCGAAGCTCCATGTCCCACGGCGCTGACACCATGCAGGACGTTTTCGGACCAGACCGCCTTGACCAGCCCCTGGGCCTGTCCGTGGGCCTGGGAAATGGGGTTGGCGCCGAGGTTGGCGCGGGAGATCCTGACGGGGTTCCCGGCGGCCTCGAGTTCGGCGGCGGTGGCTCCGGCCCGCATGACTTCGATGGCGCCATAGATGCATCCCGGCATGGGGCCTGGGGTGTAGGGTTTGGTCGTTTCGCCCATGGCGTGGAGGACTGCGTAGCGCGCCTGATGCTCGGCCGCATGTGCCAGGAGGGTGCGCCCGTTGACGTCGCCGATTGCGTAGATGTTGCTGGCGGCTTTGAGGCATTCGTCGGTATCGATCCACCCGGCGCCGACGAGGCGCACGCCGGCATTTTCCAGTCCCATGCCTGCGGAGTTGGGTCTGCGTCCAACGGCCACGAGGGCTTTGGCTGAAGGGAGCTCGGTTCCGTCTTCCAGGCGCGTCAGGGCCTCTTCGCCCGTGTTTTCGATGCCGGCCACGCGCTTGCCTGTGACGATGTTCCATTTTTTGCGCTTGAGCATGGTGTGCAGTGTGCGGGCGATCTCCTCGTCTTCGGCCGGGGCGATGCGCGGGGCGGCTTCCACGAGATGAATCGTGGTACCCAGGCGGCTCCAGAAGTCGGCCATTTCCAGGCCGATGGCGCCTGCGCCGATGACGGTCAGGCTTTCGGGCGCCTCGTCGAGGTCCAGCAGATCCGTGGAATCCAGGATGCGTTCGTGGTCGGGCTCCATGCCCGGGAACCAGTTGGCGGACGAGCCCGTGGCGAGGATGAGTGTGGAAAAGGTCAATTCCCGAGTCGTCTCGCCGGAAATCCTGACGGTGCGGTCATCCACAAGTCCGGCGTCGCCTCTGACCAGCGTTATCCCCTGCTTTTCGAGGGCTGCGGCCATGGCTTTGTGGGAGGCGGAGACGAATGCGGTCTTGCGTTTTTTCAAAGCGGGCATATCCATTGCAATGGACCCACTGCACAGGCGCAGGCGTGACTGGGCGTGGAGGCCTTCCAGGGGCGCGGTGGCGCCGAGGTAGAGTTTCGTGGGGATGCATCCCCAGTTGAGGCAGGTGCCGCCGAGGTTTTCCCTTTCAGCGAGGGCGACGGTTTTTCCTCTTTGACTGGCGAGCAGAGCTGCGGCATAACCGCCCGGACCTGCCCCTATGACAATGATGTCAAAATGGTTCATGGGAGTTCCCGTTTCGGCTTGAGGTGGTTCGAGAAGAAAGCACCCATGCCTAATCCGAAGCAGGTGGGAACTCAAGTCCGGGACTCATCGGTCCGGAGACCGGAACCCGCAAAGATTACATTCAGACAATGACATGTCGCGCGACATTCGCGGGGCACGGTGGAGATAGAATGACGGAGACGAAGAAGCCCAGGAGCGGGGTCAAGAGAAAGGGAGTTGCCTCGCTCTTCGACGATTACGAAATCAAGGATCTTTTCAGGCGATACGTACAGTTGCTTGTGGTGGTTGAAGTCCTCATTTTTCTTGTGTGCTGGGTGTATCAGCTTGGTATCGACGAAGTGGCCGTAACGGGCAAGCCTGTTGATGTTCCCTTTCCCTGGAGAGCCTATTTTCTGGTTTCCTTTGCAGCTCCCGTGGCCCTGACCTTTCTGACGGGCATCGTTGTGGCGGCTTTCAATTCCTTTCTGTATGGCCAGCGTGGGCGCGCCGTATTCAAGGAGACCGCGCAGGAAGGATTTGCCGCCAGGATGACCCGGGTGGTGAACTTCTGCTTTCAGCTCCCCTTTTTGTTGACCCTCCTGTTGCTGGGCGCGCTTATCGGCGTTGTCTACAACATGGGCGCCATCATGGAATACCTGGCCCGTTTCGGTGAGGCCGCGTCCAAATTCCTGCTCATAGGCCTTGGCTGCGTTTTGGCGGCAGGGACCATTTTCGGCGTGGTGCGCATGGTGCTCAACTACAAGCTGCGCAAGAAGAATTTGGAATACGACTACAAGCGCGAAGTCATGGACCGCCTGGGCATCGCCATCCTGGACGAGCGAACCATGATCGACAGCCAGGGCAAGATGGTCGACTCCAGGCAGATAGATGTCACATCGGAATCTTCCGGCATCCTTCCTGCGGCTGCAGGGGACGATGCGGTAAACGAAACAACCGAGTGCCGTTGACAGACCCATGCCGCTGAGCGGGGTACGTCTCCATCCTCCCCGTACCAGTGCGTCTCACTTTTCGAAAAGCCCGGCTCGACCGGGCTTTTTTTCGTTTGTGCGTGTCGCGCGATTTGAACTGCACAATTTTGTAAAGTTCGCTTCGTTTGTTTTTAGGAAGTATGTATCGCAGGTGGCAAATGAAATTCGGATTGTTTCGGTAGGACATAAGGGTGTTGCCGGGGTGTTGAAATAAAGTGTACAAGATTAGTCCGAAATGTTGTAGACCTAATGAGTCTGAAAACAAAATGGTGTTTACAGGCACGGATTTCGGTGATAGCGCGATCATAAAAAAAATTAGGTAGTAAAGTAAGTCTGAGGATATATTTTTATTCTTCGGAAATGACATGGGCTCGAGGCGGATTTCTTCGGCTTCATTCGGGCGTGACACGCTTTGGGCGTAACCAAGTTGGTAAAGGAGGGTGTGTATGAGTGACTATTCTGCCTGGGATTGGGGCGTGGGCTCCAGAACCGTGGCCGATCTGAGCGACTGTGACTGCGACGTCCAATGGCGTGAGGAAAATCAGGCCAGCCCCGACGGCGAGCAGATCGCCGCGGTGGTCAACACGGACGAGGGCGAGTTCAGCGTGTGCGTCAACGGTTCCTGCTGGGAGTCCAGATATGAGCGCATCTGGTATCTGCGCTATTCCCCCGACGGAAGGCTGGCTGGCCTGGCCTGCGACGGCGACTGGACAATGTGCGTGGACGGAGAACCCTGGGAGGAGTCCTTCGGGTATCTGTTCAACACGATGTTTTCCAAGGACGGATCGGTCATCGCGTGCTGTGTCGCCGACTCCATGACTTACGGCATGGTTGTGGACGGTGTGGCCTGGGAGAATCTGTATCCCAATGCAAATAATTTTCAGTTGAGCGACGATGGCGCCAAGTCGGCCGCAGTCGTGCAGACCGTGCCCATGGGCCAGGCGGAAGTTTTCAAGTTCAAGGAAGGCGCCTTCTCCGTGGCTGTGGACGGAAAAGTCTGGGACGTGAATTTCGTGAATGCCTGGACTCCCTGTTTCAGTGCGGACAATTCGTCCGTCGCCGCCCAGGTTCGGGTGAATCTTTT
>CAZQYA010000015.1:7509-30216 GCA_964597325.1 uncultured Desulfovibrionaceae bacterium
CATTGTCGTGGACGGCAAGCCCTGGGACACGTTCTACAAGCAGGTCTGGGAGCCCGCCTTCAATCCCAAGGACAAGTCCGTCGTTGCCCCGGTGCGCATATCCGGGAAGTGGGGCATGGCCCGGGACGCCAAAGTCATCTGGCAGCCGACCTTTTTCCAGGTCTGGCAGCAGCAGTTCAGCCCTTCGGGAGACAAACTGGCCGCCATCGTCTGCCCCCAGTACGGGCGATGGACCCTTGCCGTGGACGGGAACTCCTGGAGAACCACCTTCGGTGACATGGTTACGGACATGACCTTCAGCCCCGACGGCGCCCGTCTGGCCGCCCTTGGCAAGCAGGACGGCAAGTGGACGGTCTTTGCCGACGACGCCGCCTGGAGCGGCCGGTATGACATGTGCTTCGCCCCGGTTTTCTCGCCTGACGGCAAGCATGTGGCGGCCAGGGTCGAGAAGAACGGCAAGTACACCATCGCCGTGGATGGCAAGGAATACGGCCAGGGATTCGACGAGTGCTTCGATCCCACCTTCAGCCCTGACGGAAGCCGGATTCTGATCCGTGCCGTCGAGGGTGGAAAGTATCTCAGAATCGTCGAATCCGTCGCCAAGATCATCGGATAAGGAGGCTGGACATGCAGGATGTCTATTTGTTGGTTGCTGGCCCCCTTGCCTGGGCGGCGTGGACCATTTTTGTTTTGGGTTCCGTGTACAAGCTCTGGGCGACGCTCAGTACCTTGAGGCAGAAGGATCAGGTTCTGCTCAACTATGTTTCCGTCAAGTACGGGCTGCGCTCCATCATTAACTGGTCCATTCCATTCAATACGTTGAATATGAGGCTGCATCCTATATTCACGGGTGTAGCATTCTTTTTTCACATCGCCTTTTTCGTGCTGCTCATCTTCGTTTCCGCACATCAGATCATGATCGAGGAAGGTTTCGGCATCGGTTGGGTCACCATCCCCAACGTTGTGGCCGATGCCATGGCTTTTGCGGTCATCGGCGCTTGTATCTTCTTTGGCGTGCGCCGGATGACGCAGCCTGAGGTAAACTATGTCACCGACTGGACGGATTTCGCTCTCCTCGCTCTCGTGGCGGCGCCGTTCGTGACGGGAGTTCTCGCCTATCATCAGTTGGGCGATTACATGACCATGGTCATCCTGCACATGCTCTCCGCGGAGTTGCTGCTTGTGGCCATCCCCTTCACGCGTCTGAGTCACATGCTCCTGGCTCCCTTGACCAGAGCATACATCGGTTCCGAATTCGGCATGGTGCGCCACGTCAAGGATTGGTAAAAAGAGGAGAACGCTATGAAAGAACGCGTCTGGATAAAAGACGAAGGAATTGAACGGGGAGCCGAGAAGCTCACTCCCGAGAAGATCGAGAAGACGATCAACGAGGTGTTCGACAACGAGGCCGGTGCGCGCCTGAAGGCGTACGTCGACACCTGTGCTCACTGCGGCCTGTGCTCAGAAGCCTGCCATTTCTATGTTTCCCGCGATCGCGACCCGCGTTTTTCACCCGTGGGCAAGGTCAAACAGACCATTTGGGAGATGCTTGACAAGAAGGGCAAGGTTTCCGTCGAGTTTATGAAACATGCCGTACAGGTTGCCCAGACCGAATGTAACCTGTGCCGCCGTTGCGTCCAGTACTGCCCCTTCGGCATCGACATCGCTTACATGATGTCTCTGGTGCGCCGTATTTGTCACAAATTGGAGATCACTCCTCTCTACATCCAGGATACGGCTCATTCACATTCGGCGACCATGAACCAGATGTGGGTCAAGGACGACGAATGGATTGACGCCCTGCAGTGGCAGGAAGACGAACTTCGCGACGAATTGCCCCAGGGACGTATTCCTCTGGAAAAGGAAGGCGCGGACATCATGTATTCGGTCATCGGACCCGAGCCGAAGTTCCGTACGCAGCTCATTTACCAGGCCGCGGTCATCATGGAAGAGGCGGGGATGAACTGGACCATGCCGGCCACGCCCGGTTGGGACAACTCCGACATGGCCATGTACACTGGCGATACGGAGATGATGGGCCGCCTGAAGCGCATGCATTTCGACACCGCCGCCCGCCTGAAAGTCAAGAGGATCGTCATGGGCGAGTGCGGTCACGCCTTCCGTTCGGTCTACGATACGGGCAACCGCGTCCTTGGCTGGCAGATGCCTCCAATTCCTGTGGTTCACGCCCTGGAGTTTTACTGGGAACTCCTGAACGAGGGCAAGATCAAGGTCGCCAAGCAGTTCGAGGAGCCCGTGACCTTCCACGATCCGTGTAACGTCGTGCGTGGCCGCGGACTGCATGAGAAGGCGCGTGAGGTTGTCCGGGCCTTCTGTCCGAACTTCATTGAGATGACCCCCAACAGGGAACACAATTACTGCTGCTCCGCAGGCGGTGGTGTGATCAACTGCGGGCCGCCCTTCAAGAATGCCCGCGTAGAGGGCAACAGGGTCAAGGCCGATCAGCTCAGGGCCACCGGCGTCAAGGTTTGTATCGCCCCCTGTCACAATTGCCACGGCGGTCTCGAGGATATCATCCACAAGTACGAACTTGGAATCGAACTCAAGTTCCTTTGCGAGATCATCTACGAATGCATGGAAAAACCAAACGCTGTCTAGGGGTGAGTGATGAGACATAAGTTATACAGATACATTGTTTTTTGCTCTGTCGTGCTCTGCGTCACGCTGTGCGGTGTTTCGGCTTTTTCCCAGGATGACTACACCTACTTCCAGCTTGAGCCCTTCGGGAAGTTGGAGCGCCCGGTCAGCGTCTTTGACCATGACGAGCACAACGAGAAGGCTCAGATCGAAAACTGTGCGGCGTGTCACCACGTCTACGAAGATGGCAAGCTCGTTGAGGATGAAAGCTCGGAAGGCATTGGTTGCGCCGAGTGTCACACCCTCGAAGCCCAGGGCAGCCAGCCCGGCCTGCGCACCGCCTACCACAGGCAGTGCAAGGAGTGTCACGTTGAAATGAAGAAAGGCCCCGTGGCCTGCGGCGAGTGTCATGTGAAGAGATAGACGCCGTCCATATCGCGAAGCAGCCCGGCTTTCCTTTGGAAGGCCGGGTTTTTTTTATTGGCGCGGGAGCATGTTTGTGCTTTCGCGCTGATTTTTTTTTGTGGAGCCATTTTTATCTCGTTGAGTGCAACGCAAGAAGAAATCCTAATATCCCGAAATTTCGCATGTAATTTTTGGGGATTTCAGAAATCCCTAGAAAATCGAATGATTGTGAAAAAAGGGATTAGGTCTTGACGGAAATTTCCTAATTCTATACCTCCGAGGTCGGAATAAATCATACCTGAATGGTCTGCTTAAAAATTTCATCCGGGTTTCATGCGGAGAGTTTCAGGTCGGATTTTTTCCGGAACAGAGGATGGTGCCGGGGGCGATGTCTGCCGGTGAGGGAGGTTTCCGGAATTTTCCGGAGTGGATTTCAACAAAGGAATTTTCACATGGAGAAGGGAAGACCAATGCTGCGATGGATCGGAATCCTGTGCGTGAGCATGGCAGTGGCTGGATTCGGTCTGAACGCTCTTGGGGGAAAGCAGGAATCGATCGCTACGAAGCAGTTGGGCGCTGATCTCGTGACCATCGACACGCTCAAGCAGTTCGGCGATCTCGAGTATCCTGTGGTCCGGTTCGAGCACGACAAGCACACCAAGGCCGTTGAAGGCAAGTGCGAATCCTGCCACACGTTGACCGGTAACACGGTCAAGGCCAAGTTCAAGCGCGAAGCGGACACAAGCGCCGCCGAGATCAAGGCCATCTACCACGACAACTGCATTGCCTGTCACGAAGACATGGCAAAGGCCGGTAAGAAGAGCGGCCCGGAAAGTGGACAGTGCCGCACCTGTCACGCCGGGCCAGCGGAAACCTCCCGTACGCTCATCACCTTCGACAAGTCCCTGCATTACCGCCACCAGTCTTCCAAGATGGTTCCCGTGCCCGCGGGCCAGAAGGACAATTGCTCCAAGTGCCACACCCAGGACAAGCCCGAGAAGCGTGACCTGTCCTTTGCCGAAAGCAAGGAGCAGGCCCACGAGAAGTGCATGTCCTGCCACATGGAGATCGCCAAGGCCAAGCAGCCTTCCGGCCCTGTGGAGTGCGCCAGCTGCCATGACGCCGCCGTCCGCGCGGAGTTCAAGCAGGTGGCAGACATTCCCAGGCTCGAAGCCGGGCAGACCGACTTCATGCTGCTCATGGCCGAGCCCGCCAAACCTGCAGAGCCTGCCGCCGAACCCGTTCTGGTCAACGCCGTGCCTTTCAACCACAAGCTGCATGAGGACAAGAACGAAAACTGTTCGGTCTGTCACCATACCGCTTCGGCCAAGGGCGTTGTCGCCTGTTCACAGTGCCACACATCCCTGGGCAAGGAAGAGGGCGGCTTCGTCACCACCGAGCAGGCCATGCACAGCGTGACCTCCAAGGCCAGCTGCGTGGGTTGCCACGCCCAGGCTCAGGAGAAGAAGCAGTGTGCCGGCTGTCACACCTTCATGGGGCGTACAGGCCAGAAGACCGAAGCCAGCTGCGCCAAGTGCCACGTGAGCATCAGCGCCGGTCCCGGACTGCTCCAGGACACGGCTGCCAAGGTTAACACCGCGTCCATGCTCATGAGCGTGCGCGTCAAGGCCGATACGGAGATCAAGGTCAACGAGATCCCCGAGATCGTGGAGATCGGCGTCCTGGCCAACGAGTATGAGCCCAGCAAGTTCCCGCACCGCAAGATCGTGCAGAAGATCATGGATGGCATGAAGGACGACGCCATGGCTGCGTACTTCCATTCGAGTCCTGGCGCCGTGTGTTCCGGTTGTCACCACAACAGCCCGGCTTCGGCCAACCCGCCCAAGTGCGTCAGTTGTCACGGCAGGAATGCGGGGCCCATGAGCGAGGCCAAGCCCGATCTGAAGACCGCCTATCATCAGCAGTGCATCGGCTGTCACACCGAGATGGGCATCGAGAAGCCGGCGGCCACCGCCTGCGCCGAATGCCATGCCGTTAAAAAGTAACCTGCCTGCAAGGTCGCAATAACGAGGAGCTACTATGAAACGCAGAAAATTCATTGGCATGCTGGCTGGCGGAGCCTGTTTGGCGGCGTCTTCGGCCACAGCCGGTGGAACACATCATTTTACGGGATATCCCGAGAGCTTTGGGGTGCTCTTTGACAGCACCAAATGCATCGGCTGCAGAAAGTGCGAAGCCGCATGCAACAAGGTCAACGAACTGCCGGCACAGCCCGTGCCTTTCGACGATCTCACAGTCATGGACGCGAGACGGCGTACCCACCACGACACCTTCACCGTGGTCAACAAGTACGCCGTGGGCGACAAGCCCGTATACCGCAAGCAGCAGTGCAACCACTGCCTCGAGCCGGCCTGCGCCTCGGCGTGCTTCGTCGGCGCCTTCAAGAAGGACAAGACCGGCGCGGTGAGCTACGACGCCTCCAAGTGCGTTGGCTGCCGCTACTGCATGATTGCCTGTCCCTTCGAGATTCCCACCTACGAATACCACGACCCGGTCACACCCCGGGTGCGCAAGTGCACCATGTGCCGCCCGCGCATCGAGGAAGGAAAGCTGCCCGGCTGCGTCCAGGACTGCCCCAAGGGCGCCCTGGTCTTCGGTCGCCGCGCGGACCTGCTGTCCATCGCCCGCGAGCGCATCCGCAAACATCCTGACATGTACATCGACCACATCTACGGCGAACGCGAGATGGGCGGCACCAGTTGGCTCTACATCTCCGGCGTCCCCTTCGAGCAGATCGGTCTGCGCGAGGATCTGGGCGTGACGCCTGCTCCCGAGTTCACGTCCGGCCCCCTCGGCGTTGTTCCGGCCGTTGTCGGCCTCTGGCCAGTGTTCCTGACCGGCGCCTATGCGCTCTCCAAGCGCAAGGACAAGATCGCCGAAGAGGAGCAGCACCATGCCGTGGCCGAAGCCGTGGCTGAGGCCGAAGCCGAAGGAGCGAAGAAGCTGAAGGCTGCCATGGACAAAGCGGAACGCGACAAGCAGGCCGCCATCGATCGTGAAGTGAAAAAAGCGCTCAAGGAAGCCGAGGAAGCCCGCAAGCAGGCCGAATCCGCTGACGAAGGCGAGCAATAAGGAGGAGTGGCGATGTCTGACCACACCACATCCGAAAAGAAATTCTGGACGCCGGCCAACATCCTGACGGCCGTAATACTGGCCATCGGCATCGTGCTGACGGTCAAGCGTTTTACCATGGGCATCGGCTCCGTCACCAATCTGTCCGACGACAACCCCTGGGGCATCTGGATCGGCTTCGACCTGCTCTGCGGCGTAGCTCTGGCCGCCGGCGGCTACACGACCTCCGCGGCCGTCTACCTCTTCGGCATGAAGAAATACCACTCTGCGGTGCGCCCGGCCATCACCACCGCGTTCTTGGGCTATGCGTTCGTCGTCTTCGCCCTGCTGTACGACCTGGGCCGCTACTACAGGCTGCCCTATCCTCTGAGCATCTATCCCGGACCCACCTCGTTTCTCTTTGAGGTAGGCCTGTGCGTGGCACTGTACCTGACCGTTCTGGCCATCGAGTTCTCGCCGGCGGTCTGGGAAACCCTGCGCTGGAAGAAGCTCCGGCATCTGGCCCACAGCCTGACCCTGGCGCTGACCATCATGGGCGTGATCCTGTCCACCCTGCACCAGTCCTCCCTGGGCGGCCTGTACCTCATCGCGCCGTCCAAGCTGCACCCGCTGTGGTACTCCCCGTATCTGGCTGTGTTCTTCTTCATTTCGAGCATTCCTGCCGGACTCTCCATGGTCATCTTCGAGGGCGGACTTTCCCATAAGTTCCTGCACCACAAGATGGACCAGACCCACATCGACGAGGCGCCCGGCGTGACCCTCGGCTTCGCCAAGGCCGCTGCCGTGGTCCTCTTCGGCTACTTCAACCTGAAGTGGATCGGCGTGGCCATGGACGACAACTGGCACTACCTGGCCACGGGCTGGGGCGCCTGGTTCCTGGTCGAAGTCATCGGCTTCGTGCTCGTGCCCTGTCTGATGTACGCCGTGGCCGCCCGCGAGAAGAGCCAGAAGCTGGCCTTCTGGGCATCCATCGTCACGGTGGCGGGTATCGTCCTGAACCGTCTGAACATCTCCCTGGTGGCCTTCAACTGGCATCTGCCTGTTGAAGCCCGCTACATTCCGTCCTGGGAGGAGATCATGATTACCGTGTTCATCGTCACCCTGGAAATCACGGTCCTGCGGTTCTGCCTGTGCAAACTGCCGATCCTGCACGAACATCCCGAATTCAAGGAAGCCCACTAAAGGAGGCATACAATGGAATTCATGACGTATCATGACTTCATGTTCTGGACCAAAGGCATGGCCTACGTTGGAATGGGCATTGGTCTGGCGGCGTTTGTGGCCTTCTGGCTGTTCCTGACCGAAAGGGATGAGGACAGGTTTGCTGACAAGGAAGAGGAATAGGCTCGGTCCGTTTCGACCACTGAAGGAGTATTCATATGTATGAGATATTGACTGGTCCGCTGCTCTGGATTGCCTTTGCGGTATTCTTTGTCGGCCTGACCGCACGCGTGGTGCTCTATTTCAAGGGGCTGGACTGGCGGCTGGACCGCGTGGCCTACAAACCGCAGATGAACTACGGCATCAAGGGCGCCGTGCGTTCCGTGTACCGCTGGCTGCTGCCCTTCGGCACCTACAGCTGGCGCGCCAAGCCCATCTTCACGCTGATGTTCTTCGCCTTTCACATCGGCCTGGTCATCGTGCCCCTGTTCCTGGAAGGGCATGCGGTCATGATCCGCAATGGCCTGGGCATCGCCTGGCCGGCCATGCCGCAGATACTGGCGGACGTACTCGCCATCGCGGCTCTGCTGGGCGGCCTGGGTATCGCCGTGCGCCGCCTGCTTTTGCCCGAGGTGCGCATCCTGACGGACTTCAAGGACGTGGCGCTGCTGGCCCTGACCCTGACGCTGCTGTTCTCCGGCATCATGGCCTCGTACCACACCGCGAGTTATTCGTTCTGGATCAATCTGCACATCCTGTGCGGCGTGGTCGTGTTGCTGACCGCCCCCTTCACGAAGCTGGCCCACATCGCGCTCTTTTTCTGCACGCGCATCCAGTTGGGCATGGATTTCGGGATCAAGCGCGGCGGCATGAAGTCCAATTTTGACTGGTAATCCAAGAGGAACATACAATGCCCGAAGGAAAACTTTGCAATAAGAAGCCCGTTTCCTGTCGCGAGGAGCTGGATGCGCTCCTGGGCGACAGCAACGGCAAGCAATATTACGCGGAAATGGAGCAGCTGGATGTGGACGCCGACGCCCTGTGGGCGACCATTCAGAAGACCATGAAGTCCAGAACCAAGACTTGGCTCGACATTTGCGCCCACTGCGGCCTCTGCGCCGACAGCTGCTTCCTGTACAGCGTCAACGAGCGCGATCCCAAGCAGGTTCCGTCCTACAAGATTCAGTCTACCCTGGGCGAGATCGTCAAGAAGAAGGGACAGGTCTCCAACGAGTTCATGCGCATGTGCATGGATACGGCCTGGTCCAAGTGCACCTGCTGTAACCGCTGCGGCTCCTTCTGCCCCTATGGCATCGATATGGGAGTCATGTTCAGTTACCTGCGTGGCCTGCTGCATTCTCAGGGCTTCGTACCGTGGGAACTCAAGATCGGATCCGGCATGCACCGCCTCTTCCGCGCCCAGATGGACGTCACTGTCGAGGACTTTGTGGACACCTGCGAGTGGATGGTTGATGAGGCCATCGAGGAGTGGCCCTGTCTTGAGATTCCCATCGACAAGGAAGAAGCGGATATCGTCTACATGATCAACGCCCGCGAGGCCAAGCACTATCCCGAAGACATTGTGGAGGCGGCCATTCTCTTCCACGTTGCGGGCGAGAACTGGACCATGCCTTCGGCGGGCTGGGAGATGACCAGCCTGTCCATGTTCGCCGGCGACTGGGAAGCCTGCAAGATGCAGGTTGAAACCGTCTATGAGGCCATGGAGCGACTGCGCCCCAAGCGCATGGTGGCTACGGAGTGCGGTCACGCCTATCGCGCCACGGTCGTAGAGGGGCCCTACTGGGCCGGTCGTCCCGACGGCCAGCCACCTGTTGAATGCATCCATTATGTGGAGTGGGTGGCCGAAGCCCTGGAGACGGGCAAGCTCAAGATCGATCCGACAAAGAAGATCAAGGAGCCCGTCACGGTGCAGGACTCCTGCAACTACGTGCGCAACGCCGGCTTGCGCGACTGCACGCGCATCATCATGAAGCACATCGCCGAAGATTTTCGCGAGATGGCCCCCAACAAGGAACACAACTATTGTTGTGGCGGGGGCGGAGGCTTCAATGGTATCGGGCGCTATCGCAAGCAGCGCAACGTGGCCCTGAAGATGAAGCGCGAGCAGATTCTGGCCACGGGCGCGAAGTTTGTCGTCGCCCCCTGTCATAATTGCTGGGACGCCATACGCGACCTGGAAGAGGAATACGAAATCGGCATTCGCTGGAGTTTCCTGAAGCCGCTTCTGATTAAGATGCTTGAGGTGCCGGAGCATCTCCTGCCTCAGGAGTAAGTCTGACGAGTCACCGGCATGTCGCGTTCGGCGCGGCGTGCCGCAATACAGAACGGGAGTTGACATATGTTTACAAAGATTCTGTTCGCCACCTCCGGCTCTCCATGCTGCGATGCCGCTGCGCGCGTGGCCTTTGACCTGGCCACGCGCTACAACGCCAAACTCTTCGTCTACCATGTCCTGGGCGTGCCCAGCAGAGGCTTCAGCCAGGTGGTTGTGGATGTGCGCACCGGGGAAAAGGTCGAGTTGGACGAGGACTACACCCTGTGGGTCCAGGATGAGCTGAAGAACACCTACGACCGCCAGCTCAAAGGCGGCGTGGACTGCGAGATCGACACTGCCGTGGGCATCCCGCACCGCGAGATCCTGCGCAAGGCCCGGCAGGAGGATGTGGATCTTATCGTCATGGGTGCCAGCACCACGGGTTGCGAGGCTGACGCCGAGGCCTACCAGCGCCACTTTGCCGGCTCCACGCTTCAGCGCGTGGCCAAGGTATCCAAGGCTCCGGTACTGGTGGTCAACCGTCCTGTCGCTTCTTTCTGGGGCGGCTTCACCAATATTGTCTTCGGCGCCGATTTCTCCAAGGCGTCCGAGCACGCCTTCAAGTTTGCCTTGAAGACGGCCCGGGAGCTGGACGCCAAACTGCACGTCTTCCACGCCATTGACATCGGTTCCACGCACAGCCTCATTTCCCAGAAGGAACTCGACGACAAGATGCTCGAGGCCAGGGACAGGATGCGCAGGAAATATCTCATTCAAACCGGGGACTTCAAGAATGTGTCCGCCGACATTTGGGAAGGCATCCCCTATGTCGAAATCGTCAAGTACGCGCGCGAGAAGCAGGCCGACCTGATCATCATGGCTCACCACTCCAAGGACGTGAGCGAGGGCGATTCGGCTTTCGGTCATACTCTGGAGCAGGTGCTGCTTCGCGCCACGTGCCCGGTTGCTTCGGTCAACCGGCCGGATAAGATCCAGAACGTCTAACTCTTTATCCTTTGTTTGTGGGGGTGTATGATGGCCAAGAAGATTCTGATCATTGATGACGATCCCAACATTGTCACGTATCTCGAGGACATTTTCCAGGATGCCGGGTATGCGACCTGCAAGGCCACCGACGGCGCGGACGCCATGGCTGTGGTCAGACAGGAGGCGCCGGATCTCATTACCCTGGATCTGGAGATGCCCAAGGAGTGGGGACCCCGTTTTTACCGCGAGCTGAGCCAGGAGGACGAGTTCAAGGGTATTCCCGTGATCGTCATCAGCGGCCTTGCCGGAAACAAGTACGCCATCCAGAAGGCCGTGGCTTCCTTTACCAAGCCCTTCGATCGCGAGGAATTGCTGAAAACCGTCAAGGAAACCATCGGGTAGCGCAACCCTAACACGACAACACCCTTGCCCGGATTCGTCCCTGGCAAGGGTGTGTTTTTTCATCATGCACAATATCGTCGTCTCAGAATCCATAGTCATCATTACGCAGGATCCAGAACATGGCCGCGTGCTCGCTCATATTTTGAACGAGTACGGGTACGAGCCATCCAATTGCGATTATGACGAAGCTCTCCTCACCGTGAAGGCGGTGCGACCGCGTCTTGCGGTGCTCGGAATCTGCGACTGCCAGCTCGGCCAGGACATCCTGCTGAAGATCCGCGCGTCTTTCCCGGAGATTCGCGTCATCGTTCTGGTTCCCGAGGACGACTACCAGATGGGACTCGATTTTCTCGAGGAAGGGGCGTCGGACTTCCTGTTCAAACCCGTGTCCGAACGCGCTCTGCGCATCGCCCTGGACCGGGCCCTGACCTGCCTGGAGGTGACCCTGGAGCGGGATCTGCTGCGCGAGAAGAACAAGACTCTCCAGTCGAGCCACACCATGTGCCGACAACTCTTTGACGAGGTCCCGTGTTACATCTCCGTACAGAACCGAGATCAGCGAATCGTCCGGGCCAACCGGCATTTCAAGGCAGATTTCGGCGCCTGTCTGGGCGAGCGGTGCTACGAGATCTACAAGCATCGCACTCACCCGTGCCCCCAGTGCCCGGTGGAGGAGAGTTTCCGCGACGGCATGATTCATCAGACCGAGGAGGTCGTCACGACGCGCAGCGGGCAGCAGAAGATCGTGCTGACCCTGACGGCGCCCCTCCGGGACGAAAACGGCGACATTCACGAGGTCATGGAGCTGGCTACGGATATTACCCAGATTCGCGAGCTCCAGGACCGCCTGACTTCCCTGGGGCTTTTCATCGGCTCCATTTCGCACGGAGTGCGGGGGATGCTCACGGCCCTGGACGGTGGGTTGTACCGTCTGGAAAAGGGGATCAAAAACAACGATATGGACCTGGTGGCCAACGGGGCGGAGCGGGTTAAGCTCATGATCTCCCGCATCAGGAACTCGGTGCTTGAGATGCTTTACTACTCCAAGGACCGGGAGCTGAACATCCAGGTCCTGGACGTGCAGACTTTCGGCGACGGGGTGGCAAACTTCGTCGAGCCCAAGGCCAACAAGCACGATATTCGTTTCCAGAAGGAGTTCCACGGCAACCTGGGGCGTTTCGAGATCGATCCCGAAGTCATTTCCGCCGGCCTGGTCAACATTCTGGAAAACGCCGTGGACGCCTGCATCGAAGACGAATCCAAGGAACGCCACGTGGTCAGCTTTATCGTTGAGGGTGCCAAGAACAAGGTATCCTTCATCGTCCGGGATAACGGGCCGGGCATGGACCGGTCGACCCAGGAGAAAATGTTCTCCCTGTTTTTTTCCTCCAAGGGGAGCAAGGGGACCGGCCTTGGACTGTACATCGCCAATGATGTCGTGCATCAACACGGAGGGAAGATATTTGTGGAGTCTGTGGTGGGCGAAGGTACGGAGTTTCGTATCGAAATGCCCAGGAAGCACGTGAAGAAGGAAGCTCTTGGCAACGTGAGCCAAGCCCCGGCAGAAAAAGATTTTTAGGAGCAGTACATTGAATTTTCGGAGGATCGCATGCGATTGACCACGCGGAGCCGCTATGGGACGAGACTGCTGCTGGACATCGCCCTCAATCAGGATAAGGGCTGGGTCAATACCACGGACATTGCCCGACGTCAGAAGATATCCCAGAAGTACATCGAGAAGCTCATCACCGGGTTGCGTCGGGGTGGGTTGATCGAGAGCAAGCGCGGTCCCTTCGGCGGGCACAAGCTGGCCAAGTCACCCATGGACATCACCGTGGGTGACGCGGTCCGGGCCCTGGAGGACAAGGTCGTGCTGACCCAGTGCGCCGAGGGAGAGCCCATCTGCGGCGAGTGCTCCCTGGCTGGCGAGTGCGTGACCCAGTTCGTATGGATCGAGGCCAGCAATGTCCTCATGAAGGCTCTCGATTCCTACCGCATCGGCGATCTCATCAGTCGCAAGAGCTAGCAGGCCGCTTGAAAAACGCTGATTTGCCGCGTCAGCAAAAAAAGCCAGACCGCTTTGTATGTACAATACATTGCGTGTTCTGGCTTTTTTCGCGTCCTTGCATCTCGATATGTTTGGACGTCTGCGACGTTTGATTTTTTCAACAGTCAGTCAGGATGCTCCGGGGGATGTCCGGGAGACGCCGCGTCAACCTTCCCGTTTTTCCAGAACGAGTTCTTCGACCGAGCGTTTGGGCACGAAGTGCGTTCCGGCATCGTCCCGCCAGTATCGGATGGACCCGTCGTCGGGCAGCGGCGTGATGCGGACGTCTTCCACGGGCTTGCCCAGAGCCAGGACCAGGCCGATCTCCAGGTCCGCCGACAGGCCGAGCTGTTCCCGCAGGCGCTCGCGGTCGATGGCCCCCAGCATACAGCCCCCGAAACCCTTTTCCAAGGCGCCAAGCAGCATGGTCTGGCCCATGATGCCCAAATCGAACTTTGCGAAATCCCAGCCTTTTTCCGTATTGAGCATGATGATGTAGGCCATGGGCCTCTCGGCCGGCACCGGCCCGTCCCAGTCCTTGAGGTAGGCCGCCCACTTCAGGCAGTCGAAGATGGCCGCGTTGTCTTCGGGTTTGTTGCAGAGCATGAAGCGCAGGGGCTGCTTGTTGGCCGCCGAGGGACAGGCCGCGGCCAGGGTTACCAGTTCCTCGAGGGCGCTCATGGGTACGGGAACGGAGGTGTCGAATCGCCGGTAGCTGCGGCTTTTCAGGACGAGATCCTTGAGCATGGCGTTTTCCTTATGTGTCGTAGACGTTTTCGAAGCGGGCCTTGTACGCCTGGAACGTGCCTTCGGCAATGGCCTGCCGGGCGCCGGTGACCACCTGCAGGAAGAAGGCGAGGTTGTGGATGGTGTTCAGGCGGTAGGAGAGGATCTCCTGGGCCTGGTAGAGGTGGCGCAGGTAGGCCCTGGAGAAGTTGCGGCAGGTGTAGCAGCCGCATTCCGGGTCCAGTGGCCTGTCGTCCTCGGCGAACTCGGCGCGCTTGATGTTGACCTTGCCCATGGACGTAAACAGGGTCCCGTTTCGGGCGTTGCGGGTGGGCAGGACGCAGTCGAACATGTCGATGCCGGCGTCGATGCCCCGGATGATGTCCAGTGGCGTCCCCACACCCATGAGGTAGCGCGGTTTGTCCGCGGGAAGAAGCGGTGCGCTGTGATAGAGGATGTCCATCATCTCGGGTTTGGATTCCCCTACGCTCAGCCCGCCCAGGGCGTAGCCGTCGAAGGGGATGTCCAGGAGCTGGCGGATGCTTTCCTCGCGCAGGTCTTTGAAAAAACCGCCCTGGCCGATGCCGAAGAGGAGCTGTCCGTTCTGCCCCTGGGGGTGGGCCGCCCGGCAGCGGGTCGCCCAGCGCGTGGTCAGACCCAGGGATTTCCTGGTGTAGTCGTAGTCCGCGCCGTAGGGCACGCACTCGTCCAGGACCATCATGATGTCCGAGCCGAGGTTCTGCTGGATGGAGATGGCCTTCTCGGGAGAAAAGAAATGCTTGGAACCGTCGAGGTGCGAGGAGAATGCCACGCCGTCCTCGGTCAGCTTGCGCAGGCCCGAGAGGCTGAAGACCTGGAAGCCGCCGGAGTCCGTGAGGATGGGGCGGTCCCAGTTCATGAAGCGGTGCAGCCCTCCTCTACGGGCGATCATTTCGTCGCCGGGGCGCATGCACAGGTGGTAGGTGTTGCCGAGGATGATGCGCGCGCCGAGGTTCTTGAGGTCCTCGGGGCAGACGGCCTTGACGGTCCCCTGGGTGCCCACAGGCATGAAGATGGGGGTGGGGATGACGCCGTGGGCCGTGTGCAGCTCGCCGGCGCGGGCCGCGCCGTCGGTGTGGTGTATGCTGAATGTTCCTGGGTTCATGCTCGTTGTCGTTTCGGTTGTGGTGAGACGGGTTTGTCGGCGACCCCGGCCCTGGGGCAGAGGTCCTCGAGTTCGCAGGCGGAGCAGGCGGGCTTGCGGGCGGTGCAAACTTCTCGTCCGAAGAGGACGAGATAGTGGTTTACGGCGCCCCAGCTTTCCTGCGGGAAAAGCTTGATCAGGTCGCGTTCGATCTTGTCGGGAACTGTCTCCCGGGTCAGGCCGAGCCGGAAGGAAATGCGTTTGACGTGCGTGTCGACGGCAATGCCGGCCTGGACGCCGAAGGCGTTGGACAGCACCACGTTGGCCGTCTTGCGCGCCACCCCGGGAAGGGTCAGCATGTCTTCCATGGTTTGCGGAACCTGCCCCGCGTATTCCGTCACGATGCGCGCCGCCGCGGCCCGTAGGTTTCTGGCCTTGTTGCGGAAGAAGCCCGTGGAGCGGATGACGTCCTCGATTTCTTCGATTTCGGCATTTGCCATTTGCTCCACGTCCTTCCACATGGCAAAGAGACGTGGAGTGACCTGATTGACCCGGACGTCCGTGCACTGGGCCGACAGCACGGTGGCGGCCAGGAGTTCCCAGGGCGTGTCCCAGTGCAACTCCGTCCTGGGCTCCGGATAGCGGCGGGCCAGACGGATGCGGATCTCTTCGGCTCGGGCGTGGAGGGACGGTTTCGGCATGGTGTGCTCCATCTGCGGGATGTCGGGTCTGAAGGAGAATTGCCTGACAGTTTTTTTTCGCAACCTCAAGTCTTTTGCATGGAGGCGCATATGTCCGAGATTCTCGTGTACATGACGGCCCCGGACGCGGATGCGGCGGAACGCATCGGGAGGGTCCTGGTGGAGAAGCGGTTTGCCGCCTGCGTCAACATCCTGCCAGCGGTCCGCTCCCTGTACTGGTGGGACGGCGAGGTGCAATCCGGAACCGAGACCGCCTTTCTGGCCAAGACCTCGGCGGGCATGTTCGACGACCTCCAGGCCTGTGTGCTCGGCATGCATCCCTATGAGGTGCCGTGTATCGTGGCGTTGAACCTGGACAGGGGGCACGAGCCCTTCCTGCGTTGGATCGACGCCCAGACCGGCGTTCCGGGTGAGTCCGGGAAATGAGTTGACTGCGCACAAATTTCCTTCATAGCAATGCGCAACGCATGTTTTGAAAGGAGACAATGTTTCGTGAAGTTCCATATTCTTACGTTCGGGTGTCAGATGAACGTGGCCGATGCCGACTGGCTGACACAGTCCCTGGTGTCCCGGGGATGGACCGAGACTTCCGAGGAGGATGCCCGCGTATTTCTGGTGACGACCTGCAGCGTGCGCGAGAAGCCCGAACAGAAGGTCTATTCCCTGCTGGGCCGCCTCAAGGGATACACCGACCGTGACCCGTCGGTTTTCGTGGCCGTGGGAGGCTGCGTGGCCCAGCAGATAGGGGAGGAGTTCTGGAACCGCTTCCCTTTTGTCCGGCTTGTCTTCGGCACCGACGGCACGGCCATGGTGCCCCAGGCCCTGGAGAGGCTCGTGAACGACGACGGGCTGCGCATCAGCCTGCTCGACTTCCTCGACCATTACCCCGAGCGCGAATTACCTGAAGAGGGCAGGGTCGGAGCCCAGGCCTTTGTCAACATCATGCAGGGCTGCGACAATTTCTGCGCCTACTGCATTGTGCCTTACACCCGCGGGAGGCAGAAGTCCCGCTCTTCGGACGCAGTGGCCGCCGAATGCGAGTCCCTGGTGCGCCGCGGGGCGAGGGAGTTGACCCTTCTGGGCCAGAACGTGAACAGCTACGGCCAGGACAGCCGCGGCGACGGTACGTCTTTCGCCGAACTGCTGCGGCGCATCTCGGCCATCCCGGGTCTTGACCGACTCAAGTTCACAACCTCTCACCCCAAGGACATCGCGCCCGAGGTGGTGGCGGCCTTTGGCGAGTTGCCCAACCTCTGCCCGCAGCTGCACCTGCCGGTGCAGTCAGGGTCCGACGCGATGCTCAAGGCCATGGGGCGCAAGTACTCCCGTGCACGCTACCTGGAGATCGTCCGCGATCTGCGGCAGGTCTGCCCGCACATCGCTTTGACCACGGATATCATTGTCGGGTTTCCGGGTGAGACCGAAAGGGATTTCGAGGCCACTCTCGATCTTATGCGCGAGGTGCGCTACGAGTCGAGTTTTTCGTTCAAGTATTCCGACCGGCCCGGCGTACGCGCCGAGAGGATGGATTTCAAAGTGCCCGAGGAGGAGAAGTCTCGTCGGCTGGCCAGCCTGCAGGAATTGCAGAACGGCATGACTGTCGAGGCCCTCGCTTCCCAGGTGGGGACCGAGGCCGAGGTTCTGGTGGAGGGCACAAGCAGGATGCAGGACGGGGAGACCGTGTTCTGGCGCGGCCGGGACGCAGGGGGACGCATCGTCAACTTTCCCTCCCCCGTACCGGATTTGACGGGCAAAATGGTCCGCGTGTACATTACCGCGGCAAAAAAGCACTCCCTCTCCGGGGAGACCCGAGGTGAACCATGGTAGAGATGATGGTATTCGGATTGGCCCTGGATGAAGACTCCCAGATGCCGATCCTTATTCTCAAGGATACGTCGGAAGATATCATATTCCCCATCTGGATCGGAGCGATGGAGGCCATGTCCATTTCCATGGCCCTGAACAAGGTGGCTGTGCCACGGCCCATGACCCATGATTTGATCCTGAACGTCCTGGAAAAGATGTCCACCCGGCTCGAGGCCGTGGAGATCGTTTCCATTCACGAGGGCACGTATTACGCTGAACTGGTGCTTCGCTCCGAGGCCGGTGAGAAGCGCGTGGATTGCCGTCCATCGGACTCCATTGCCCTGGCCCTGCGGGCTGATGTGCCGATCCGTGTGGCCGAGGAGGTCATCATTCTGAACAAGAGCCTGCAGAAAGGCGTGTTCCAGGAGGTGATCAAGGGTGAGGACAGCGACAAGTGGACGGACATCCTCTCCAAGTACAGCCTCGACGATATCAAGTATAAGATGTGACGCGTCCGTGATCGATCTGCACACCCATACGACCTTCAGCGACGGCGCCCTCATCCCCGCCGAACTGGCCCGGCGGGCCAAGGTCGCCGGGTACCGCGCCGTGGCCTTGACCGACCACGCCGACGCCTCCAACATGGACCATGTCATAGGGCGTCTTGCGGCCATGGCTCGGGAGTATTCCATATATATGGACATCGTCATCCTGCCCGGCGTGGAATTGACCCATGTGCCGCCGGCGCTCATGGCCCAGGAGGTCGAGCGCGCCCGCACCCTTGGCGCGGTTGTCGTGGTGGCCCACGGGGAGACCATCGTGGAACCTGTGGAGCGCGGCACCAACCTGGCGGCTATCGAGGCCGGGGTCGACGTGCTGGCGCATCCCGGCCTGATTACTCCGGAGGAGGTCCGTCTGGCGGCGGAAAGGGGGGTGCTCCTGGAGATTACCACCCGTTCCGGCCACGGGTACACCAACGGGCATGTCCAGGCCCTGGCCCGGACATGCGGGGCGCGTCTGGTGGTCAACAACGACGCCCACGAGCCGAGAGATCTGGTGAACGCCGATTTGAGGAGACGGATTGCCCTGGGGTGCGGCATGGACGAGGAAGAGTACCGCCTTGCGGACGCAAACGCATGGGCCCTTGTGTCCCGCTGTCTTTCGCAGTAGTGATGCCGGAATTTGTTGTTTCGTTGATAAATCTCGTAGTGCAAAAAGGTGATGCTTATGGATGCAGTGGCTCAGACTGGCGTTGTTGATCAGATGAATATGACGCAGCCCCTTGACACCGTTCAGCAGTTGGGAGCGGCAAGCCATTTGGGGGGCATGCCGCAGATGGGATTCTGGGACATGATCGCCAACGCGACGGTGGTGGTCCAGGGCGTCATGGTCCTGCTGGCCGTCATGTCGCTTATCAGCTGGTCGATCATTTTCTTTAAGGTCATCCAGATCAATCTCGCCAGGCGCAAGGCCCTGCAGGAGCGGGCGCTTTTTCAGAACGCCACGAACCTGGCCGACGGCGTCCAGGCCCTGCGTGAGCAGGGCGCGTCGGCCCTGTATCCCATCGCCAAGAAGGGGCTTCAGGAATTTCGTAGGCTGGAACAGTCCGTCATCCATCCCAACCTCAAGTTTCGCGTGGCCGGCGACAACCTGCGGCGCGTGCTCGAGCAGGGAGTGACCGAGAATCTGGGCAGCATGGCCAGGTCCCTCGGGTTTCTGGCCACGTGCGCCAATTCCGCCCCGTTCATCGGCCTTTTCGGCACGGTCTGGGGCATCATGAATTCCTTCCATTCCATCGGACAGATGAAGACGGCCGCCCTGGCCGCGGTGGCGCCGGGCATTTCAGAGGCTCTGGTGGCCACGGCCATCGGTCTCGCCGTCGCCATTCCGGCGTCCATCGCCTACAACACCTTTTTGGGTATGATCAACACCGTGCAGTCGGAAATGGAGTGCTTTGCCAGCGAATTTCTGAACCGCGCCCAGCTCGAACTGCCCTGGATGAACAAGCGGAGTGAATAAATCATGCAGGTGAATTCCGGAAAAGGATATCTCGCCGAAATCAACGTCACTCCCTTTGTCGACGTCATGCTGGTGCTGCTCATCATTTTCATGGTGACGGCACCCATGCTGACTCAGGGGGTGGAGGTCGATCTGCCGGAGACCAAATCGGTGGAAACTCTGCCCGAGGACAGCGACACGGTGGTGTTGCACGTCCTTAAGGACGGAACCGTCAAGCTGGACAAGTACGAGGTTTCGATCGGGGATTTGGGAAATCATCTCAAAAGGATGGAATTTCAGAAAGGAAAGCTGCTCTATTTGCAGGCCGACAAGGACGTAGCCTACGGCGTGGTCGTGAAGGTCATGGCCGAGGTGCGTGCCGCAGGCGTGCAGAAGCTCGGTGTCGTCGCGGAACCCGAAGAAGAGAATCTTTAGGCTGTAAGGCGTCCCCGTGTCCCATTCCCTGCGTCATCTGAGTTGGATTTTTTCCATACCCCTGCACCTCGCGGTGTTCATCGGCGGAGCTTACGTTTCCACCGGCACCCACATCAAACTCAATCTGAACAAGCGGATGTACGAGGTGGATCTCGTCGGGCCGCCGCACAAGGGCAAGCCCGGCATGCGCAGCACGCCTCGGCAGGAGGTCAAGGCGGCGCCGCAGAAGACGCCGCCCAAGGATGCTCCTTCGGTCAAGGCTGCCGAGGTCCCGAAGAAGCCCGAGAAGAAGGTTGTGCCCACGGAGACCGCCAAGGCCCTGCCCAAGACGGTCAACGCGACGGTGGCCAAGGCGCCTCCTGAAGAGCCCAGGAAGGCGACGCCCAAGAAGCAGCCGCCCGAGAAGAAAGAGGTCAAGAAGGAAGAGCCGAAAAAGGAAGCCAAGCCAAAGAAGCCCAAGGAGCCCACCAAAGAGGAGATCCTGGCCCAGGCCCTGGGCGAGGCCTCCAAGACGGCCAAGCAGGGCAAGGCCAAGGAAGGCTCGGCCAAGAGCACGGCCAAGAGTGGTTCCAAGGACGCCCTTGCCGCCGCGCTGGCGGATATCGGACGTGAGGTTTCCGGACGTGGGACCAGCGGCGACGGTACGGCCGAAGACGGAGACGGGGAAGGTGTCTCTTCAGGGAGCCTGGAAGATTTCTACTTGACCAAGGTTGTCCGGGCTATTCGGGCAAATTGGAGATTTCCGCGTTTTTCGAACGTTGTCCTGGTCACGGCGGTGGAATTGCAGGTGAACAGGGCCGGCGATATTCTGGCCTCGCGGCTGGTCAGCAGTTCCGGACGGTCGGATTTCGACGCGTCTGTCATGCGCGCCGTGGAGGACACCAGAAAGCTGCCTCCGCTGCCTGAAACGCTGCCCACGGTTCTCTTGATAAACTTTTACAATACGGAAAACCAATAGGAGACGGTCTTGCTGAGAAAATGCCTCCTTGTGCTGATACTGTGCTTTCTCGCCGCTCCCGTGAGGGGCGAGGACGTCATGAGCATCGACATCTACGGTCCCGGCCAGTCGCGGGTGAACCTGTTTCTGGCCGACCCCCTGCCCAAGGCCGCCGCCGGACCGGTGGACGCCATCCCCGGCAATGCTCCCATGCAGTTGCAGCAGCGCATTCATGCCAACTGCGCCTTCCTGCCGTTTTTCAACATGCTCTCCGCCCGGGACATCATCGGCGGTGCAGTTCCCGGCGGTTATGTGGCGAAGGACATCGACTTCAACAAGTACCAGCTTTCCAGAGCCGACATCCTGGTCACCACGGCCTGGGGCCCGCGCCAGGGCGGCGTTGGCGAGGTGGAGCTCCGGGCCTACGAGGTCTACACGAATCGCCTCATCGTGGGCAAAGGCTATAACGTGACGGACGCCCGCCAGATTCCGGAAGTCGCCGCCCGGTTTTGCGCAGACCTCATGGAGGTCCTGACCGGGCACGGGGATTTCTTCCGGTCGAACATCGCCTTCATCAAGAAGGAGGGGCGTCGCAAGCAGGTCTATATGGCCACGGCCCAGGGGCTCGACCTCAAGAAGATCACCAACCTCGACGGAGTCTGCGTCAGTCCGTCCTGGTCCCACGATGGCCAGAAGCTCGTGTTTGTGTTCCTGGACAAGAAATATCACAACCTGTGCGTCTGGGATCGGGCCACTGGCGACCTGCAGAAGAAAAGGCTGCCCGCCAACACGCTTATCGCGCCCACTTTCACCCCGTCGGGTTCCGTGGCCATCAGTCTCGACATGCGCGGCAACCCAGACATCTACGAACTGGACTCTGCTTTCAGGGTGAGCCGTACTCTGGAAGAGAACTGGGGCATCGACGTGAGCCCGGACTTCGACGCGTCGGGTAAGAAGATGACCTTTGTGTCCAACAGGTTGGGCAACCCGCACGTCTTTCTCAAGGATCTCGATTCGGGCCAGGTCCGGCGTCTGTCCCTGACGGGAAAATACAACACCGGTCCGAGCATCAGTCCGGACGGTTCCCAGGTCGTTTTTGCCCATATGATTGACGGAATTCATAAATTATTTCTGGTGGATTTGGCCACAGGCCGTGAGCGCCAGTTGACATTTGGACCCGGTAGTGATGAAGATCCCACCTGGTCTCCAGACGGCTATTTCATAGCTTTTTCGTCGAACAGGTCGGGTACCAGTCAGATCTACCTGACCACCAAACACGGGGACGAACCCATCCTGATTCCAACCGGACCGGGGGAAGCGATTTCCCCGGCCTGGGGGAAATTATAGTGGCAGAGGCATGTTTTTTTCGTAAATGGAGGAAGTTATGAAGAAGTTAGGCATTTTGGGTTTTATCGTGTTGATGTTTTGCCTGGTCATGGCAGGTGGCTGCGCCAAGAAAGTGGCGTCCACCCCTGCGGACCAGAGCAGCGTGGGTTCTGCCGAAAGTTCCGGCAGCACGACCCAGGGCGGGCTGACCGCTGAACAGCTCGAGGCTCAGCGCCTTGCCGAGCAGCAGCGCCAGACCATCGAGAAGATCGCTGCCGATCGGATCTACTTCGCGTTCGATTCCAATGAACTGACCCAGGAATCCCGCCAGATCCTGACGGAAAAGGCTGAGCTGATGAAGGCCAATGCCGGTTTGAACCTGCTTATCGAAGGGCACTGCGATGAGCGTGGAACCAACGAGTACAACCTGGCCCTGGGTGAGCGCAGAGCTCGCGCCGCCTACGAGTTCCTGATCCTGATGGGTGTGGACTCCTCCCGGATGTCCATCATCAGCTACGGCGAGGAATATCCTGCCGTTCAGGGCACCAACGAGGCTGCCTGGTCCAAGAACAGACGCGACGAGTTCAAGGCCAGCGCCAACTAGTTTGATTGTTTTGCTATTTCAGGGAGCAAGTCCCTTTTTGAAGCCCCGGTTCGCCGGGGCTTTTTACGTGCTTGGGAGGATGG
>CAZQYA010000015.1:30316-31537 GCA_964597325.1 uncultured Desulfovibrionaceae bacterium
TCAATCCAGCCGGGCTTTCCAGCGTTTTTCAAGGAGTTCCGAGGGCAGGTCCCATATGCCGCGGTGCAGGCGCTCCAGTCGTTTGTCGTCCAGGAGGATCTCCATCTTCTCTCGCTGACTCAGTGCGTCGGGCCCGTGCCTCAGGGCATGTTCCACCAGGGCGTCCCGCCGCCGTACTATGCCGGGGGCCAGGCTGCGCGCCCCGCGCAGCAGTGAGCGGTGCAGGACGTTGATACCCGGGACCACGGCGGCGCGCACGAAGCCTTCCTGAAGGGGGATGTCCAGAGCCGGGCGCTCGTTGCCCATGCGCCGCATGGATTCATCGATGTCCCTGTACTCCCGGGGCCGATTCGTTTCCTCGGGCGTGAGGAAGATGCCCACGCGGCGCAATGCCCGGCCCATGCCGGCCCTGCTGGTGAGCATGGATACCGGAATGGACAGCAACAGGGAGAGAATCAGGGGAGAGGTCCACCAGAAGAAGACGCGGTTGATGTGATACAGAACCAGTCCCCAGACCAGTCCCAGGAGAGTCCCGCCGCCGTGGAAACGCAGGGCGTCCCTGAAGCCCGTGCCCTGGTCGTCGCGTTGCTGCGTTCCCCACCCGATGCCAAGGCCCAGAAGTGTCAGGAAGACGTACTTGCTGTGGAAGAGCATGCGTACGGGGGCCAGAAGGGTTGAGAGCACCACCTCGGCCAGGATGCTGCCGCAGAGGGCGAAGAAGCCTCCGAACTGTTTGCGTCGTCCCTTGAGCAGGGTCAGAAGGAGGGCGCAGACTTTGGGCAGGAAGAGGACCAGGGCCGTCCCGGCCAGCAGGCTCAGGGCAGGCCAGGGATTCCAGACGGGCCAGATGGGAAAGAGGGATTTGGCCGGGGTGAAGTAGTCGGGCTGGACCAGGGCCTCGGTCACAGCCTCGGCCGTGGACAGGGCCAGAAACAGGAACCAGAGCAGGGCCGAGCCGTAACTCATGACCCCGTTGAGGAACAGGGCGCGGTGGCCGGGAAAGATGCCGCGGCTGAAGACCAGGCGCAGGTGCTGAAGGTTGCCCTGGCACCAGCGGCGGTCGCGCTTAAGTTCGTTCAGCAGGTTCGGCGGCACCTCTTCGTAGCTGCCTTCCAGGTCGTAAGCCAGCCAGACCGAGTACCCGGCGCGGCGCATCAGCGCGGATTCCACGAAGTCGTGGGACAGGATGTCGCCGCCCAGGGGCGGTTTGCCGGGCAGGCG
>CAZQYA010000016.1:0-29224 GCA_964597325.1 uncultured Desulfovibrionaceae bacterium
CCACGGCGGCGCCGCGGCCGTGCCCGATGTGCAGGGGGCCCGTGGGGTTGGCCGAGACATACTCGACCTGGACTTTCCTGCCCTGGCCGAAATCGATGCGCCCGAAGTCCGCGCCCCTGTCCAGGACGGTCAGGGCCACGTCCTCCCAGAAGGAGGCGCGGAAGGTGAAATTGATGAAACCCGGACCGGCGATGTCGATGGCTTCGATCTCGGGACAGGCGGCCAGCAGTTCGGCCTTGATGCCTTCGGCCACGGTGCGCGGATTCTGGCCCTTTTCCCTGGGCATGACCATGGCGATGTTGGTGGCCATGTCGCCGTGCTGGGCGTTTTTGGGGGCCTCGATGGTGGTCTTGGCCGGAAGTTCGAGGCCGCGGGCCGCCATGAGGGCGGTCAGCTTTTCGGAAATGTAGTTCTTGGCTTTCATGCCAGGGCATCCTCCATGGCGGCGGATTGTTCGAGGGTGCTGACGGACAGGGATTTGACCCCGTCGCGCCCTTTGAGAATCTGGGAGATCATGCGCGACAGCGCGCCTTTGGGGCCGAGCTCGACAAAGGAACGCATGCCGTCGGCGTACTGGTTCTCGATGGTCTGGATCCAGAGCACGGACGAGGTCATCTGGCGTTTCATGACCTCCTTCAGGGCCGCGGCGTCGGGCTCGGGTCTGGCCGTGACGTTCAGGTAGACCGGAGTCTTGGGGTCTTTCCAGTCGAGCTTGTCCATATATCCGGCCAGGTCGGCAGCCGCTTCGGCCATGTAGGGCGAATGAAAGGCGTTGCTGACGGGCAGGGGCATGGCGCGGCCCTTGAGGGGCTTGGCCCCGGCGCAGACGTGGTCCACGGCCTGGGCGTGCCCGCTGACCACGAACTGGCCCGGGGTGTTGTAGTTGGCGATGCGGATCTCCTGGCCCGTGGCCGAAGCGGCGCTGTCCACGAGTTCCTGCACCTGCTCCTCTTTGAGCTTCAGGATGGCGGCCATGCCGCCGTCTTCGTTGACGACGTCGTCCATGAGCTTGCCGCGCAGGCAGACGAGTTCCAGGAGTTGTTCCGCGGACAGGACGCGGGCGGCGAAAAGTGCGGAAAATTCGCCCAGGCTGTGCCCGGCCACGCCGGCCGGACTGAGGCGGTCGGCCAGGTGCATCCAGAGGTTCATGTTGACAACGGTCAGGGCGGGTTGCAGATTCCGCGTCGCCGCCATGGCGCTTTCGTCGCCGTCCCAGTATATTTCACGCAGGGGAAGGCCGCTCAGGCGTTCCGCCTTTTTCCAGAGTTCCATGGCCTCGGCCGAATGTTCGGCCAGGTCCCGGCCCATGCCGGGTTCCTGGGACCCTTGGCCGGGAAATACGATGCTCAGTATGTTCATTGTTCCTCCAATCAAAAAACTGTGCTGCTTGTATCCGCAGCACCCCTGCAGGTAAAGTGAAAATCCCCCGCCTTCAAGGCTGGGAGGGCCTGCGGAGAGATTTCGCCCTGCAGGCACGGAGCGCTCATGAATTCAAATCCCGACGCGGCCGGTGTGGCCGCTGCCGCCGCCCGCCTGGGGCGGACCCTCACGGAAGATCAGGCCGGACTGCTGGCCGTGTACCTGGGGCTGCTGGTCAAATGGAACAGCCGCATGAACCTGGTAGGTCCGTCGAACTGGCCGGAAATTTTCGAAACCCTCATCCAGGACTCCTGGCATCTGGCCGATCTTCTGGCCGGGCTCGACCCGCAGCCGTCCGAGACCCTGGACCTCGGCGCCGGCGCCGGCCTGCCGGGCATCCCCCTGCGCGTCTTCTGGGGCGCGGGCGATTACTGGCTGGTGGAACCCCGCCAGAAGCGCGCCCTGTTCATGGAGCAGGCCGTGGCCCACATGCGCCTGCCGCGCACCAGTATCTTTCGCGGCCGCATGGAGGCGCTCCCGCTGGAACGCCGCAGGGCCGGCCTCATCGTCAGCCGCGCCTTCATGCCGTGGCGAAAGCTGCTGGCCGAGGTTCGAGGCTTTCTGGCCCCGTCGGGGCGCGTGCTGGTCATGAGCAACGAAACGTCCGAGGAGACCGTGGACGGCTACGGCCTGGAATGCGTTCGGGAGTACGCGGTGGCGGGCGGAAAGCGGTATTTTCGCCTATTTCGTCTTGTCGGGGAAGACTTCCGATAGGTGCGGCATGAGAAGCTTCGTGGCAACCTTGTCGGCCTCCTCGGCCAGGTCCATGAAGCGTTCGAGATATTCGAGGATCTCGACCTTGCGGTCCTCGGCGGAATATGCGTAATCCTCCTCCAGGCGGCCGGAGGTCAGGTATTCTTCGAATTCGTTCAAAAATTTTTCGTTGAGCATGGCGTCCTCGGTGGGTGCGTGATTCAAACCGCCTTCATTTGCCACAAGCCGCCGCCGCGGTCAAAGCTTCCGGCCCTTGTTTTGTCAAGAATCCGGTTGACTTTGAAGTGGCCCTTCAATAAGAACGACACCTCACGCCGGAGTGGTGGAATGGTAGACGCAGAGGACTCAAAATCCTCCGGGGGCAACCCCTTGCGAGTTCGAGTCTCGCCTCCGGTACCAGCAATAGCAAGGGTTCGCAGACGTAAAGGGTTGCGGACCCTTTTTTTTGTCACTCCTGAAGTCACCTCCCTTCCGCGCAGAGCGGCCGGATCCCACCGGTGGGCGTCCCCGTGAAGATCGTGTTCACCGAATTCGATGCCCTCCATTGGCATCGGCAGCACGGGGCAACCTGCCATATTTGTTCCCCCGGCTTGAATTTCGGCTCTTCTCACATTGGTGGAAATTACGTCCCACTATCAAAAGAAATAAAAAAATCCAGCACATCCGTCTGTCCGGCGGCGTAGAGGTCGTGCCAGCCTTCGGGTACGGGCATCGCGTCGTAGAGCTGTTCCCTGCGCGCCTCCAGCAGCAGCGGTGGGCGACCCATGTATTCCGCTGCGCAGTATGCGTGTTTGCCTGTACGGTCCGAGAGCCTGCGCAGCCAGACCTGGCCGAGGGTGCTGCGCATGAGGTGATGGTCGATGATGACTGTCGCGACGTTTTCCAGCAGGCGGACGGCGTTGCACCAGGCGCGGTCGCGGGCCGCCCCGTCCAGGCGTTCGAGGTACAGGGGAGGGCCTGCCGCCAGGACCGTGTCCGGACGCCAGTCGAGTATGCGGTCCACAGCCCCGTCGTTCAGAAGCTGGATGTCCGAAGCGTGGACAAAGGCCTGTCCGCGGCTTTCGATCCGGGTCATCATGACCGTGCCCTGCCGGCCGTCGGCTTGGCCGTGGGGCACGGCGGGCGAAAAGGACATGTCCCCGTGTTCGCTGCCTTCGGCGATCTGGAGGTTCGGGCCGAAGAGGGCTGCGAGGTCTTCGTATCTCGCGCCCATGACCGCCGACTGTCCATCGGGTGAGGGGCACCAGGCGCGTTTGGCGCCGATTCCCGGCGGCAGGTCGCGGATGGCCAGTTGGTATGGATTGGCGCCGGCCAAGGGGGTGTGGTCGCCGTGGAAGTGGCTGAAAACGATATCCGTGACGTTTTCCAGGGCAGCGATGATCCGCGCCCGGACCATCCTGCCCGCGGCGATCTGCACAGGGTGGGGCATGTGGCCGTGGCGGACGAAACCCAACGCCACGCCGGGGTCCACGAGGACGCGCCGGTCAGGCGTGACGACCAGACAGCACAGGCCCCGGACTCCCAGCGATTCCGCCCCGATGATCTCAATATGCACGTCCGCCCCCTGTTTCCCGCATGGCCCCTCCGTTTCCGGCGTCTTCAGGCCTTGGACAGAACGATGAGGACCGCGGCCAGCACCCCGCCGGCCAGGGCGATCAGGCTGAATTTCCTCTTTTCCTGTTCCGCCCTCGGGAGCAGGTGCGTCGCGCCGACGTAGACGAGGGCTCCGGCCGAAAGTGCCAGCAGGGCTCCAAGAGTCCCGCGTTCGATGTGCGTCACGGCCGGGAAGGAGACCAGCATCCCCAGCGGCGTGGTGGCTGCCGCGGCGAAGAAGGCCAGGAGCATGGCCGTGCGTTCGGAGTAGCCGCCTTTGATAAGCAGGAGGTAGGTGATGATGCCTTCGGGGAACTCGTGGAGCACCATGCCGAGGGTGGCGACGACTCCTGTGAAGATGCTGACCGTGAAGGTGATGGAATAGATGAATCCGTCGATGAACGAGTGCAGTCCGATGCCCATCATGGGTACGACGCCGATGGCGCATTCCGGCATGTCCGGGTCCTTTTCGCACACGAAGGCGGTCAGGAAACGGTTGAAGAGGTGCAGGCCGAAGAATCCGGCCAGGAGCCAGGCGGGAGCGCTGGGCGTCATAGCGAAGGATTTGGGGATCATATGCAGAAATGGTGCGGAGATGAGCACTCCGGCGGCGAAACACATGAAGTAGGTTGTATTTTTCTGGCCCCAGGTGCGGAACCTGCGAATGGTGCAGATGCCGAGCGTCGTGACCATCGCCGCCAGAAGGCTGGTGACCAGGGCCGTCCAGAAGGTGTTTTCCATGGTATCCTCCCTCGCGTGTCCGTCGGCCCGGTGCGCAGGCGGAGGATGGGGCGGTCCGGGGCAAAGGCGGGGCGAAGCGCGCGAAACGTTGTGGGAAAGCGTACCGCAAATGCGTGCGCTGTTCAAAGAACTTTCCGCGCTGCCTTGCCATCTCCCCGGCGGCGTCCACATCGTCCATGTGGTCCATCATTTTCCTCCTCGTCCATCCTGTCCATCCCGTTCTCTTAAAAAAATACGTAAAAAGAAATATTGCATATTGTTTCTATCTTCCGTGAACCTGTGATAGCGGAGGTGGCAATACCTCGCTGGCGTGCGAAGTCGGTTCGATCCCACGACGAAATCTCACGAGGGGCCGCAGGGACCCGGGGAAGATGCGTATGCAGCCTTTCATAGGAACACGAATCAAGCTCTACCGCTCCATGGCCGGCAAGACCCAGGAGCAGTTGTCCGTGGAGCTCAATGTCACGAAACAGCATCTCGGGCTCATCGAACGGGGGGAGTGCAACCCCTCCCTGGACCTGCTCAAGAGGGCTTGCCAGACCTTCGGCATATCTCCTGCCAATTTTTTCCTTGGGTGTCGCTGCGACACCGACGAGTGCGACAACGCCCTGGATGTTCAGGGGGAAATCTCCATCGACCCGGTCAGCTCCTGCGGCACATGGGTCGTGAATCTTGACGATGGGCGAATCTCCTGGTCGGACTCCCTGCATCGCATCATTGGCGAATCCCCCCGCCTCAAGCCTTCCCTGAAGCGGTTCGCCAAGCACATCGCGCCATCATTCCGTGAACGTTTTCTTCAGTACTACAACGACGTCGTCTCCACCCGGACCTTGCGGTCCTTCCGCGGTATTCTGGTGCGCAGGGACGGAGCGCAGCGAGCCATCCAGATCCAGGCCGATATCGTCGGGCCCGGTCAGGAAACCGGGGATCAGGCCTTTTTTTCCGTCCTGGACATCACGGACCTGCAGGTCTCCCAGCGCCTTCTCGTGCACAATCAGCGCGATCTCGAGAACATTGTCCAGGACAAGACCAGGTCCCTGCACCAGGCTGCCGACGGTTTGAAGGAGGAACTGGCGCGCAGGACCGAGGCAGAGCTTCAACTGCGGGAGAAGAGCAGCGCCCTCAAGGAGAGCGAGACCAATTTCCGCTCCTTTTTCGAGACTGTGGACGACATGATCGTCGTGGCCGACGAGAACGGCGCGATCCTTCACGCCAACTCTGCGGCCGTGGCCAAAACCGGGTACGCCCTGGAAGAACTGCGGAACATGCGCGTTGCGGACCTGTATGAGGGCTCAAGACGCAAGGAACTCCGGGCGGTCTACGAGGCCATGATCCGTGGCGAACGCGGCATGTGCGACCTGCCCATCGTCGGCAGCCAGGGGCGGCTCATCCCCGTGGAAACGCGCATCTGGCCCGGAAAGTGGAACGGCATGCCCTGCTTCTTCGGCATCAGCAAGGAACTGATGCGCATCTCCTCCACGCTCCTGCGCCTCATCTGCGACAACGTTCCGGACATGATCTGGGCCAAGGATCTGAACAAGCGCTACATCTTCGCCAATGCGGCCATCTGCCGTGACCTCCTGTCAGCCACGGACACCGAGGAGCCTCTCGGCAAGACCGACATTTTTTTCGCGGAGCGCGAGCGCAACCGGTACGCGGACAACCCCGAATGGCACACCTTCGGCGAGATCTGCCGCGACACGGACCAGATCACCCTGGACGCCGGGTGCCCGCAACAGTTCGACGAGTTCGGCAACGTCAAAGGGCGGTTCATGTTCCTCGACGTGCACAAGGCTCCCCTCTACGACGATCAGGGCATCATGATCGGCATCGTGGGGTCGGGCCGGGAGGTGACCGAACAGCGTCGCATGGCCCAGGCCCTGGAGACGAGCAACAAGGCTTTGGTCACCATCCTCGACAGCATTCCCGCCGATGTCTACGTCTCGGATCTCAAAACCCGCCGGGTCCTGTTTATGAACAGGCATATGAAGGCCAGCTTCGGCCGCGACTGCACGGGCGAAATCTGTCACGAAGCCTTCCGCGAATCCGTCGCCCCGTGCTCTTTCTGCACATCCCCGGACCTTCTGGACAGGGAGGGGAACCCTGTGGGGACGGTTTCCTGGGAATCCTTCAACCCCGTGTCGGGACGCTGGTACATCAACTACGACCAGGCCATAGGCTGGATCGACGGCAGCATGGCCAGAATCCAGATCGCCATGGACATCACGGACCGCAAGAGCGCCGAGGACGCCCTCCGGACCGAGCGGGATCTTTTTTCGAAAGGGCCGGTAGTGACCTTTATCTGGACGCCCGAGCCGGGTTGGCCTGTGCGCTACGTGTCCGCCAACTGCGAAACCGTCCTCGGCTACACCCCCGGGGAGATGACCGCGCAGGATTTCACCTACGACAGCCTTATCCATCCCGACGACCTGGATCGCGTTCGCAGGGAAGTGGCCGGGCACGTCCGCGCCGGCGTCGATCATTTCGAGCAGTCCTACCGCCTGATGACCAAGGGCGGCCGATACGTGTGGGTCTTCGACTTCACCAAGTTTGACCGCGACGAAAGCGGCAAGGTCGTGTCCATCTGCGGGTACATGTTCGACCAATCGCACATGAAGGAAATGGAGCGTGTCCTCCAGGATGAGCGGGAGCGACTGGCCGGCATCATCGAGGGAACCAATGCCGGCACGTGGGAATGGAACGTTCTGACGGGCGAGACCATTCTCAACGAACGCTGGGCCGAGATCATCGGCTACTCTCTGGAGGAACTCGAACCGGTCTCCATCCAGACCTGGATGCGTCACACCCACCCGGACGACCTGCACAGGAGCATGCGTCTGCTGGAGAGGCATTTCGATTTCGACACGAGCCACTACGAGGCCGAAATGCGCATGTGGCACAAGGACGGCCGGTGGGTGTGGGTTCTGGACCGCGGCAAGGTTTCGGCCTGGACGCCCGACGGCAGGCCCGTGATCATGCGCGGCACGCATCAGGACATCACCGAGCGCAAAGTGGTCGAGGACGCCCTGAGGCGCACCAACTCTCAGTTGCAGGCCATTATCGACGCCCTGCCGGGTTCCCTGAACGTGGTGGACACCGAGTACAACATCCTGCGGTCCAACAGGTTCAAGGCCGAGACCATTTTCGGGAGCGTGGCCGACTGCGTCCATACCGGCGGGCGGAAGTGTTACGATATCTTCCAGCAGAGGGGCACGCCGTGTCCCTGGTGCAAGATCGACCAGGTGATCGCCACCGGAGAGCCGGTGTTCGAAGTGACGGAACCCGACGACCCGCGGGAGCGGGTGACTGGGCGCTCTTTTCAAGTATTCCTGAATCCCGTCAAGGACGAGAAGGGAGCCCTGCTCGGGATCGTGGAGTACGGGGTGGACATCACGGAGTTGCGCCAGGCCAAAGAGCAGGCCCTGGCTGCCAGTCAGGCCAAGACCTCCTTCCTGGCCAGCATGAGTCATGATATCCGCACCCCACTGAACGGCATCGTGGGCATGCTTGAACTCATGAAGCTTGAGGGGCTGGCCGAGAAGCAGGAGGAGTACGCGGACACGGCTCTCCAGGCCTGCCGCAGTCTGGAAGGGCTGCTTTCGGACATCCTGGATCTTTCACGCATCGAGTCGGGCATGCTTTCCATCAGGAAAAGGCCCATGAATCTGCGGGACGTGCTTTTCCAGACCCGGGATCTTTTCGTTCCCGTGGCCCGAAAGCAGGGGATCGAGTTCCGCGTCGATGTCGATGCGGCCATCCCGCTCCGGGCAGTGGGGGATCCGGATCGTCTGCAGCAGGTGCTGACGAACATCGTGGGCAACGCCGTCAAGTTCACGAGCAGCGGCAGCGTGGTCCTGGAGGCCTGGCTCATGCCCAGGCGTTCCGATACGCGGTTCAGCGTACTGTTCAGCGTCACGGATACGGGCATCGGCATCCACGACGACAAGCTTGGTCAATTGTTCAGGCCGTTCATGCAGGCCTCCGAAGGATTCCGGCGTGAGAACCGTGGCGTGGGGCTGGGTTTGTCCATCTGCAAACGTCTGGTGGAGCTCATGGACGGGAACATAAGTGTTTTGAGCACGCCGGGCGCGGGCACGACTGTCTTCTGCGGTCTGCCCTTTGAGCTGGATTCGTCCGTGCGGGAAGCGGAACCCGATATTGCGGCGCCCCTTCCGCAAGCAAACCTGGCTGGATTGCGTATCCTGCTGGTCGAGGACGACAATGTCAGCGCCATGGCCGGAGTTGGCCTCCTGCGCAAGCGCGGGGCCCGGGTCCGGCACGTCGATGACGGTCCGCAGGTCCTCGAAGCACTCAGGGAGGAGCGCTTCGACCTGGTGCTCATGGATATCGGGCTGCCGACAATGGACGGGATCGCGACCACCCGGGCCATTCGTCGTGGCGACGCGGGAGAGGAGGCCAGGTCCGTGCCGGTCATCGCCCTGACGGCCTTTGCCATGACCGGGGACCGGGAGCGGTTCTTGGGCGAAGGTGTGGACGGCTATCTGTCCAAGCCCGTGGATGTCGGCCGTCTGCTGCAGGTTATTTCCAAAATTCGTTCCAACTGATCTCACCGTATTCGCTTGACGCCTCCTCGGAGCCCTTGGCTTCGAGGAGGCGTCCGTTTTTTCTTCCCCATCCCATTCGACCGCGCCCTCCTTTCCGGATTTTGCCGGCGCAGGACAATATCTGTGCCTTGAGCCGATTCGACATGACCGGGCCCTGGCGAAATATGCATCTGGTACAACCTGGCATCCCTGCCGCAAGCGTTACTCCTTTTTGTCGTGTCCTCCCTGTATGTACGTGTCTCGGAACGTATGTGTGCACAAATAATTCTCCAGTACTATGGATGTATTGAAATGTTCTCGTTTCATGAGTCTGTGGGCCCTGTCGTGTTTTTCAACAATCTAAAATTATGTTTTATGTTCTTTTTTTTATGAATTTTGAAATACTATTCATTGGTATGCCATTGGATATGTGTATTCTGTTTCGCTGGATATTGAGCATGGTATAACTTCTCATTGTTACTTATAAATATTATCAGAATGTACTTGATAATGCCTAGGTAGGTATGGTAGGAGGTGGTAATTTTTGGCATTTCTTTGTTTTTCTTCGTAGTCAAATGCATTTTTTTATTATTGAAATTTATATTTTATAAGATTTTATGCATAATTTTTTTTAAAAATTATTTTCTGCTATTTTACATATACATTTATAAAAATATATATCCATTAAAAAAAATAATATTTTTTGGAGGAAGCAATGAGATTTCAAATCGGGTTTTTTGATTTTAAAGTCGAGACTCGCTTTAGGAAAATATGTTTATTAATATTTGCTTTTCTCCAAATTCCGATTTCTGCGAATGCAATAAATCTTATGGATGTGTACAAAAGTGCACTCAAAAATGATCCAACTTTTCAAAGTTATCAATTCAGGATTTTTGTGGCCCAAGAGGGTAAGCGCCAGGCTTTGGCAGCAATGCTTCCCGCGCTTGTAGCTACAGCTGGTTACGTGCATCAAAATCAAGATATAGTCAGTAGTGACAATGAAGTATATGCTTCAGGAAACTCTGATTACGGTACGACAACCTACGGTGTGAATTTGACACAGCCCCTGTTCGACTGGGCTGCGTATCTTGGATGGAAGCAGGCCGAAGTTGTGCGGTTGCGATCGGAAGTGGAGTACCTTCTGGCCGGCCAGGAGCTGATCACACGGGTCGCCGACCTGTATTTCAAGGCCCTGGCGGCGCGTGATCGCCTCGACTACGCCGTGGTCGAGCAGGCCGCCGTTGAAAAGCACTTCGAACTCGCCCAGAGCCGCCTGGACATGGGCCTCATCCCCATAACCGACCTGCATGACGCCAAGGCGCGCCTGGCCGCCACCGAGGCCCAGACCATCACCGCCCGCAACGATCTCGCCGATGCACTTCAGGCCCTGAACGAGGTCACGGGCGGGGACGTGGCCGACCTGGCGGGTCTGGGGCCCAACATCTCTTTCAAGGGCCCCGAACCGGCAGTTCTCGACGAGTGGTTGAAAAGCGCCCTGGATGGCAACCCGGCCATCGAACTCGGCAAGAGGGCCGTGGAAGCGGCGGAACTCGAAGTCGAGCGCCGGACCGCCGGCCATTACCCCACCCTTGATCTCGTCGGTTCCTATGACAACGAAGACACCGAGGACTCCCTTTTCGGCGGCAGCAGCGAAGTGGAGACCTTCAAGATCGGCGTGCAGTTCACGATGCCCATCTATCAGGGCGGCGAGGTCTCGTCCCGGGTCCGCTCGGCCCGGCACGAGGTCAGCATCGCCCGCCAGGAACTGGTCAAGCAGACCCGGTCCGTGGACCGCAAGACGCGCTCGGCCTTCCTGGGCGTGGACAGTTCCCTGAAGCGGGTGGACGCCCTGGCCGAATCCGTGCGCGCCAACAGGCTGGCCCTGGAGGCCAAGCAGGAGGGGTTCATGTCCGGGCTGTTCACCAGCCTCGCCGTCCTCGACGCCGAACGCGACCTGGCCCTGGTCAGCATCGACCACGCCCAGGCGCGCTACGATTACATCCTGAACAGCCTGCGCCTGCGGCAGGCCGTGGGCACCCTGGCCGAAGCGGACCTGACGGAACTTGAAAACTGGCTCCTGAAATAACGACGATCACCGCTTTGCTGTCCCCTGGCGGGAGCAGCGGGAGGATATGGATATGTTGAAGCTGTTCCGGAATAAGATTGCCGCCGCACGGCGCGCCGCCTCTCACCGTACGGAAACCCGGCGCAAGATGAAGTTCGAGACGCTGGAGCCACGTATTCTGCTTTCGGCGGATCTCGGGTTCGAACATCCCGATGCCGTTCCGCAGGATCCGTCCGCAACGGTGGCCATAGAGCAGCCGCTGTCACAGACGGCTGATCCGGCCATCTCCTCCGCCACGGACGTGTCCGCCGCCGACAGGCTCGATCTGACGCGGCCCACGGAACTGGTGTTCGTCGATCCCGGAGTCGGCGAGTACGCCAATCTTCTCGAAGGCCTGCGCAGCCCGTCGCAGACCCTTGTGGATTACGAAATCCACATTCTGGATGCCGCCCAGGACGGTTTCGGCCAGATCAGCGACATTCTGCAGGACAGAAACGACATCAGCGCCGTGCACATCCTGGCCCACGGTTCCGAGGGTGAGGTGAGCCTCGGCTCGGTGATGATGAACGCCGAGACCGTCGCCGAACATGCCGATGACCTCGCGACATGGGGCGAAGCGCTGACCTGGAACGGGGATATCCTGCTCTACGGATGCAGCGTGGCTTCCGGCGATGCCGGGATCGACTTCGTCGAATCCCTGGCCTCGGCCACGGGCGCCGACGTGGCCGCCTCGGACGACGCCACGGGCGCCGCGGCCCTGGGCGGCGACTGGGACCTGGAGATCTCCACCGGTTCCATTGAGACCACGAACCTGTCCCCCGAAGGCTATGCGGCGTTGCTGGCCGACTTCACGGGCACCGCGGACGACGAGACGTTCACGGGCACGGCAGCCGACGACACGTTCATCTTCAGCGACGGGTGGGGGCACGACTCCATCACCGACGCCGGCGGCAGCGATACCCTCGATTTCTCGGCCGTGACCGCGGACCTGACCGTGACCTTCCACGCCGACGGCGCCATTTCCGTGGCCGGCGACGGGAACGTCCTGGACAAGGTCTCGGGCATGGAGGCGTTCATCGGCGGTTTGGGCGACAATACCTATATCTTCGAGAATGGGGCATCGTTCGCGGGCAGTCTGGATGCCGGTACGGGCGGCACCAACACCTTCGACTTTTCGGCGTACCTGACGGCCCTGGACGTGGACATCAACGTCGGCGGCAGCGTGACGGTCCGCGGCGCCTCGGACATTCTCGTCCAGGCGGGCGGCGGCGCCGTCTTCATCGGCGGCGCGGCCGACAACACGTATTCCTTTGCCGACGGCGCGTCCTTCGCCGGCACCATCGACGGCGGCTCCCTGGGCGTCAACACCCTGGACTACTCGGCCTGGACCGCGTCCGTGAGCGTGGACCTGGCCGCCGGCACCGCTTCGGGCACGGCGGGCGTGAGCAATATGGCAAACGTCGTCTCGGGCGCCGGGGCGGCGACCCTGGCCGGAAGCGGCGCGGACAACGAGCTGAGCGGCAGCGCCGAAAGCGACACGTACGTGTTCGCCGAAGGGTGGGGCGCTGATGTGGTCACGGACTCGGGCGGCGCGGGCGACACCCTGGACTTTTCCGGCGTGACCACGGACATGACCGTGACCTTCCACGCCGACGGAACCGTCTCCGCGGCCAGCGGGGCGAGCTTCCTGGATCATGTGGCCGGCATGGAGAGCATCGTCGGCGGTTCGGGCGTCAACACCTACGTCTTCGAGGACGGCGCCACCTTTGCCGGCACCATCGATGGCGGCGACGGCATCATCGACTTTTCCGAGTACACCACGGACCTGACCGTGAACGTGAACGCCGACGGCACCCTGTCCGTGGGCAGCCTGTCCGAGATTCTCGGCCAGGCCGGAAGCGTCTCGGCCTTCATCGGCGGCTCGGGCGACAACACGTTTCTCATGGCCGACGGCGTGTCCTTTGCCGGCACCCTGGACGGCGGCCTGGGCGGCGCCAACACCCTGGACTACTCGGCCTGGACCGCAGCGGTGGCGGCAGACCTCACCGCAGGCACGGCCACGGGCACGGGCGGCGTCTCCAACATGCGCGTCGTCGTGGGCGGCGCCGCGGGCGTCGTGCTGACCAGCGACAACGAGGACAACGAATTCACCGGCACCGTGGCCGGGGACACCTATGTCTTCGAGGACGGCTGGGGCGAGGATTCCATCTCCAACCCCGGTACGGGCGACGCTGACCTCCTTGATTTTTCGGGCGTGACCGCGGACCTGACCGTGACCTTCCGCGCTGACGGGACCATTTCGGTCACCGACGGGATCAATATCCTTGAATACTCCGGCGACCTGGCCGCCTTCATCGGCGGCAGCGGCAACAATACGTACGCGTTCGAGCAGGGCGCGACCTTCGCGGGCACCATCGACGGCGGGGCCGGCGGCACCAACCTCCTCGATTTCTCGGCCTACGGGACACCTGCGCTCGTTGACCTGGACGGCGGCACCTTCTCCCTCGGCGGCTCCCTGCAGGGCTCGGCCATGGCCGAATTTTCGGAGCAGACCCTTGCCGCGCACCTGAATTTCGGCGGCGGCCTGGATACGGCCACCCTGGACGCGGACACGACCCTGTCCGAACTGGGCGCGGCCCCCCAGACCCTGACCACCGGCACGCTCCTGTCGACCCTGAACGTGGGCGACGGCGTGGACATGGTCTTCGGCGACGACCTGCGCATCATCCTGACCAATGACGAGAGCATCGACATCGACCTCGGCACGGCCACCACCGTGGGCGACGTCATCGCGGCCATCAACGCCGCGGACCCGCGCATCAGCGCGGCCGTCAACGCCGAGGGCAACGGCCTGACCCTGACGGACACGGCCGGCGGCGACACCTCCCTGTCCGTCATCAACCTGAACGGGTCCACGGCGGCCACGGACCTGGGCCTGGACGACGTCTACACCGGCGCGACCCTGTACGGCCGCACCCTGGTCAACGACCTGCGCTTCACCCTGTCCGACGGCACGCTTTTCGTGGTCAGCCTGAGCGGCGCGACCACGGTCCAGGACGCCCTGGATCGCATCAACGGGTCAAGCACCCTCATCGACATGTCCCTGAACGACGCGGGCAACGGTTTCGTGGTCGTGGACAATGCCGACGGCGAAGGGGATCTGAAGGTCGAGAGCCTCTACGGCACGGGCGTGGCCGCAGCGCTCGGCATCGAGGGCGAGGGCAGCGGGGCTGAACTGAATGGCGCCTCCCTGCTGGACAACATCCGCATCACCCTGCGCGACGGCACGGTGGTGGACGTGAACCTCGGCAACGCCGTCACGGTCCAGGATGTTCTGGACGCCATCACCGGCGCTCACGCGAGCCTCACGGCGACCCTCACCGGGTACGGCATCACCGTTGCCGACGCTTCGGGTGGAGGCGGGAATTTCAGCATCGAGAGCCTGAACGGCTGCACCGCGGCCGAAGACCTGGGCCTGGCCCAGAGCGTTGCCGCGACCTCCATGCAGGGCACCGACCTGGCGGCCGCAGTGGTCTCGGGGCAGTTCACGAACATCGCCAATGTCACGGGCGGCGCGGCCGGCGATCTGATCATCGGCGATGCCCAGGATCAGACTCTTGCGGGTGAGGGCGGTTCGGACACCTTTGTTTTCGCTGACGGCTGGGGCGCCGACACCGTGGAGGACCTGGGCGAGGGCGGCATCGACACCCTGGATTTTTCGGCCGTCACGGCCGACCTCACGTTCACTTTCCACGCCGACGGCGGCGTGTCCGTCACTGACGGCTTGAATACCGTAGCCCAGACCGAGGTTGTCGAACAGGTTATCGGCGGCTCGGGCGCCAACACCTTCGTGTTCGAGGACGGCGCCGAATTCGCCGGGACCATCGACGGCGGCAGCGGCACGTCGACCCTGGACTACTCGGCCTGGACCACGGCGGTGAGCGTGGATCTGGCCGCAGGGACGGCCACGGCCACCGAGGGCGTCCAGAACATCGACGCCATCATCGGCGGCGCCGGCGACGACACCCTGGCGGGCGACGCGGGCGTGAACGCCATTACCGGCGGGGCAGGGGCCGACAGCCTGGCCGGCGGTGGCGGGGCCGACACCCTGGCCGGCGGCGCGGGCGACGACACGTACGCCCTGGATCCCTCCACCGGCACCGTGGCGGTCGTGGAAGCCGCCGGCGGCGGCACGGACACCCTGGACTACACGGGGTACGCGGGCACCATCGCGGTCAACCTGCAGGCCGGAACGGCCACGGGCACATCCGTGGCGGCCAACGTCGAGCAGGTCGTGGGCGGAGCCGGCGACGACGTCTGGACCGGCACCGACGGCGACGACACCTTTGCCTTTGCCGACGGCTGGGGCAACGACACCGTGACCGATCCATCGGCCGCGGACACCGACACCCTGGATTTTTCCGCCGCCACGGCGGACCTGACCTTCACCTTCGACGCGGACCAGACCGTTTCCGTGAGCGATGACGACGGCAACACCGTGGCCGGCACATCCGGCGGGGTCGAGAACGTGACCACCGTGGTCTCGGGCACGGGCAGCGACACCTTCGTCTTCGCCGACGGCTGGGGCTCCTTCACCATCGGCGACGCCGGGGACACGGATTACGACACCCTGGATTTCTCGGGCGTCACGGCCGACCTGACCTTCACCTTCCACGCCGACGGCACCGTGTCCGTCACCGACGGCGCCAACACCCTGGGCAACTCCGCAGGCATCGACACCATCATGGGCGGCCAGGGCGAGAACCGTTTCGTCTTCGAGGACGAGGCCGTGTTCAGTGGCTACATCGAGGGCGGCCCGGCCGGCAGCGTGAACATTCTCGATTATGCCCTGTACACCACCGCCGTGACCGTGGATCTCACGGACATGGACGCCGTGGCCAACGACGGCTCCCTCAAGGCGGGCGCGGCCACCGGCGTCATGGGCATAAACGGCATCCAGGAGGTCGTGGGCAGCTCCACGTCCGCCGACGTGCTCATCGGCTTCGGCCAGGACAACGAGTGGACCGTCTCCGGCGGGAATGCAGGCGACCTGAACGGCACTTTTGCGTTCTCCGGCATGGAGACCCTGGTTGGTCAGGACGAGTATAATGATATGTTCACGGTGCAGGGAGCGGGCTCCGTGGACGGCTCCATCATCGGCAGCCTCGAAGACACGGCCACGGGCCTGGACTCCATGCGTTTGGAAGGCTCGGCCACGGATATTTCCCATTATGTTTCCGGTGTGGATTCCGGCGCCGTGGTGCGCGACGGGGACACCCTGGATTACGCCGGCATCGAGTGGATGGACGACGCGTCCAGCGCCGTCACGCGGGCCCTGAATTATGCCGCCACATGGTCCACGGACGTCTCCTTCACCGGTCTTCTGTCCGAAGGGCAGGAGTGGGGCATCGTTGTCGACGACGTCGAATATTCCCACACCGTGGACGGCCTGGAGAGCATGACGGACGTGGTCGCGGCCCTGTCCACGCAGCTCGCGGCCGCAGGCTACCTGACGGGCGTGCAGGGCAACACCCTGCGCATCACGAAGCTCGACGGCACGGGCCTTACCGTATCCTCCGAAAAATCCGACAGCTCCTCGACGGTTCCGACCAGCGCCCTGATCAGCATCGAAGAGGCCGAGGCCTCGGACGCGCTGATGCGCATCGGCCGTGACGACGCCACGGGCAAGCTCGGCGTGCTGAGCCTGAACGGGACGTTCGGGTATTTCCAGTTCGCGGATTCCGGCGACCTGACCATTTCCGGCGGCGCGGGCGACGACCAGTTTTCCGTGGGCCAGTTCACCATGTCCGGCTCCCTGACCATCGACGGCCAGGGTGGCACGGATTCCATCAGCTACGACGTGTCGGCCGGAAACGCGGCCACCATCGATGCGATATCGGCGTCCACGGCCTCTCTGGTCTTCAGCGGCACGCCCCAGGCCGGCGAGACCTGGACCGTGACCGTGGCCACCACCGTCGACGGCGAGAGCGTGGAGTCGGAGTACGGCTGGACCGTGACCGAAGGGCAGAGCCTGGCCGACGTGGTCGAGGCCCTGGCCATCCTGGTCAACACCTCGACGGATTACGCAGCCGGCGCCGAAGGCGGCACCCTGGTCGTCTCCCTGGCGTCCGGCGGTGACCTGAGCGTGACGGCGAACCTGCTGGCCGCGGCCCAGGGCGACGCGTACGCAGCCCTCGCCACGACCACGAGCGTAAGCCTGACCGGGGCCCCGTCCGGCGGGCAGGAGTGGACCGTGACCGTGGACGGGACGGATTTCACCCATACCTCCCTGACCGGCGAAAGCCTGGGAGAGGTGCACGAGGCCCTGGCGGCCCTGATCAACGACGCCTCGGGCTATGCCGCCGGAACCTCGGGCGGCGTGATCACCATCGTCAAGTTTTCCGGCGACGCCCTGCAGGTGGAAACCGACCTTCCCGTCGGTGCGGCGGCAACGGTCACGCCCTTCGAGTCCCTGACGAGCGTGCTGCAGCTGGACGGCGATCCCGTGGCCGACGAGGCCTGGACCGTCACCGTGGACGACGTCCCGTACACCCACGACGTGCAGCCCGGCGAGGACCGGGACGCGGTCGTGGCGGACTTGGCTTCTCTCATCGAGGCCGGCGGCTACTCCGTGGCCGTCAAGGACCAGTACCTGGTCGTCACCAGCACCGCCGCGGACCTGACCGTCGCGGCCGAACTGCTGGCCGCGGCGACCTACGCCGCGGGCACATCCGACCCCGAGACCACCCTGGTGATGTTCGAGGGCGTTCCCCTGGACGGGCAGACCTGGTCCGTCACCCTGAACGGGACGACGTACTCCCATACCGTGTCCGGCAACGAGTCCCTGCAGCAGGTGCTGACCGACCTCGCCGGGCAGCTTGACGGGCTGGCCGGGTACACGGCGGCCTGCAAGGGCGGCTATCTGGCCGTCACCGCCATCGACGGCGCCGATACCCTGACCCTGACCGCGACCGTGCCGACCTCCGCGGCACAGGATATCGTGTTCACCAGCGACAGCATGACCCGTGACGGCTCTACGGTGGTGACCCATTCGGACGTGGAAAACGCCCGGAACCTCATCGTCATGGGCACCAGCGGCGCGGACCAGATCGTCCTGGATGACGCCGCCGGCGGACGCTACGAGCTTTCGAGCACGAACAACTCCTTCGGCGCCATCACCTTCGACGCCCCGGACGCCTCCGGCTCCCTGGCCATCCGGGCCGGTCGCGGGGACGACACCGTCACCCTGAACACCTCCTTTGCCCCGTCCCTGTCCCTGAGCGGCGGCGACGGCACCGATGAACTGGATCTCGGGAGCGTCTCCAACGCGTTCAGCCAGCTGGCCTTCGGGACGGACTTCGAATCCGTCACCGGCGACGGCACCGTGCAGGACGTGGTCTTCAACGCGTACGGGGCCGAAGACCTTCTCGCCCTCGGCTATCTTTCCCTGGCGGGCGTTCCCCTTGCCACGGGCCTTGGCGCGGTTCTGGCGCCTGTGGGCGCGGTGGCCGCCATCGGCGGCGCCGTGGTCACGGATGTGGTGCGCCGCACGCCAAACGACGTAGAGCTGACGCGCACGGACGACGGCAAAATCCAGATCACGGACACCAACTGGCTGAGCGACAGCGTCGTCGTGGTCAACCCCACGGGCTCCCTGACCGTCAATACCGGCATGAGCTACTCGTGGGATCATGACACCGTCACGGTCAACGATCTCGGCACGGTCAATTTCGATCTGATCATCAATGCCGGGCGCCTGAACACCAACGAGATGAGCCCGGGCGACGTGACGTTCAGCGGCACAACCTCCCTGAACGGACGCGACCTCACGGTCGTCGCCGAGAACATCACCATCGAATCCGGCGCAGCACTCGGCACCAGCTCCGACCTTGGCGCGGCCGGCGATATCTCCATGGAAGGCCACTGGATGACCATGGAGTCGGGCTCAAGCCTCCTGGCCGAAGGCCTCGGCGGGGGCGACCAGGACGGCGACATCCTGCTGAACGTCGTGGACAATGCGCCCTGGCGAAGCCTGCTGTTCAACCTCGATATCGGCTCCGTGGGCGTGACCGTCGAGAGCGGCAGCGTGATCACCGGTCGCGACGTGAGCATCACCGCCACCGTGGACAACGGCTCCACGGTGTCGGCGCCCGGCACCATGGGCGGCGTGGCCGGCCTGACGGACACGATCCTGTCCACCCTCGAAGGCCTGGCCACGGCGGAACTCGCCGTGTCCGTGGTCATCTCCAACGCCGACATCGACATCCAGGACAACGCGGTCATCACCTCGCGCAATTTCATCGCCAATGCGAGCACCTATGCCACGTCCAAGGCGTCGCCGACCGTGGCGTTCCTGTTCGCCGGGGCGGCCAGCGTCGTGGTCTCGAACGCCACCGTCACGGTGGCCGGCGACATCATCACTACCGAAGACGCCGTGATCCACGCCACGACGGACCAGACATCCACGGCCACGGCCTCGCCGTCGGCCATCAAGGGCATCGGCCTGAGCGCGGCCGTGAACGTGGTGGTTTCCGACGCCACGGCCCATGTCACCGACGACTCGTACCTGGATGTCGGCGGCAATCTCTACGTCATGGCCGACAACACCGAACGCCTGGTGACCAAGGCCACGTCCGCCACGGGCAAGGACGGCATCGCCGGCATCGCCGTGGCCGTGTCCGTGGAGGACGGCCAGACAAACGCCTGGCTCGACGGTACGGCCGACGTGGACGGCAACGTCCTCGTGTCCGCGACCATGTCCCGGGAATCCATTCCCACCAAGAAGCTGTTCTTCCTGCCCTCGTCCAGCAGCGGGACGTCCGCGTCCGCCGGAACGGGCTCCAGCTCCAAGGGCGATGTGCTCGACGACGTCAAGGCGTCCGTGACCTCGCCGTTCTCGATCCTGGGCAAGAACCTCTGGACCAAGTTTTCCAACAGCCTGAAAAAGGACGGCCCGACCAATGGTCCCGACCTGCCGGCTGATTTCTCCGCCAAGGTCGACCTGGCGGGTTCCCTCGCCGTGAGCGTGGACATCCAGTCCGCCAGCGCCCGCATCGGCGACGGGAACACGGACGGTGACGGCATGAACGGCGCCGTCGACGCCGGCGGCACCGTCACCGTGGCCGGCATCGTGGCCTCGCCGCCCAATGTCGGCGCCAGCGCCTCCACGGAGAACAATCCCGGCATCGAAACCAGCTCCAGCAAACTGTCCGGCTCCCTGGCCCTGGCCGTGGCCGTGGACCTGAGCACGGCCGAGGCCGTCATCAGCGAAAACGCCGTGGTGGACGCGGGCAGCACTCTGACTGTCAACGCCCAGACCCTGAACGACTATTCCTGGTCCCTGGGCGTGGATCTGGTCACGCCGTGGCTGGAAACAGCCACCTATACCACCGACCAGACCGATGGCGGCGGCGTGACCGTGTTCAACGGCGACATCGTCGAGGTGCAGACCAATCATACGGGCGGCGGCGATGTCGGCACCTGGTATGAGTACATCGGCACCGAGCCGCATGACGTCGGCGCGGCTGAGGACTTTTCCGATGAAACCCTGTGGTCGTCCATCAACCCGACCCTGCGCAAGGCCGGGAATTTCGCCGAGAATCTGGTCGCCTACCTGAGTGGGGACTTCGGGGCCAGCAACGTGTTCACCACGTCCTGGACCCAGGCCACGGCCAAGGGCCAGTCCCTGGCCCTGGCGGGGGCAGTCACCTATCTCGAGTTGCAGAACACGGCCACGGCCGTCATCGAGAGCGGGGCGCAGATCAACCAGAAACCGAACGCCGGAACGGACCAGGACGTGGTGGTTTCGGCCTACAGCCTGAACGAGACCGTCAACTTCATCGGCAACATCAACCTGCCGTCCATTTCCCTTGCGGCGGACAACCCGCGCACGGTCAAGGGCGTGAGTTTCAACAGCCTGAGCTTCGACAAGAGCGCGCTGCTGCCCAGTGCCGGGAGCGAGGGCAAGTCGGGCGTGGGCATCGCGCTTTTCGCGGCGGATTACGCCGGCACCGTCACCGCCAAGATCGAGGACGGCGTGAACCTGCACGCCGACACCCTGCAGGTCACGGCGGACAACGACGTCCTGGGCGTGAACGTGGGCGCCTCGGGCGGCAAGTCCGAGAATTTCGGCCTGAACGGCACCGCGGGCGTGAACATCGTGCGCAACAGCACCATCGCCCAGATCGAGAACGGGGCGGTCATCGACGTGGCTTCGGGCGACATCTACGACCCGGCCGGGACCGATCCCGCGGACAACGGCTCGGTCCTTGTCGCGGCCCATGACGACACCTGGCTCTTCAACGTGCTGGGCGGCGTGTCCGTGGCCGAGGGCGTGGGCGTGGGCGCTTCCGTGGGCTTCAATCTCGTCATCCGCGACACCCAGGCCGTCATCGGCGACCTGGCTTCCGACGACACGTCCGGCGCCAGGGGTTCCTTCACCTCGGGCGGCAACGTGCGCGTCAGCGCCGAAAACAGCGGCGTCGTGGCCAATATCGTGGTTTCCGGCGGCATCGCCACAGGCCAGGGCAAGTCTGAAGCCCCGGATTCGGGCTCGACCCCGAAGAATCCCGGCACCGGCGGCACCCAGGGCTCCAACGGTTCCAAGCAGAGCAATCAGGACCTGTCCGACTGGCAGAAGAACTGGGGCAGCGTGCTGAACCAGGCCAAGGACGACGGCAAGTTTTCCGAGAACAGCGACATCGCCTCCCTCACCGATGAAACCTCCGGTGTGACCGACCAGACGTCCCAGAACAAGAGCGGCGTGGGCATTTCCGCCTCCGTGGCCGTGAACTGGGCCGACGAGGACGCCCGGGCCTATGTCCTGAACGCCGGGGCCATGACCCTGACGGGTTCGACCCTGACCGTGGAGGCCGTGAACAGCACGGGCACGATTTCCCTGGCCGGCGGTGTGGGCTTTGCCGTGAGCAGCGGCACCGGTAAGGGCGTGGGCTTTGGTGGGGCCTTCGGCATCAACGTGCTCTACGGCACCACCGACGCCTTCATCGAGGGCGTGTCCAGCCTGAGCGCGGGCAGCCTGGCCCTGAACGCCGACCGCACGGGCTGGATCGTGTCCCTGGCGGCGGGTTTTGCCGGGGCGACCGGTTCCAAGGGCTATGCTGTGGGCGGGTCCGTGGGCGTGAATGTCACGGCCTATACCACCGAGGCGGCCCTGCGCGACATCACGGGCGTCGTGGACGTAAGTGACGACGTCATCCTGAGCGCCGACGACACCACCGTGGTGGTGGCCGTGGGCGGTTCGGGCGGTTTTGGCGGCAAGGCGGGCTTCGGCGTGGCCATTGGCGTGAACGTTCTGGCCAACACCATCCGCTCGGAGATCGACGGATTGACCGATTTCAGCCATGGCGGGGATCTGACCGTACAGGCCCAGAGCACCTCCATCGTGGTTTCGGCCACGGGTTCCGCCGGCATCGCCGCGGGCAAGGAAGCCGGATACGGCGGGGCGGGCACCGCCTCGGTCAACGTGGTGGCCAACACCATCGAGGCCGCTGTGCTGAACACCACGGAGACGGATCTGTCCTCGGGCGACTATCTCCTGAGTGCTAAGGATTTCACGGGCATTTTCAGCCTCGCCGGCGCCATCGGCGTGGGCAAGACCTTCGGCGGCGGCGTGTCCATCGCCGGGAACAGCGTGGCCAACACAGTGCGCGCCAGAACCGAAAAATCGACCCTGATGACTTCGGGCTCCTTCACGAGCGAAGCCGAAGAGGGCGCCGTGGTGGTGACTGTGACCGTGGCCGGCGGCGGGGCCGAGAAGTTCGCCCTGGCCGGGTCCACGGCCTTCAACCTGTTCATCAACACCGTCGAGTCGAGCGTGACCGACAGCGTGGTCCAGGCTGGCGGCGCGGTCAGCCTCACGGCCACGGACTCCGAGGTCTGCGTGGCCGTGTCCGGCGGCGTGGCCGTCTCCACGTCCCAGGCGGCCGTGGGCGCGGCCATCGGCCTGAACCTGGCCTTCAATTCCGTGACGACGCTGGTCAGCGGGTCCGACATCACGTCGGGCTCCACCATCGACATGTCCTCCACCGCCTCGGAGACGATGGTCAGCGTGACCCTCGGCGGGGCCGGGGGCGAGAAGTTCGCCCTGGGCGGATCCATCTCCGGGTCCATCGTCGTGGATACGATCACCTCCCAGGTGGCCGCGGGTTCGACCCTCACGGCCGCCGGTGACATTTCCCTCGCGGCGTCCGACGCCACCACCGTGGTCATGGTGGCCGGCGGGTTCGCCGGATCGGCCAAGGGCGCGGTGGGCGCGGCCCTGTCCACGGTCTATGCGGGCAGCACCATGCTGGCCAACATCGACGATTCCGACGTGACCTCCACGGGCGGCGGGGTCAGCCTCGCGGCCGGCATCGCGCCTCCGGAAGAGACGGACCCGTCCAACCTGCCCCTGGGTGTGTCGGGCCTCGACATGCCGTCGTCCACAAGCTCCGGCATCGTCAGCGTGACCGTGGGCGGCGCCGGTTCGGGCAAGTACGCCGGCGGCGTGGGCATTTCCGTCAATGTCGTGCACAACGACCTGGAAGCGAGCATCACCGGCGGCTCGGACGTCAGCGCCTCCACCGGCGTGGCGCTTTCGGCCATCGACGCCTCGGTCATCGACGCCCTGGCCTTCGGCGGGGCGGGCGCGGGCCAGTGGGCCGGCGGCGGGGCCATTTCGGCCAACGTCATCGCCAATTTCCTGACCACGGCCATCACCGACTCGACGGTCAGCGCGGGCTTGAACGCCGCCGGCACGGCCATTACCAGCGCCGATGCCACCGTCAGCCTGGACACCAAGTCTTCGTCCATCATCCGTTCCCTGGGCCTCGGCGTCTCGGGCGGCGGAAAGGGCGCGGTCTCGGTCTCGGCCCTGGGCAACGCCGTGGCCAACACGGTCACGGCCACCATCGACAATTCCACCGTGCGCGCCTCGGGCGACATCACCGTCGCGGCCAAGGACGTGGCACCTCTCATTCTTCCGACCTGGATGCTGCCCTCGGAGCAGGCCACGGCCGTGGACGAGGCCCTGGACGGCTCGCCCATCGAGCTTGACGCCAACATTCTGGCCGTCAACGTCAGCGTGGCCGGATCCGGTCAGACGGCCGTGGGCGTGGCCGTCATGGGCAACGTGGTGGCCAACACCGTCGAGGCCTCCATCGGGGAGAATTCCACCGTCCTGGCTGGGGTCAACGCCGACACCGGCGCGGTGCTCGACGCGGATTCCGACATTTTCGTCACGGGCGCGACCGACTCCGGGATCATCGCCTTTTCCGTGGGCGTGGCCGCCTCGGGCCAGACCGCGGTGCAGGCCAGCGGCTTCGGCAACGTCATCACCAACCGCACCTCGGCCCTGATCGAGGACGCCACCAGCGTTTCCAGCGGCGGCGTCACGAGCCTCGATGCCTCCGACCAGTCCCAGATCCGTTCCCTGGCCCTGAGCGTGGCCGGTTCGGGCAGCACGGCCGTGGGCGTGCTCGTGGGCGCCAACGTCATCGTCAACGACGTCAACGCCGTCATCTCGGGCTCCACCGTGACCAGCCACGGCGCCCTGAGCGTCGCCGCGGAAAACGATTCCGACATCCTGGCCTTTACCGGCGGTGTGGCCGCCTCGGGCTCCACGGCGGTCATGGTCTCCATGTCAGGGAACGTCATCACCAACCGCACCACAGCGGCCATCGAGGACGCGTCCACGGTTATCGCGGGCGGCGCCATCACCCTGGCCGCCACGGACGCCTCCATCATCGACGCGCTGGCCTTCGGCGTGGCCGGCTCCGGCTCCACTGCCGTGGGCGTGGGCGCGGCGGTCAACGTCATCGCCAACGACGTGAACGCGGCCATCAGCGATTCCCAGGTCACGGGCGGCTCCACCCTGACCCTGGACGCCGCGTCCTCGGCGGGCATCCACGCCCTGGCCATCGGCGTGGCCGGTTCCGGCTCCACGGCCGTGCAGGTCACGGCCCTGGGCAACGCGGTCACCAACCGCACAAAGGCATCCATTTCCGGCTCCACAGTCGTGGCGGCCGACGACATCTTCCTGACGGCCGCAGACCTCGACCCGAGCCTGATCCCCGACTGGCTGGTCCCGGCGGAGTACACCCAGGGCTTCAACGACGCCATCGACGGTTCGCCCATCGATCTGAGCGCCAACATCCTGGCCGTGAACATCAGCGTGGCGGCCTCGGGTTCCGTGGCCGTGAACGCGGCCCTGACGGGCAACGTGGTCGCCAACGCGGTCACGACCGAGATCAGCGGCTCCACGGTCACCTCCAACGCGGGCGACATCTCCCTGGCCAGCGACATGAGCTCCGGCATCATCTCCCTGACCGTGGGCGTGGCCGGGTCCGGCTCCGTGGCCGTGGGCGCCACGGGTTTCGGCAACGTCATTGCCAACTCGACCCTGGCGACCATCTCCGACGGCTCCATCGTGACCGCGACCACGGGTGCGGTGTCCCTGGACGCCGAGACCTCGGGCCTTATCCGTTCGGCGGCCATCTCCGTGGCCGGGTCCGGCGCGGTGGCGGTGGGGGCCCTCATCGGCGCCAACGTGGTCACCAGCACCACGGCCAGTGACATCGTCTCCTCCGACGTCATCACCGGCACCACCCTGGACCTGCAGGCGCACACCACCTCCCAGATCCTGGGCCTCTCCGTGGGCGTGGCCGCTTCGGGCACGGCGGCGGTGCTCTTGTCCCTGACGGCCAACGTCATCGCCGACACCACCCGCGCCTCCATCCAGGGCACGGACCTCGACCGCAGTTTCATTGACGCGGGCGGGGCCATCACCCTGGACGCTTCCGACGCATCCGAAATCAACACCATCGCCGTGGGCGTCTCGGGCACCGGCGGCGGGGCCGTGGGCGTGGCCATGGCGGCCAACGTCATCGCCAACAGCGTCGAGACCCTGATCGGCGACACGGACCTTGAAACCGGTTCGACCCTGGCCCTGACGTCCGATTCCTCGGCCATCATCCGGGCCCTGGCCGTGGGCGTTTCGGCCTCGGGCGGCTTTGCCGTGCAGCTCACGGCCATGGGCAACGTCGTGGCCGACACCGCCACGGCGCATATCGAGGACTCAACCGTGACCGCCGCGGGCGACGTGACCCTTACGGCCAGCGACATCGCGCCCTCGGTCGTGCCCTTCATGGACGCCGTGGGCGACTACGTCCTCGACGAGACCACGAAGACCGACCTGCAGAACGCCCTGAACAATTCGCCCCTCGACCCGGGCGCCAACATCCTGTCCGTGAACGTCAGTGTGGCGGGCACGGGCGGCGTGGCCGTGAACGGCGCCTTCACGGGCGACGTCATCGCCAACACCGTGGCCACGGAAATCTCGGATTCGACCGTCACGTCCACCCTGGGCGACATCGTTCTCGACAGCGATTCGGACACGGGCATCATTGCCCTGACCGTGGGCGTGGCCGGTTCGGGCGCCGTGGCCGTGAACGCCACGGGATTCGGCAACGTCATCGCCAACACCACCACGGCCATGATCACCGACGGCTCCATCGTGACGGCCACGGCCGGTGCCGTGGACCTCGATGCCCGGGATTCCTCCCTGATCCGTTCGGCGGCCGTGAGCGTGGCCGGCACGGGCGCGGTGGCCGTGGGCGCCCTCATCGGCGCCAACGTCGTGGCCAACACCACGGCCAGCGACATCGTGTCCTCGTCCGTGACCACGGGCACGACCCTGGACCTGTATGCCAGCAACGATGCGGACATCATGGGCCTCTCCGTGGGCGTGGCCGCGTCGGGCGCCGGCGCCGGGCTCGTGTCCATCTCGGCCAACGTCATCGCCAACACCACCCGCGCCTCCATCCGGGGCACGGACGCCGACGTAAGCGTCATCGACGCCACGGGCGACGTCACCCTGACGGCCCAGGACTCCTCTGAGATCAACACCCTGGCCGTGGGCGTGGCCGGTACGGGCGGCGGGGCCGTGGGCGTGGGCATCGCCTCGGCGTCCATCGCCAACAGCACCGTGACCGAAGTGAGCGACACGACCCTGACCACGGACGGAACCCTGATCATGGACGCCGAGTCCGGCTCCATCATCCGCACCCTGGGCATCGGCGTGGCCGGTTCGGGCGCCTTTGCCGTGCAGCTCACGGCCATGGGCAACACCATCACCAACACGACCCGTTCCGAAATCATCGACGCGACCGTGACGGCCGGCGCCGTGGACGCCTTTGCCGGCGAGATCGCGCCGAGCGTGGTGCCCTTCATGGACGCCGTGGGCGGATACGTGGATGACCAGGAAACCCACGACATCCTGAGCGACGCCCTGGCCGATTCGCCCCTGAACCCGTCGGCCAACATCCTGGCCCTGAACGTCAGCGTGGCCGGCACCGGCGGCGTGGCGGTCAACGGCGTGATCACGGGCAACGTCATGGTCAACCATACTTCAACCAAAATCTCAGGTTCCACCGTGACCACCACGGGCGACGTGGCCCTTGAATCCGTGAACGATTCGGGCATCGCCGCCATGACCGTGGGCGTGGCCGGCTCCGGGGCCATGGCCGTGAACGCCACGGGCTTCGGCAACGTCATGGTCGCCAGCGTCACGGCCCTGGTGGAGGATTCCACGGTCGACGCGGGCCAGGCCCTGTCCCTGACCGCAGACAACGGTGCGGACATCGCGGCCCTGGGCATCGGCGTGGCCTTCTCGGGCGCGGGCTCCTTCAACGTGCTGGCCGCGGCCAACGTCATCACCGACACGGTTCAGGCCAACATCGTACATTCCACGGTGACCACGGGCAGCGGCCTGAGCCAGACCGCCGAGTCCCGCGCGAACATCATGGCCTTCTCGGGCGGCGTCGCGGCCGACGTTTCGGCTGCCGGCAACCTGACCCTCGTGGGCAACGTCATCACCGACACCACCGAAGCCCTCATCGAGGACAGTTCCGTGGTGAACGGCGGCGCAGTCACGCAGCTGGCCGACATGACCGCGAGCATCGACAGCCTGGCCTTCGGCGTGGCCGCGGCGGGCGGCGGTGGCGGCGGCGCGGCGGCAGCGGCGAACGTCATCGTCGACACCACGACCACCGGCGTCTTCGATTCGACCCTGGACGTCGCCGCCCTGGATGCGACCTCGCAGTCCGCGGCCATCATCCGCACCCTGAATCTTGGCGTGTCCGGGTCGGGCGGATTCTCCGTGCAGCTCACGGCCCTGGGCAACGACATCACCAACACGACCATTTCGGAGATTTCCGGTTCCTCGGTCACGACCACGGGCGACGTATCCCTGAATGCCGTGGACGACGCTCCGGGCACCATCCCCGAGTGGATTCTGCCGGCCGATTACCAGGCAGACATCGACGAGGCCCTGGCGGATTCGCCCTTTGAAAACTTCGCGAGCACCAACATCCTGGCCCTGAACCTGAGCGTTTCGGGCTCGGGCGGCGTATCCGTGGGCGGCGTGCTGACCGGCAACACCATCGTCAACCACATTGCCGCGCTCATTTCCGATTCCTCCACGGTCGAGGCGGGCGGAACCGTCGCCCTGGACGCGCAGTCCGACGCCGGCATCACCTCCCTGACCGTGGGCGTGGCCGCTTCGGGCATCGCGTCCATCAGCGCCACGGGTTTCGGCAACGTCATCGTCAACACCGTCGAGGCCCTGATCGACAGCTCGAGCGTCGGCGCCGGTACCCTCTCCCTGACCGCGACGGACGATGCGGACATCGCGGCCGCCGGCATCGGCGTGGCCGCCTCGGGATCCGGCTCCTTCAACCTGCTGGTCGCGGCCAACGTCATCACCGATACGGTCAAGGCCAACGTCAGCCACGCAACAGTCAACGCGACGAGCGCCCTGAACCAGACGGCCGAGGCCGGTGCGGGCATCCTGTCCTTCGTGGGCGGCGTGGCCGCCGACGCGGTGGCGGCTGTCAACGTGAAGGTCGCGGCCAACGTCATCACCAACACCGCCGAGGCCCTCATCGACGGCGGTTCCGTGGTCACGGGCGGCGGGGCGGTCACGCAGGATGCCTTCAATACCGCGAGCATCGACGGCCTGTCCTTCGGAGTGTCCGCGGCGGGCGGCGGAGGCGGCGGCGCGGCGGCAGCGGCGGGCGTCATTGTCGACACCACGACTACCGGCGTTTTCGACTCCCTGGTCCTGGGCATGGGCAGCCTCAGCGCCGTCTCG